>CAUJHQ010000113.1 GCA_963204815.1 Pseudomonadota bacterium | reverse complement strand
GCCGGCCGCCGGCACGCGGGCGTGAAGGGCGCGTCATGTCTCTGACCTCGTGGATTCCCGCCTCCACGCGCAAGGCGCTGAAGGCGAAGCTGAAGTCGGCCAGGGCCTGGTACGCGGCGACGTTCCGATCGTACGGGCCGGTCGAGTTGCTGCACGCGCTGCGCGCGCTGGGCGTGCAGCCAGGCGACACCGTGATGCTGCACAGCGCGTGGTCGCGCGAGCATGGCTTTCGCGGCAGCGTCGGCGAGCTGATCGACACCTTCGCCGAGGCCGTCGGCCCCACCGGCCACCTGCTGATGGTGACGCTGCCATACCGCAACGCCGCGCTCGACTGGCTGGAGAGCGGCCGCCGCTTCGACGTGCGCAAGACGCCATCGATGATGGGCATGGTCTCGGAAGTCTTCCGCCGCCGCGAAGGCGTGCAACGCAGCGTGCACCCGACGCATCCGATCGCCGTGCTCGGGCCGGATCCGCAGCGCTTCATTGCCACGCACCCCGCCTGCGTCCACCCGTGCGGCCCCGGCACGCCGTTCGAGGAGGTGCTGAAGGCCGACGGCCGCGTCGTCTTCCTGAACGTGCCGATCGACACCTTCACGTTCTTTCACTACCTCGAGCACCTGGTGCACGAGACGCTGCCCTTCCCGCTGTACTCCGAGACCGTCTACGAGGCGCCGGTGGTCGATGCCGAAGGTCGCGCCGGCACGGTGCGCACGCACGCGTTCGCGCGCGAGGCGATCCGCCGCCGCCGCCCCGAGCGCCTGTACGACACGCTGTTCGCGAAGGGCCTGGTCGCCGAGCAGCGCGTGGGCGCGACACGGCTGCTGGCCGTGAAGGTGCGCGACGCCGTCGACGTGACGCGCGACCTGCAGCGCAACGGCAACCTGTTCTACGAACTCGGCCCCTGACGCGCCGCGGCGACGGCAACAGTTCACACGCAAGCGCTCGGCGCCGGCGGACACCGCCGACCAGCCCGCATTGGGGATGCCGCCGGCAGGGTCATTCCGCTATCCTGCCCCGGCCTCGTCCGACCCCCCCGCCCATGAACCACCAAGACGTCATTGCCTGGATCGCCGAAGTCTTCGAAGAGCCGGCGGCGCGCATCACGCCCACCACCGAACGCAAGGACATCGCGGGCTGGGATTCGCTGGGCACGCTGTCGCTGATCGCCGCGCTCGACGAGAAGTTCGACATCCACCTCGACGAGAACGAGATCGACGCCATGGCCAGCGTGCAGGACATCTTCGCCGTGCTGCGCCGCCATGGCCAGCTGGCCGAGGCCTGATGCGCTTCGTGCTCGTCGACCGCATCGCCGAGCTGGTGCCCGGCGTGCGCTGCGTCGCCACGCGCACCGTGCCGGTCGACGAAGAGCTGTTCCAGGACCACTTCCCCGGCTTCCCCGTGATGCCCGGCGTGCTGCTCGTCGAGATGATGGGCCAGGCCGCCGCGAAGGCGCTCGACGCGCAGAAGCTGCCGCGCGGCAAGGCGCTGCTGGCGAAGATCCTCTCCGCCAGCTTCCGCGACTGGGTGCGTCCGGGCACCGAGTGCACGCTCGTCGGCGACATCACGGCCAACGAGGCGCGCTACGCCAACGCCGAGTGCCGGCTCGAGGTCGGCGGCAAGGCGGTCGCGCAGTGCAAGCTGATGTTCACCTTCATGCCGGTCGAGAACTTCGCGCCCGGCTACCGCGACGACGTGCTCGAACGCCACCTCGCAGGAGACGCCCCGTGAGCGATGCCTTCGGCCGCCTCGACGGCCACACCGTGCTCGTCACCGGCGGCACCCGCGGCATCGGCCGCGCGATCGCGCTGGAGCTGGCGCGCGCCGGTGCGAAGGTCGTCGCCAACTACGCGCGCAACGACGCCGCTGCGCAGGCCACCGCCGACGCCGCCGCGGCCGAAGGGCTGGCCCTGGAAACGCTGCGCGGCGACCTCGCGCAGCCCAAGGGCATGGCCGCCGTGCAGGAACGCCTGGCCGCGCTGCCGGCGGGCGGGCTGTCCATCGTGCATGCCGCCGCCACCGGCGTGCACCGGCCGTTCGAGGCGCTCACGCTGCGCCACTGGGACTTCACGATGGCGCTCAACGTGCGCGCCTTCTTCGAGCTGGTGCAGACGCTGCGGCCGGCATTGGGCGCCGGCTCGGCGATCGTCGCCGTCTCGTCGGCGGGCGCGGTGCGCACGGTGCCGGCCTACGCCGCCATCGGCAGCAGCAAGGGTGCGCTCGAGTCGCTGTCGCGCCACCTCGCGGCCGAGCTGGCGCCCCACGGCATCCGCGTCAACATCGTCTCGCCGGGCAGCGTGCTCACCGAGGCCTGGGACGCCTTTCCGGACAAGGAAGCGCGCATCGCCGAAGGCCTGAAGCGCACGCCGCGCGGCCGCTTCGTCGAGCCCGCCGAAGTGGCGCGCCTGACGCGCTTCCTGCTGAGCCCGGCGGCCGAGGGCATCGTCGGCCAGACGCTGGTCATCGACGGCGGTGCGCGCATCGTCGACTGAAGGGTCCCCATGAGCCGTTCCACCCTCGACGGGTTCCGCATCGCGGGCGTCGCCACGTGCATGCCGGCGACCATCGCCGACAACCTGGACCCGGCGTCCGGCTTCGACCCCGACGAGGTGCGCAAGGTGGTCCAGATGGCCGGCGTGCGCGAGCGCCGCGTCGTCGCGCCCGGCACGACCGCCGCCGACCTCAGCTTCGAGGCCGCCGAGCAGCTGCTCGAACGCCTGGGCTGGGCGCGCGACAGCATCACCGGCCTGATCTTCGTCACGCAGAGCCCGGACCACTTCCTGCCGTCGTCGGCCTGCCTGCTGCACCAGTGGCTGGGCCTGTCGGACCAGTGCGCGGCCTTCGACATGGGGCTGGGCTGCTCGGGCTACCCCTACGGTCTGTACATCGCCGCGACCATGCTCAAGGGTGGCGGCCACCAGCGCATCCTGATGCTGCACGGCGAGACGCCGAGTCGCTTCGTCGACCCCACCGACCACGCGACGACGCTGCTGTTCAGCGACTCCGGCTCGGCCACCGCGATCGAGGCGGGCACGGGCACCGGCCACTTCGTGCTGCAGACCGACGGCAGCGGCCATGCCGGGCTCATCATCCGCGGCGGCGCCTTCCGCGACCGCACGCCGGCCGACCCGCGCGACCTGTCGCTGCGCATGGACGGCGCCGGCATCTTCAACTTCACGATCAAGCGCGTGCCGCCGCTGATCCACGACACGCTGGCACTCGCCGGCTGCGCCGTCGGCGACATCGACAGCTACCTGTTCCACCAGTCGAACCGCTTCATCATGAAGCACCTGATGAAGAAGTGCGGGCTGCCGGAGGACCGCGTGCCCATCGTGCTGGAAGACACCGGCAACTGCGGCGGACCGTCGGTGGCGGTGGCGCTCACGCGGCGCATCGCCGCCGAACGCACGGCGCGCCAGAAGCTGATGCTGCTGGGCTACGGCGTCGGCCTCTCGTGGGGCGCGGCGGTCGTCGACCTCGAGCCCGGCGTGCCGCTGATGCACCTGGACCACAGCGGCGCGGTCGCCAAGCGCTGAGGGGCCGACCCCGATGTGCGGCATCGCCGGCCTCTGGAGCGCACCCGGCGCGGCACCGCCGCGGCGCGACGAGGTCGAGCACATGGTCGCCGCGCTGCACCACCGCGGCCCCGATGGTCAGGGCGTGCTGGTGCAGGGCCCGGTGGGCCTGGGCCACGCGCGGCTGGCCATCATCGACCTCGCCGGTGGCGCGCAGCCGATGGGCAACGAGGACGGCGCGATCCAGGTCGTCTTCAACGGCGAGATCTTCAACTACCTGGAACTGCGCGCCGACCTGCTGAAGCGCGGCCACCGCTTCGCCACCGCCTCCGACACCGAGGTGCTGGTGCACCTGTACGAAGAGCATGGCGACGCCTTCGTGCGCCACCTGAACGGCCAGTTCGCGATCGCGCTCTGGGACGGCCGCCGCCAGCGCCTGGTGCTGGCGCGCGACCGCGTCGGCATCCGGCCGCTGTTCCACACGCGCGTGAACGGCCGCCTCGCGTTCGCGTCGGAAGTGAAGGCGCTGTTCGCGCTGCCCGAGGTGCCGCGCGCACTGGACGCCACCGGTCTCGCGTCGGTCTTCGGCTACTGGGCCGCGCTGCCGCCGACCTCGGTGTTCGAGGGCGTCGAGGTGCTGCCGCCCGGCCACGTGATGACGGTCGACGCCGCCGGCACGCGCATCGAACGCTACTGGGACTGGCCCTTCGGCGCCGACACGCCGGCCTGGAGCGACGAGCGCTGGGCCGACGAGCTGCACGAACTGCTGGTCGACGCCGTGCGCCTGCAGCTGCGCGCCGACGTGCCGGTGGGCGCCTACCTGTCGGGCGGGCTCGACTCGTCGATCATCACCACCATCATCCGCCGCCGCACCGAGACGCCGCTGCGCAGCTTCTCGCTGACCTTCGAGGACGCCGAGTTCGACGAACGCGAACACCAGCAGGCGCTCGTCGCGAAGCTCGGCACCGACCACTCGGCCATCGAAGCGAGCAAGCCCGCCATCGCCGCCGCCTTCGCGCGCATGGTGCGCCACGCCGAGACGCCGGTGGTGCGCACGGCGCCGGTGCCGATGATGCTGCTGGCCGACAGCGTGCGCGCCGCCGGCTACAAGGTGGTGCTCACCGGCGAGGGCGCCGACGAGGCCTTCGGCGGCTACGACCTCTTCAAGGAAGCCGCGATCCGCCGCTTCGTGGCGCGCGCGCCGGGCTCGAAGTGGCGCGGCGCACTGCTCGGCCGCCTGTACCCGTACCTCGCGAACTCGCCGGCCGCCGGCCGCGCGATGACGCAGGGCTTCTTCGGCAGCGGGCTCGACAAGACCGCCTCGCCCGCCTTCGCGCACATGCTGCGCCTGCAGACCACGCGCCGCGTGCTCGCCTTCTTCCGCCCGGAATGGCGCCAGCGGCTGGAGGCCTTCGACGCCGAAGCGGCGCTCGCCGCCACGCTGCCGGCCGACTTCGCGCGCTGGCCGGCGCTGGCGCGCGACCAGTACGTGGAGGCGAACACGCTGATGTCGGGCTACCTGCTGTCGAGCCAGGGCGACCGCATGGCGATGGCGGCGTCGATCGAGGCCCGCTTCCCCTTCCTGGACCACCGCGTGCTCGAGTTCTCGTGCCGCCTGCCGGTCCGGCTCAAGCTCTGCGGCTTGAAGGAGAAGGTGCTGCTGCGGCGCGCCTTCGCGGCCGAGCTGCCGCCGTCGATCGGACAGCGCACCAAGCAGCCGTACCGCGCGCCCGACAGCGCCTGCTTCTTCGAAGGCGGCCGCCTGCGCGACGACACCGCAGCGCTGCTGGACCGCACGAGCCTGGACGACGCCGGCCTCTTCGACCCCGTGGCCGTCGGCAAGCTGGTCGACAAGTGCGCCGCCGGGCGCGCCATCGGCTTCGGCGACAACATGGCCTTCGTCGGCATCGTCTCGACGATGTCGCTGCACCGGCAGCTGGTGCGGGGCGAAGCGGCATGAGGTTGTTGCACCACGCCTTCGAGGCCGCCGCGGCGCGCCTGCCGGCGAAGACCGCGCTCGTCGCCGGCGCGCGACGCGTCACGTACGCCGAACTCGCGCAGCGCGTGGCAGCGCTGGCGGCCCTGCTGCAGGCCGACGGCGTGGAACCGGGCGACCGCGTGGTGCTGCTGCTGGAAAGCGACATCGAGTACGCCGTCGCGCTGCACGCGGTGCTGGTGATCGGCGCCGTCGTCGTGCCGCTGGGCGTGACGACCAAGGCCGACAAGCTCGCCTTCGTGATCGACGACACCGAAGCCCGCGTGCTGCTGGCCGACGAACGGCTGGCCGCGGCATGGCAGGGCGTCGAGGCGCGCTGCCCTTCGCTGCGCCGCGTGCGCAGCGCGGCGCAGTTCGAGCTGGCGGCGCCACCGGCACGGCCGGTGCGCCGCATCGACCAGGACCTCGCGGCGCTCATCTACACCTCCGGCAGCACCGGCCAGCCCAAGGGCGTGATGCTGACGCACCTGAACATGGTCAGTGCCTGGAACGCGGTGCAGGCCTACATCGGCTACGCGGAGAGCGACGTCATCGGCCTCGCGCTGCCGCCCACCTTCAGCTACGGCCTCTACAACCTGCTGATGGGCCTGGGGCTGGGCGCCACCGTCACCCTCGAGCGCGCCGCCTTCCCGATCAAGTTGGCGGAAGCTCTCGAACGCGAGCGCGTCACCGTGTTTCCCGGCGTGCCCACGCTGTACGGCGCGCTGCTCGACCTGCCGCAGCTCGGCCGCTTCGACCACGGCGCGATCCGCCTCGCCACCAACGCTGCCGCCGCGCTGCCCACGCGCCATCTCGAGCGCCTGCGCCAGGCCTGGCCGCAGGCGCGGCTGTTCTCGATGTACGGCCTGACCGAGTGCAAGCGCGTGAGCTACCTGCCGCCCGAGGAGGTGGACCGCCGCCCCGGCAGCGTCGGCCGCGGCATGCCCAACCAGGAGCACTGGCTGGCCGACGAGCAGGGCCGCCGCCTGCCGCACGGCCAGACCGGCGAGCTCGTCGTACGCGGCAGCCACGTGATGCGCGGCTACTGGCGCCGCCCCGAGGAAACCGAGCGCCGCCTGCGCCCCGGCCCGCAGGAAGGCGAGCGGGTGCTGCACACCGGCGACCTGTTCCGCACCGATGCCGACGGCTACCTGTACTTCGTCGCCCGCACCGACGACATCATCAAGACACGCGGCGAGAAGGTCGCCCCGCGCGAGGTGGAGGACGTCATCCACCGCATGACGGACGTCACGGGTTGCGCCGTCGTCGGCGTGCCGGACGACGCGATGGGACAGGCCGTGAAGGCCTTTGTCACATTAAAAATGGGGTCAATGCTGCAGCCGCGCGAGATCATCCGCTTCTGCCTGGCGCACCTCGAAAGCCACATGGCGCCGAAGACGGTGGAGATCGTCGACGAGTTGCCGAAAACCGAATCCGGCAAGGTGCGCCACGCCGCGCTGCGTGAGCGATGAATCGCGGCCAATGAACGACCAAAGGGTGGGAACACGAGCATGAGCGATCTGAAGGCGCAGCTGCGCCGCTATGTCGAGGACAACTTCATCATGGGCGCCGGCGGCCCCGCGCTGGGCGACGGCGACTCGTTCCTCGAACACCACGTGCTCGACTCGACCGGCTTCCTGGAGCTGATCGCGCACCTGGAGGAAACCTACGGCATCAAGGTCGGCGACGACGAGATGGTGCCGGAGAACCTGGACAGCCTCGACGCCGTGGCGGCCTACGTCACGCGCAAGCGCGGCTGAGGGGCGGCCATGTCCGCCGCACCCTTCGGCCCCCAGGTCCTCGCGCTCGACTGCCTGCCCGAGGCCGACCGCATCGGCGCGTGGATGCGCGAGAGCCTCGTGCGCCGGCTGCACCGGCGCGGCTTCGTGGTCGCCATCTCCGGCGGCATCGACAGCTCGGTCTGCGCCGCGCTCGCGGTGCGCGCCGTCGGCCCCGGCAAGGTCTTCGGCCTGCTGATGCCCGAGCGCGACTCGAGCGGCTTCTCCACCGAACGCGGCCTCGCGCTGGCGCGCCACCTGGGCATCGCGCACGAGGTCTTCGACATCGCGCCGGCGCTCGAAGGCCTGGGCTGCTACCGCCAGCGCGACGAGGCCATCCGCCGTGTCTTCCCGGCCTACGGCGAAGGCTGGAAGAACAAGATCGTCATCGCCGGCGGGCTCGAGGGCGGCATCAACTACTTCAAGCTCGTCGTCGCCGACCCCGCCGGCGCGCTGCACGAGGCACGGCTGCCGGTGCGCGAGTACCTGCAGATCGTCGCCGCGACGAATTTCAAGCAGCGCGTGCGCAAGACGATGGACTACTTCCACGCCGACCGCCTGAACTATGCCGTGGTCGGCACGCCGAACCGGCTGGAATACGACCAGGGCTTCTTCGTCAAGGTGGGCGACGGCGCCGCCGACCTGAAGCCGATCGCGCACCTGTACAAGACGCAGGTCTACGCCATGGCGCGCGCTCTCGGCCTGCCCGAGGCCATCTGCAGCGCGGTGCCCACCACCGACACCTACACGCTGGCGCAAGGTCAGGACGAGTTCTACTTCGCGCTGCCGTATGCGCAGATGGACCTGGCGCTCTGGGCGCACGAGCACGACGTGCCGCCCGCCACGCTGGCGGCCGCGCTCGGCCTGGACGCCGCGCGCGCCCAGCGCGTCTACGACGACATCGAAGCCAAGCGCCGCACCGCGCGCTACCTGCACGCGGCCGCCGAGACGATGCTCGAAGGAGTGCCCGCCGCATGATCCCGACGCTGCGCCGCCACGCCCGCCGCACGCTCGACACGCTCGCGCTGCCGCGCGAGGCCAAGCTCGAGCGCCAGCGCGACGCCGCCGGCCTGCCGGCGCTGGACGCCGGCACTGAGCGCGTGCTGCCCGAGGTGATGGCCTGGCTGTGCCGCGCGCAGGACGCCTCGGCCTCGCACGACGGCGGCGTGGCACGCGACTTCAGCCTCGTGAAGGGCTGGGCCACCTCGTACCCCGAAACCACGGGCTACATCGTGCCGACGATGCTGGAGTACGCCCGCCGCTCCGGCCAGGCCGACTACCGGGAGCGTGCGCTGCGCATGGCCGACTGGCTGGTGAAGATCCAGCTGCCCGACGGCGCGTTCCAGGGCGGCCGCATCGACTCCGTGCCGGTGCAGGCGACCACCTTCAACACCGGCCAGATCCTGCTCGGCCTGGCCGCCGCCGAGGCGGAGACCGGCCGCTACCGCGAGCCGATGCGCCGCGCCGCCGACTGGCTGGTCCTGCACCAGGACCCCGACGGCTGCTGGCGCCGCTACGGCAGCCCGTTCGCCGCCGCCGGCGAGAAGCAGTACGAGACGCACGTCGCCTGGGGCCTGTTCGAGGCCGAGCGCGTCGACCCCGGCCGCGGCTACGGCGATGCCGGCCTGGCGAACGTCCGCTGGGCGCTCGGCGGGCAGACGGCCAACGGCTGGTTCGACCGCTGCTGCCTGAGCGACGTCACGCAGCCGCTGACGCACACGCTGGGCTACACGCTGCGCGGCGTGATCGAAGCCTACCGGCTGCGGCCCGACCCTTCGCTGCTGGCCGCCGCCGAGCGCACCGCCAGCGCGTTGCTGCGGGCGCTGGGCCCGGACGGCACGCTGCCCGGCCGCTTCGCCGCCGACTGGAAGCCGACCGTCGACTGGGTCTGCCTCACCGGCGCCGCGCAGGTGGCGCTGTGCTGGATGCTGCTGTTTCGCATCACCGGCCGTGCCGACTGGTTCGAGGCCGCGCGCCGCGCCAACGCCTTCGTTCGCCGCAGCGTGCACCTGCAAGGCCCGGCGGCCCAGCGCGGCGGCGTCAAGGGCTCGTTCCCGGTGCAGGGCGAGTACGGCCCCTACGAATACCTGAACTGGGCCGCCAAGTTCCTGGCCGACAGCCTGATGCTCGAAGCCGACCTGCTGGCCGAGACCGCCGGCCGCTGACCTTCAAGTCGCCAGCGGCTTCGTCAGCGCGTCGATGCGCGCCAGCACCTCCGGCGTCAGCCGTTCCATCACGGCCAGCGCGCCGAGGTTCGACGCCAGCTGCTCGCGCCGCGAGGCGCCCGTGATCACGCTGCTGACGCGCGGGTTGCGCGCCGCCCAGGCGATCGCCAGCTGCGCCGTCGTCGCGTCCAGCTCGGCCGCGATCGGCGCCAGCGCCGCCACGGCCGCGTTGCGCCGCGGGTCGGTCAGGCCATCGCGCAGGAAGGCGTTGCTCTCCATCGCACCGCGGCTGCCGGGCGGGATGCCGCCCTGGTACTTGCCGGTGAGCAGGCCCGATGCCAGCGGGCTCCAGGTCGTCAGCCCGAGGCCGGTGTCGGTGTAGAGGTGCGCGTACTCCTGCTCCACGCGCTGGCGGTGGAACAGGTGGTACTGCGGCTGCTCCATCTGCGGCTTGTGCCAGCCATGGCGGTCGGCCAGCTCCCAGGCGGCGTGGATGTCGGCCGCCGCCCATTCGCTGGTGCCCCAGTACAGCGCCTTGCCCTGCACGATGATGTCGTTCATGGCCCGCACCGTCTCTTCGAGCGGCGTGTGCGGGTCGGGGCGGTGGCAGTAGATCAGGTCGATGTGCTCCAGCCCCATGCGGCGCAGCGAGCCGTCGATCGCCTGCATGAGGTACTTGCGGTTCAGCGTGTCCTTGCGGTTGACGGCGTCGCCGGTGCGGTCCAGGCCCCAGAAGAACTTCGTCGAGACGACGTAGTTCAGGCGCGGCCAGCCCAGGGTCTTCAGCGCCGCGCCCATCACCTCTTCGCTGCGGCCGCCGGCGTAGGCCTCGGCGTTGTCGAAGAAGTTGACGCCGGCGTCGTAGGCCGCCGCCATCATCTCGACGGCGGCGCCGGCGTCCACCTGGTGGTGGTAGGTGATCCAGGAACCGAGGCTGAGCGTGGAGACGCGCAGGCCGGCACGGCCGAGGCGGCGGTATTGCATGGGGCACTCCGGGGCAGACGGGAAGAGCCGGCAAGCGTAGCGCAGCGCCCCTGCCCGCGCGGCGTGACAGGCCGATGAACGCGCGCCATGGCCCCGCCGGTCACGGCGCTGTCATCAGGCCGGCACGGGCGCTGCGCACAGTCGATCTCCATCCTGGTCCACCCCTTCGGAGACTCACTTGCCCCGCACCCTTCTCGATGACGATGGCGTCAGCAACCCCGGCGCCAACCCCGCGCTGACCGAGCTCGTCGACCGCGCGATCGCCGCCAACCCGTCGCGCCGCCGGCTGCTGCTGGGCGGCCTGGGCGCGGCCACGCTGCCCTTCCTGGCCGGCCTCGCGGGCTGCGGCGGCAGCGACGACGACACCACCGCCGCACCGGCCGAGCGCCCGCTGGGCTTCACGGCGGTGGCCGCGTCCAGCGGCAGCGACGTGGTGGTGCCGGCCGGCTACGTGGCGAGCGCGTTCGTGCCCTGGGGCACGCCGGTCAGTGCGCTGGCACCGGCCTGGAAGGCCGACGGCAGCGGCAGCGCCGCCGAGCAGGAGCAGCAGGTCGGCGACAACCACGACGGCATGGCCTTCTTCGGCTTCAACGCCGCCGGCGACGGCTTCGGCGAACGCAGCGACGAAGGCCTGCTGGTGCTGAACCACGAGTACATCAACCCCGAGTACTTCTACGCCCCGGACAGCGACGCCAGCGACTGGATGGCGCCCTTCACCTTCGAGAAGGCGCGCAAGGCGCAGGCCGGTCACGGCCTCAGCGTGCTGCACGTGCGGCGCAAGGCCGACGGCAGCTGGGAGCACCTGGCCGCGTCGCCGTACAACCGGCGCGTGCACGGCAGCACGCCGATCGCGATCCAGGGCCCGGCCGCCGGCCACGAGCTGATGAAGACCGCCGCCGACCCCAGCGGCACCGTGGTGCTGGGCACGCTGAACAACTGCGGCAACGGCCGCACGCCATGGGGCACCTACCTCACCTGCGAGGAGAACTTCAACGGCTACTTCGGCTGGAACGGCGCGCGCACGCCGAGCGCGCTGGAGAACCGCTACGGCCTGGCCGCCGGGGGCTTCGGCTACCGCTGGCACCTGGTGGACCCGCGCTTCGACCTCAACGCGACGCCGAACGAGCCGAACCGCCACGGCTGGATCGTCGAGATCGACCCCTTCGCGCCCGCCGGCCAGGCCGTCAAGCGCAGCGCGCTCGGCCGCTTCAAGCACGAGAACGCCGAGCTCGTGATCACGCCGGCCGGCAAGGCCGTCGTCTACATGGGCTGCGACGAGCGCAACGAGTACGTCTACAAGTTCGTCTCCGCCGGCACCTTCGATGCGGCCAACCCCACCAGCGCCGCCAACCGCAACCTGCTGGCCGACGGCACGCTGTACGTGGCGCGCTTCGACGCCGGCGCGGCCGCCGGCGACCGCATGGGCACGGGCGTGTGGATCCCGCTCGTGTACGGCGAGAACGGCCTCACCGACGCCAACGGCTTCACCAGCCAGGCCGACGTGCTGATCCGCGCCCGCCAGGCGGCCGACCGCGTCGGCGCGACGATGATGGACCGCCCCGAGTGGGTGTCCGCCAACCCGAAGAAGGCGGGCGAGGTGTTGGTGACGATGACGAACAACAGCCGCCGCGGCGGCACGACCGCCAACGCCGCCGACGGCAGCACGGTCGCCGGCTCGGCGCGCCCGCCGGTCGACGACGCCAACCCGCGCGCCAACAACGTGTGGGGCCACATCGTGCGCTGGAACGAGACTGGCGGCGACGGCGCCGCCCTCACATTCGACTGGGACATCTTCGTGCTCGCCGGCCAGCCGGGCGTGACCGACGCGCGCGCGCCGTCGGCCAACATCACGCTGGACAACCTGTTCAACAGCCCCGACGGCCTCGCGTTCGACGCCGCCGGCCGGCTGTGGATCCAGACCGACGGCAGCTTCGCCAACAGCGGCGACTTCGCCGGCAACGGCAACAACCAGCTGCTGGTGGCCGACGTGCAGACGAAGGAGATCCGCCGCTTCCTGGTGGGCCCCGACGGCTGCGAGGTCACCGGCATCACCTGGACGCCCGACCGCCGCACGATGTTCGTCAACATCCAGCACCCGGGCGAGGTGGGCAACCATCCGAACCGGCCGGCCGCCTACACCGGCGACGACTGGATCGCGCGCAACCCCACCGCCTTCAGCCGCTGGCCCGACGGCGCCACGGCACAGCGCCCGCGCGCCGCGACGGTGGTCGTGCGGCGCACCGACGGCGGCGTCATCGGCGCCTGATCAGCCGGCCACCGCGCTGCCGGCGCTGAAGGCTTCCTCGAACACCGAGTAGCCCGCGAGGTCGGCGTGCGCGAAGCGCACCCGGCCGCGCTGCGCACGCAGTGCCGCCAGCGCGGGGTGGCCGCGCCAGCCCGGCGCCGGCACCGCCATCGCGTGGCCGTAGCGCATGAGGTCGATGCGCTCGACCTTGCCCGGCAGGTCGGGGTGGGTGGGCGCGAGGTCGTCGACGACGCGCCCGGCCCAGTGGCGCCAGCCCTGTTCGAGCAGCGCGCCGCGCTCGGCCGCCGGCAGCGCGTGGTAGGCCGTCAGCACGACGGGGCCGGGCGACGGGTCCAGGCGCTGGTGGCTGGCGTCGACGTAGCCGAGGCCGCGCGCGCCGAAGGGCACGTTGTCCCACGACGGCGGCGCGCCGGGGCGGTCGAGCAGCGGCCGCGCCAGGTGCAGGTTGGCCACCAGCCAGGGCGCGTGCGGCTGGGCGGCGGCGGCGCGCAGCGTGTCGGGCGGGTCCTGCAGCACGCGCGCAGCGGCAAAGAGCGGCAGCGCCAGCACCACGGTGCCGGCGCTCCAGGCTTCGGCCTGCGCGCGCGCCTCGTCCCAGGCCAGCACCTCGACGCCGTGGCGCTGCTCGGCCACCCGCAGCACGGTGCGGCCGGTGTGCAGCTGGCCGGCGAGCGGTGCACTCAGTTTGTCCGTCAGCCAGGCATTGCCCTCGGGCCAGGTGAAGACGGGCTCGCGCTCGGCCGTGTCGTCGCCCGGCGCGTGGAAGCCGTGGCGGCTGGCGAAGTAGTGCAGGCCGGCCCAGGCCGACACGGTGCCCGGGCCGGCGCCGTAGTCGTCCCGGCAGGCGTAGTCGAGGTACCAGCGCAGGCGGGCGTCGTCGAAGCCCTCGCGCGCCAGCCAGGCCTCGAAGGTGACGGCGTCGAGCGCGGCGTGCGCCGGCGTCCACGGCGCGCGCTGGCTCGGCAGCGCGAAGCCGAGCGCCTGCGCCCGCGCGACCGCGGCGGCGAAGCGGCGGTACTGCGCCAGCGTCGGCGAGGCCGGCTCGGCCGGCGGCAGCACGCCGTCGGCCCAGGCGCCGTCGATGAACAGGCGCTCCTGCGGGCTGTGGCAGAGGTGGCGCTCGTCGGCCACGGTACGGCCGAGTTCGTGGCGCAGCAGGCCGATCTCATGCAGCCACTCGCTGACCTCGCGCGCCTGCGGGCCGGGCAGCGGCAGGTAGTGCGCGCCGAGCGGGCAGCGCTGCCCGGCCAGCACATGGCCGCGACTGTTGCCGCCGGGGGCGTCTTCCAGCTCCAGCAGTTGCACGTCGTCGACGCCGCGCCGCACGAAGGCGCGTGCCGCCGCCAGCCCGGCGATGCCGGCGCCGACGACCAGCACCGCGGCCCGCCGCTGCACCGCCGCGGCCGGCAGCGCGCCGCCCTTCAGCCGGTGCCCGCGTTCGTGTGCGGCGCCGACCCAGCCGCCCTGCCATTCGGCCGGCTTCGCACAGCCGGCCAGCGCCGTCGACGCCAAGGCCGCCAGCGCGGCGCGCCGCCTCATTGGTGGACCCGCCCCCACTCTTCCTCGAAGGTGTGCACGAGGCCCTGGTTGGACAGGCGGTTCGGCTCGGCGTCGACGCGCGCCATGTCCGGCGGGAAGTGCAGCAGCGCGGGCAGACCTTCGACGGTGAGGAAGCGCAGTCCCGGCGGCAGTGCCGTCGCGGCGCGGAAGGGGCGCCGGCCGGCGATGACGAAACCCCATTCGCCGAAGCTGGGCACGTGCGCGTGGTACGGCGTCGCCGTCAGGCCGGCGGCTTCGATCGTGGCGACGACGGTCCAGAAGCTCTTGCGCGCGATCAGCGGCGACGTGGTCTGCACGGTGGCGAAGCCGCCGGCCGCCAGGTGCTGGTCGACGAGCTGGTAGAAGCTGGTGGTGTAGAGCTTGCCGAGCGCGAAGTTGGTGGGGTCGGGGAAGTCGACGACGATGACGTCGAACACCTCGCGCTGGCGCTCGAGCCAGCCGAAGGCGTCGGCGTTGACGATCTCGACGCGCGGGTCCTTCAGCGCCCCGGCGTTCAGCGTCGTCAGCAGCGGCCGGGTCGAGAAGAGATCGGTCATGCGGGGGTCCAGCTCGACCAGCGTGACGCGCTCGACACCGCGGTGCTTCAGCACTTCGCGCACCGCCATGCCGTCGCCGCCGCCGAGCACCAGCACACGCCGGGGCGCGCCGTGCGCGGCCATCGCCGGGTGGACCAGGGCCTCGTGGTAGCGGTATTCGTCGCGCGAGTGGAACTGCAGGTTGCCGTTCAGGAACAGCCGCACGCCCGCCGGCCCCGAGGTGACGACGACGCGCTGGTAGTCGCTGCTCTCGCGGAAGACCACGTGCTCGCCGTAGAAGCGGTCTTCGGCCCAGGTGGTGAGGTGGTCGGCGCCGGCCATCGCCGCCAGCAGCGCCGCCACCACCGCCGCGCACGCCAGCGCGTGCGCGCCCCAGCGCCGCAGCTCGGCGCGGAACAGCCACAGCGCCCACACCGCGACGCCGGCGTTCAGCAGGCCGAAGAAGACCCCCGTGCGCACCAGCCCGAGGTGCGGCACGAAGACGAGCGGGAACGCGAGCGCGACGACGAGTGCGCCCAGGTAGTCGAAGGTGAGCACCTGCGCCACCAGCTCCTTGAGCGCATAACGTTCGCTGAAGTGCGACTTCAGGATGCGCATGACGAGCGGGATCTCCAGCCCCACCAGCAGGCCGACCAGCCCCACCAGCGTGTACAGCAGCACGCGGAACGGCGCCACCGCCGCCGCCGGCAGCCAGCTGTGGACGACGAACAGCGCCGCCGGCATCAGCCCGCCGACCAGCCCCACCAGCAGCTCGATACGCAGGAACTGCGCGACGAGCTGGCGCTCGACGAAGCGGCTCAGCCAGGAGCCGATGCCCATCGCGAACAGGTAGGCGCCGATGACGGTGGAGAACTGCAGCACCGAGTCGCCGAGCAGGTAGCTCGCCAGCGCGCCGGCCGCCAGCTCGTAGACGAGGCCGCAGGCGGCGACGACGAAGACCGACGCGAGCAGCGCCACCTCGGCAGGCGCGATGCGGTTCGGGGCGGCGGCCACGGGGGTCATGCGATGAGCGTAACCCAGGCGGTCCCGGCGGCGACAGCCCGCGGCCGGCGACGCCGCCAGAATGCGCCCCATGGGAATGCTCTACCTCGTGCGCCACGGCCAGGCCTCCTTCGGCGCCGCCGACTACGACCAGCTCAGCGAACTCGGCGCGCGCCAGTGCCGCGCGCTCGGTGCCTGGTTCGCCGAACGCGGCGTGCAATTCGAAGCGGTGCTGCGCGGCGCGCTGCGGCGCCACGCGCAGTCACTGGCCGCCTTCACCGAAGGCCACGGCGCGCTGCCCGACGCGCTGGTGCTGCCCGGCCTGAACGAGTACGAAGGCGAGGCGCTGGTGCGCGCGCTGCTGCCCGAGATCGTCGACGAGGTGACGACGCCGCAGGGCTACAAGCGCCACTTCCGCACGCTGCGCGAGGCGCTCGCGAAGTGGATCGCCGGCGAGCTGCAGCCGCCCGGCGTGCCGACGCACGCCGAGTGGGTGGCCGGCATCGTCGCCGCGCTGGAGCACGTGCGCGCCAGCCACAGCGGCAACGTGCTGGTCGTCAGCAGCGGCGGCACCATCGGCACCGCGCTCGGCCACGTGCTCGGCGCGCCGGTGGCCACCACCATCGAGCTCAACATGCAGATGCGCAACAGCGCCGTCTCGCAGCTGGTCTACGGGCCGCGCGGCATCTCGCTCGTCAGCTACAACCACCTGCCGCACCTGGACGCGCCGGAGCGCGCAGGGTGGGTCACCTACACCTGAGAACGCGTCAGCGCCGGCGCGCCGCCTTCGGCGCTGGATCGGCGATCGGCGTCGCCTTGCGCTCGGACAGCGCGGCGCGCAGGCCGGCGCGCACGGCGGCGGTCGGTGCCAGGAAGCAGACGCGGTCGACGCAGGTGATCTCCTGCCGCGAGCGCAGGTAGGCCACCGCCGCGCCGACCTGCGCCCGCGCGCTGGACAGCACGTCCGCACGCGCGGTGCCGGCGCCGATGACCGGGAACAGGATCGAGCCAGGCGCCTTCGGTGGCGGCGCGCGGCGGCGCACCGGCTTCGTGCCCGCCTTCGGCGCCTTCGCCGCCGCGCCGACCAGCCCGCGCGCCTCGAGGTCCATGCGGGCGAGCGCGTTCGTCACGCACAGCTCGGCGTTGGCGATGCTGCTGTAGCCCTTGCCGACCACGCCGTAGGCCGCCGCCACGTGGTACAGCCGCTCGACACCGTGCGTGCGGTGCAGCGCACCGGCGCCGGTGGACACCACCTCGCCGGGGTTGACGAGCTGGCGGCCCTTCATCTTCGCGGCCAGGGCGTCGGCCACCGTGTCCTCGACGATGGCGCCGGTGTCGTCGCGCACCGCGCCCAGGTAGCGCACCAGCCCCGAGATCGAGCCTTCGTAGGGCCGCGCCATCTGCATGTTGAGGTTCTCGGAGTTCACCCACACCTCGATCGGCTCGCGGCTCAGCCGGTCGCCGAGGTTCACGTTGCGCAGGTCGCCGCTGACGATGCCGATGCGCTTGCCGGCCACGCCGGGCAGCGCGTAGTACTCGACCGCGTCCTCCAGCGCCTTCGACGGCAGGCCCGGCTTCAGCCCGGGCAGCACGGTGTAGACGAGGCTGTCGCGGTCGCCCGAGCGCAGCCCGTTCCAGACGAACTCGACGATCGCCGCGCGCGCGCGCTCGATGCGCACCGGGTCGAGGTCGTACTCGATCGACTTCATGCCCGCCAGGTTGAACGGCGGCCGCGTGCCCTTGCGCTTGAGCAGCACGGTCACGCGGTCGCGGATGGTGTGGCGCACGCCGAGCTCGTAGTAGACGTTGGCGTTGGCCGTGGTGAGGTCGACGACGGCGACCTCGGCCTCGGCGATCTGCTGGATCATCTGCTCGTGGATGAGCCCCGCCTTGGCGATCTTGTCGGCGCGCACGCATTCCATCGGCAGGCCGCGCGCGACGAGGTCCTGCACGGCGCCCTGGATGAGGGCGAAGACGTTCTCGTCGAAGTCGATCTTGTCACCGCGCGCCGGGTCGTCCTTCACGCCGAACGGCATGATCACGAAGCAGGTGAGCTTGTCCTCGTTCATGGAACCGCCTTTCGCGTGCGTGCGAACAGCCATTGCAGGCCGATGATCGACTTGGCATCCGGCAGCCGGCCCGCCGCCAGCGCGGCGCGCGCCTCGGCGTCCGTCATCTCGACGATGCGGATGTCCTCGTTCTCGGCCGCGACCCCGCCGCCGCGCCCGCTGCGCGTGACCTCGGCGACCTCGGCGTAGTAGAGCCAGATGCGCTCGCTGCTGCCGCCCGGCGACACATAGAAGGTGGCGATCGGCTCCAGGTGCTGCACGGCGTAGCCGAGCTCCTCGTGCAGCTCGCGGCGCAGCGCCGCTTCGGGCGCCTCGGCGCGGTCGATCATGCCGGCCACCACCTCGAGCAGCCAGCCGGGGCCCTTCTCGAGCGTGGGCGCGCGGAACTGCTCGGTGAACAGCAGCGTGCCGCGGTCGCGGTGGCGCACCACGGCGGCCACCGCGTCGCCGCGCTCGAAGACCAGGCGGCGCAGCGGCGCCGACACGCTGCCATCGAAGCGCTCGACGGCGACCGTCAGCTCGTCGACCTTGAAGAAGTCGTCGAGCAGGCGGCGGCGGCCGCGCAGTTCGGCCTTCGGCATGCCGCTAGCCGTGCACCGCCGCCGACACGATGAGGCCGATGGCGATGCACATCGCGCCGACCACGATCGCGAGCGCCACGTTCTGCTTCTCGACGATCTCTTCCCACAGCTTGTACGGCGTGAGCTTGTCGACGATGACGAAGCAGACCCAGAACACCGCCACGCCCAGCAGGGCGAACAGCAGCGAACCGAAGAACACGCCGGGCTTGAGCCACTCGATTCCCATCATCACGGACCTCCTGGGGTCAGACGCATTGTCGTCACTTGATCTTCACTTGTGGCCGCCGCCGCCGCTGGACCAGCCGCCGAACGAACCGCCGCTGCGCCCGCTGCCGCTGCCGCTGCTGCGGTTGCGCTGGCACTGCTGGTATTCCGCGCTGGCCGGCCCGAAGGTGGCGCGCACCTCGTCGCAGTTGTCGCCGCCACAGCGGCTGAACAAGACGACGACGAGGAAGAGCAGCACGAACAGCACGATCAGCGTCCGCACGCCCTTGGCGGCCGCCACCGGGCCGCTGTCGCGCGCCAGCGCCGCCGGCGCCGCCAGCCCGAAGGCCTGCGCCACCTGGCTGGCGGCCAGCGTTTCGCCGGCCGACCACGTCACCTCGTTGCCGGTCTGCTCGCGCGACAGGCGCTTCTTCACCGCCAGGCCGACGCCCACGTAGTCGGCGACGAGCGCGCGCTCGTCGCGCTGAACGCGCCAGTAGAACTCGCCCTGCACCCAGGTCACCCGGGCGCCGTAGCTCTCCTTGCGGCGGTAGTCGGCGCCTTGCCAGCGCGCGCCGTCGCCCTTCTGCGCGGGCGCGCCGGTGATCGGCCTGACCCAGCTCCAGCCGTCCTCGCTGTCGACCAGGAAGGCGAAGCCGGCGCTGCGGTTCCACAGCAGGTACTCGCGCCAGTAGAAGGTCTCGTCGTCGCCGTCGGCGGTGCAGCGCTCCATGAAGCCGACCGCCTGCCACGGCAGCGGCGTGCCACCGAGCGCCAGCGTGCCGGTCTTGCCGAGCGCGATCTGCGGCTCCAGGCCGCCGGGGCCGCTGTTGTTCTGCGCGTAGTGCCGCAACTCGGCGCCGACGCCGCCGGAGAGGTCGACGACGGCGCGGCACTGCGGGCAGGCGAGGCTCTGCGTCGTCGACAGCTTCACGTCGAGCGCGCTGCCGCAGCTGGGGCATTCGACGCCGCGGCCCTTCAGCGTCTTCTCGCTCGTGTCCGCCAGGCCGGTGAGCGCCAGTTCGGACAGCGCGACCGAGCGGCCGATCGACCACGTCGGCGGCGTACGCGAGAAGTCGAGCGTGCCGACCTCGCCGAGCGGGTTGCGCAGGTCGACGACGCCGAAGCCGCCGGCCAGCTTCGGCGGCGCCGGCAGCTCGCCTTCGGCCGACAGCAGCTTGGCGACGACGACCGAGGCGACGTCCCAGGCCTGGCCGCCGACCGCGACGCGCTGGCCGGCGCGCAGCGTGTCCAGCGCCGGCGCCTGCGCGAGCGTGGTGTCGAACGCGAAGACGTAGGCGCCGTTGTCCTCGCTCAGCCACCCGCTGCGGCCGTTGTCGAACAGCGCGTGCCACTCGTTCCAGGTGCCGTCGGCATAGCCGTACTGCAGGCGGCCCACCAGCGCGAAGGGTTGGCCCTGCAGCTGGCCGGCAGCGCCCAGCCGCAGCGGAGAATGGTCGTCGAACAGCTCGCCGACGACGCCGATGCGCGTGAGCGCCTCGCCGTCGCGCACCAGCGTGCTCTTGCAGTAGCTGCAGACCGCACTCGCCGACGCGGCCGACGCGAACTCGACCGGCGCGCCGCAGTTCGGGCAGGCCGCGCGGTAGGCGCGCTGGGTCACTTCGAGCCCCCAGGCTTGACGCTTCGCGTCCGCGCCACCCCCCGAGGGGGCGGGCCCGGCTCGGGGCGGCCCAGCGCCGGGCCGATCGCCACCCGCATCAGACGAGCTTCTTCAGCAGCTCCGCCTTCTTCGCCGCGAACTCCTCTTCGGTGAGGATGCCCTTGGACTTCAACTCGCCGAGCTTCTCGATCGTCGCCATCACCTCGTCGGGCTTGACGCCCGCGGCAGCGGCGGCCGGCTGCAGGCCCTGGCTCAGCTGCTGCGCCATCACCTGGCCGAGCGCGACGCCGGCGCCCAGGCCCATGGCGTCGCCAATGACGCCACCGCCACCGCCACCGCCGCCTGCGCCGGCCGCGCCCTCGGCGAACTTCGGGATCGACTGCGCCGTCTGGTACTGCATGAACTTACCCATGTCGCCGCCGACCATGCCCATGCCGATCTTCTGGTCGAGGATCTTCTGCAGTTCCTCGGGCAGGCTCACGTTCTGCAGCGTCACGCCTTCGAGCGCGAGGCCGAGCTTGGCGAACGACGGCGCGGTGGCTTCCTTCAGCTGCGCCGCGAACTCGACCTGGTTGGCCGCGAGGTCCAGAAAGGCCAGGCCGCTGGCCGCCACGGCGTCGCTGATGTGCTGCAGCATCAGCCCGCGCAGCTGGCCGTCGAGCTCGTCGACGGTGTAGCGCTCGCGCGTGCCGCTCACCTCGGTGTGGAAGAGCTTGGCGTCGGCAACGCGGAAGGCGTAGTTGCCGAAGGCGCGCAGCCGCACGGCGCCGAAGTCCTTGTCGCGGATCGTCACCGGCTGCTGCGTGCCCCAGCGGCGGTCGAGCTGCTGGCGCGTGCTGAAGAAGTAGACGTCGCTCTTGAACGGGCTCTGGAACAGCTTGTCCCAGTTCTTCAGGTAGGTCAGCACCGGCAGCGTCTGCGTCGTCAGCTTGTGCATGCCGGGGCCGAAGACGTCGGCCACCTTGCCTTCGTTGACGAAGACCGCCATCTGGCTCTCGCGCACGGTGAGCGAGCCGCCGTACTGGATCTCGTTGCCCGCCATCGGGTAGCGCCAGGCCAGCGTGCCGTCGCCGGACTCGGTCCATTCGAGGATGTCGATGAACTGTTTCTTGATGAAGTCCATCAGCGCCATGGCCATGCTCTCCCTGCGGTGCCCACGAAGTGCGGCGAATAATAGCCCCATGGTTCCCCGCACGACGCTGAACATGGCCGTCGTCGGCGCCGGCCCCGCCGGGCTGGCGCTGGCGCTGCTGGCCGCCCGCACGCTGCCGCACGCGCAGGTCACGGTCTTCGACGCCCGCCCGGCCGAGCGCGACGTGTCCGGCGACCCGCGCACGCTGGCGCTGTCGCTGGGCAGCGTGCAGCTGCTGCAACGCCTGGTGGGGCGGCCGGCGGCCGAGCCCATCCTCGAGGTGCACGTGTCGCAGCAGCCACCGTCGTGGAACGGCGCCGCGGTGCGCATCCGCGCCGACGAGCTGGGCGTGCCCGAGCTCGGCGCGGTGCTGTCCTACGGCGGCGTCGTCGCGCCGCTGCAGGCGGCCTGGATGGCGGCGGTGGCCGCCGAGCCGCAGCGCCTGCGCGCGCGCTTCGGCCACGCCGTGGCGGCGCTGAAGCCGCTGGCAGGCGCGGTCGAGGTGGACGCCGGCATCGCCGAGACCTTCGACCTCGCCGTCGTCGCCGAAGGCGGCGTGTTCGCCGAGCAGGCGCGCAAGGCGGTGGCGCGCGACTACGGCCAGACCGCCTGGGTGGGCACCGTCACGCTCGACGGTGCACCGGCCGGCACCGCCTTCGAGCGCTTCACGCGCCACGGCCCGGCCGCGCTGCTGCCGCTGGGCGGGCCGCGCTGGGCGCTGGTGTGGTGCGTGCCGAGCGCCGACGACCCGGTGCGCGGCCTCACCGAGGCGCAGCGCATCGCGGTGCTGAACGCGGTGTTCCCGGCCGAGGCGGGCCGCGTGGTCGGCCTCGGGCCGCTGAAGGACTTCGCGCTCGGGCTCAATGCCGAGCGCACGCTGGTCGATGGCCGCACCGTGCGCATCGGCAACGCCGCGCAGACGCTGCACCCGGTCGCCGGCCAGGGCCTGAACCTGGGCCTGCGCGACGCCCATGCGCTGGTCGGCGCGCTGCGCCACGCGCGCGATGTCGACGCCGCGCTCGGCAGCGTCGAGTGGGCGCGCGCGCCCGACCGCTGGAGCACGATCGCGACGACCGACTTCCTGGCGCGCAGCTTCACCTGGCAGTGGCCCGGGCTGGCCGGCGCGCGCGGCCTCGCGCTCGCCGCGCTCGACGCGCTGCCGCCGGCCAAGCACTGGCTGGCGCGGCGCATGATGTTCGGGCTGCGCTGAGGCGCGAGACCGGTGCGCTACAGGCGCCGGTGCGCCAGCGCCGGCAGCTGCTGGCGCACCTGCGCGATGCGTGCGGCGTCGACCTCGGCGACGACGACGCACTCGCCCTCGTCGCGCACGGCGAGCACCTCGCCCCAGGGGTCGACGATCATGCTGTGGCCCCAGGTGCGGCGGCCGTTCTCGTGCGTGCCGCCCTGCGCGGCGGCGAGCACGTAGCACTGGTTCTCGACCGCACGCGCGCGCAGCAGCAGCTCCCAGTGGGCGCGGCCGGTGGTGTAGGTGAAGGCCGCCGGCACGCTGATGACGTCGCAGGGCGGGTCCATCAGCGCGCGGTAGAGCTCGGGGAAGCGCAGGTCGTAGCAGACCGACAGCCCGACGCGCAGCGCCCCCGCCTGCACGGCCACCGGCGCGTGGCCGGGGGCGAGCGTGCGGCCTTCGTCGTACTGCTCGCGGCCGTTGTCGAAGGCGAAGAGGTGGATCTTGTCGTAGCGCGCGGCCAGCGTGCCGTCGGGCGCGTAGACCGCATTGCTGTTGAGCACGCGGCCGCCCTCGGCGCGCACCGGCAGGGTGCCGCCGACCAGCCACACGCCGTGCCGGCGCGCGCTGTCGGCGAGGAAACGCTGGATCGGGCCGTCGCCGGCCGCCTCGGCATGCTCGAGCTTGTCGGTGTCGCGGCGGCCGAGCAGGCAGAAGTATTCGGGCAGCGCGACCAGCGCGGCGCCGGCCGCGGCGGCCTCGGCGACGAGGCGGCCCGCGGCCTCGAGGTTGCGCCCCACGTCGGGCACCGACACCATCTGCACGGCAGCGATCTTCATGCGGGCATTCTGGCGCGTCGGCGCGCTGCGCGCACAACGGGCAGAATCGGCCGCCAGGGGAATCGAGAACGTCCGGAGGGCGAACCACATGGCAGCCGACTCGCGCAGCGCGCTGGCCGAGCACAGCCGATTCGTGCAGCGCGTGCGCCGCCGCTACGCGGCCGAGCGCGCCCTGCTGCCGCCGGGCACGCCCGGCTTCGAGGGCATCGTCACGCTCGTGCGCGCGCTGCAGGCTGCCGGCCGCGAGCTGCCGTCGGCCCTGCGCGTGGCGCGCCAGCTCGTGCTGGAGCGGCTGGCCGAGCTCGACATCGAGCAGGGCGCGCCGCTGCTCGACATCACGTTCGCGATGACGGCGCTCGCCGAGGCCACGCTGGAGGTGGCGCTCGAGCAGGCGCTGGCCGACGCGGACGAACGCCACGGCGCGCCGATCGGCGATGACGGCCGGCGCGTCGACTTCTGGATCGTCGGCATGGGCAAGTGCGGCGCGCGCGAGCTCAACGTGTCGTCGGACATCGACCTCATCTACGTCTACGAGGACGACGGCCAGACCGCCGGGCCGAAGCCGGTGTCCTTCCACGAGTACTTCTCGCTCGTCGCCAGGCGCCTGTACACGCTGATCGGCGACACCACCGAGGACGGCTTCGTCTTCCGCGTCGACCTCGCGCTGCGGCCGAACGGCAATTCCGGCCCGCCGGTGGTGAGCCTGTCGATGCTGGAGGAATACCTGCAGGTGCAGGGCCGCGAGTGGGAACGCTTCGCGTGGCTGAAGAGCCGCGTCATCGCGCCGCGCGAGGCGGTGGCGAGCGGGCGCGCGCTGGCGCTGCGCAGCCTGGTCACGCCCTTCGTCTACCGCCGCTACCTCGACTACGGCGTCTTCGAAGGCCTGCGCCAGTTGCACCGCAAGATCCGCGACGAGGCGCAGCGCCGCGCCGCCGGCCGCCCCGAGCGCGCCAACGACGTGAAGCTGTCGCGCGGCGGCATCCGCGAGATCGAGTTCATCGTGCAGCTGCTGCAGGTGGTGCGCGGCGGCCAGTTCCCCGAGATCCGCACGCGCAGCACCTTGCGCGCGCTCGACAAGCTGGCCGCGCGCGGCCTGATGAAGCCCGAGACCGCCGCCCGCCTGGCCGAGGGCTACGTCTTCCTGCGCCGCGTCGAGCACCGCATCCAGTTCCTCGACGACCAGCAGACGCACCTGCTGCCGATGGCCGACGAAGACCTCGGCTGGATCGCGAAGAGCCTGGGCCTCGTCTGCAGCAGCGCCGCCGGCCGCGACACCTGCGAACTGCTGGACCAGCTGGGCGAGATCCGCGAGTTCGTTGCCGCCGAGTTCGACGCCCTGCTCAGCGAGGGCGGCAACGGCGGCGGCAACGGCCGCAACGGCTGCCGCACCTGCGGCCCCGGCCCGCTGCCGGTGGACAGCGAAGCGCTGCTCGAACGCCTGCCGGCCGAACTGGCGCAGCGCCTGAAGCCCTGGGCCACCCACCCGCGCGTGACCGCGCTGCGCGACGAGAGCCGGCTGCGCCTGGGCCGCCTGATGCAGAACGCCGCCGCCGCGATGGCCGACGGCAGCTGCACGGCACAGGGCGCGGTGCGCTTCGTCGACTGGGTCGAACCGCTGCTGCGGCGCGAGAACTACCTGGCGCTGCTGGTCGAGCGCCCCGAGGTGCAGCGCCGCCTGCTGCGCCTGCTGTGCCTGGCGCGCTGGCCGATGCAGTACCTGATGCGCCACCCCGGCGTCATCGACGAACTGGCCGACGAGCGCCAGATGCAGGAGCGCTTCGACGCCGCCGCCTTCGTCGCCGACCTCGAGGCGCGCCGCCTCGCCTGGGCACGCGCCGGCGAGGACGACGAGGAGAAGCTGCTCGACGCGCTGCGCCACGCCCACCACGCCGAGGTCTTCCGCACGCTGGTGCGCGACGTCGAAGGCCGGCTCACGGTCGAGCAGGTGGCCGACGACCTGTCGGCGCTGGCCGACGCCATCCTCGCGATCACGATCGGCTGGGCCTGGGCGCGCTTCAACAAGCGCCACCGCGAGGCGCCGGCGATCGCCGTCATCGGCTACGGCAAGCTCGGTGGCAAGGAGCTCGGCTACGGCGGCGACCTCGACGTCGTCTTCCTCTTCGACGACAGCGACGAGGCCGACGCGCAGAAGGCGCAGGAGGTCTACGGCGCCTTCGTGCGCAAGCTGATCACGTGGTTCACGCTGCGCACCGCGGCCGGCGAGCTGTTCGACATCGACACCGCGCTGCGGCCGAACGGCAACTCCGGGCTGCTCGTGACCTCGATCGCCGCCTTCGAGCACTACCAGCGCGGCCGCGGCGACAACACCGCGTGGACCTGGGAGCACCAAGCGATCACGCGGGCGCGCTTCGTCGCCGGCGACCCGCGCATGGCGGCGCGCTTCGAGGCGGCACGCCGCGACGTGCTGACCGCGCGCCGCGACGCCGCCGCGCTGCGCGACGAGGTGCGCACGATGCGCGAGAAGGTGCGCGCCGCGCGCCCGGTGCCAGCCGACCGCTTCGACGTCAAGCACAGCGCCGGCGGCATGATGGACGTGGAGTTCGCGGTGCAGTACCTCGTGCTCGCGCAGGGCCACGCGCACGCCGCGCTGCTGGACAACGTGGGCAACATCGCGCTGCTGCAGCGCGCCGAGGCTGCCGGCCTGCTGCCCGCCGGCGTGGGGGCCGCCGCGGCCGACGCCTACCGCGAACTGCGCCGCGAACAGCACCGCGCGCGCCTGGACGAACAGCCGACGCAGTTCGAGCCCGCGCGCCTGGCCGGCCCGCGCGACGCCGTGCTCGCCTTGTGGCAGGCGGTCTTCGGCTGAGCGAGCCGGGCCGCGCCTGGGGCGCGCTGGCGGCGCTGCTGGCCGCCGGCGCTGTCGCCGGGTGGTGGCTGCCGGCGATGGCGCTCGACTGGCAGCCCGCGCTGGCCTTCAGCGAACCCTGGCGCTGGTGGACGGCCGCCTTCGTGCACTGGAGCGAGCAGCACTTGTTCGGCAACCTGGCCGGCGCGGCGCTGGTCGGTGCACTCGGCGTCGTGCCGCGGCTGCACTGGCGTGCCGCACTCGCGTGGGCGCTGGCCTGGCCGCTCACGCACGGGGTGTTGCTGCTGCAGCCGCCGCTGGCGCACTACGGCGGTCTGTCGGGCGTGATGCACGCAGGCGTTGCCGCGGCCTCGGTCGAGCTCTGCCGCACGCCGCGCACACGCTGGGTCGGCGTCTGCCTGCTGATCGGCCTGGGCACGAAGCTCGTGCTCGACGAGCCCTGGGGCGCGCCACTGGTGCGCCCGGAAGGCTGGGACATCGCGATCGCGCCGCTCGCGCACACGAGCGGCGCGATCGGCGGCGCGCTGCTGTGCTGGCTGATGCCGCGCTGGCTGCCGCGACAATCGGGCGCATGAGCGAGGATCGGAAGGACCGGCTGGACACGCGCGCCGTCGTGCTGCTGCTGACCTGCTGCGCGCTGTGGGGCCTGAACCAGGTGGCGACGAAGGTGGCGCTGGCGGAGATCCCGCCGCTGCTGCAGGCGGCCTTGCGCTCGCTGGGGGCGGCGCTGCTGGTCGCCGCCTGGGCGGCGTGGCGCGGCATCGCGCTGTGGCAACGCGACGGCACCACGCGCGGCGGCCTGCTCGCCGGGCTGCTGTTCGCGGCCGAGTTCGCGTGCATCTTCGTCGGCCTGCAGTTCACGACCGCGTCGCGCATGGCGGTGTTCATCTACCTGGCGCCCTTCGTCGTCGCGCTCGGCATGCCGTTCATCTCGAAGAGCGAACGGCTGCGGCCGCCGCAGGTGGCGGGCCTGGTGGCGGCGTTCGCGGGCGTGGTGTGGGCCTTCGCCGAAGGCTTCGTCGCGCCGGCCGCCGGCCCGCGCCAGTGGCTGGGCGACGCGCTCGGCATCGCGGCCGCGGCGCTCTGGGGCCTGACGACGCTGGTGCTGCGCGCGAGCCGGCTCGCGAAAGCGGCGCCCGAGAAGACGCTGCTGTGGCAGCTTGGCGTGTCCGGCGCCGCGCTGGCGGCCGGCGCCTGGGCCGCCGGCGAGGGCTGGCCGGCGGTGCTGACGCTGCGCTCGCTCGGGCCGCTGGCCTTCCAGACCATCGTCGTCACGTTCGCGAGCTACCTCACGTGGTTCTGGCTGATCCGCCACTACCCCGCCACGCGGCTGTCGGCCTTCACGCTGCTGACGCCGGTGTTCGGCCTGCTGTTCGGCGCGCTGCTGCTCGGCGAGCCGGTCACGGCCCGCCTGCTCGTCGCGCTGGCCGCGGTGGCCGGCGGCATTGCGCTCGTCAACCGCGCCTAGAGTTCACCCCACCCACCAGGAGACACCATGATCACGCTGTGCGGCATCTCGCTGTCCAACTACTACTGCAAGGTCAAGCTCGCGCTGCTGGAGAAGGGCATTCCCTTCACCGAAGAACGCGTGGCCACCGGCTCCACCGATGAAGCCGTGCTGGCGGCGTCGCCGCTGGCCAAGGTGCCGTTCATCCGCACGCCGCAGGGTCCGCTGTGCGAAAGCCAGGTGATCGTCGACTACCTGGAGGCGGCCTACCCGCAGGTGCCGCTGATCCCGGCCAACCCCTACGCGGCGGCGAAGGTGCGCGAGCTGATCGCGTTCATCGACCTGCACCTCGAGCTGGTCGCGCGCGACCTCTATGGGCAGGCCTTCTTCGGCGGCACCGTGAGCGACGGCACGAAGGAGCGCGTGCGCAAGCAACTCACGAAGAACATCCAGGCCTTCAAGCGGCTGGCGAAGTTCGCGCCCCACGTCGCCGGCGAGAGCTTCACGATGGCCGACTGCGCCGCCTGGGTCAGCCTGCCGCTGGTGGGTCAGGCGACGAAGCTGGTGCTCGGCGAAGACCTGCTGCTGGCCGGCGGGGTCGACTGGAAGGGCTACGCCAAGCTGGTCGGCGAGCGGCCGGCGGCCGTGAAGGTGGCGGCCGACCGCAAGGCCGACGCCGCGGCGCTGGCGAAGAAGGCCTAGGTGGCCGCCGGCTGTGCGCCGCCGGACTTGGCGAGCGCGGCCGTCACTTCCTTGCGGTAGCGGTTGAGCTCCTGCACGCTGGCGAAGCTGCGCTCCATCAGCAGGCTCATGTTGTGCAGGATGCGGTCGACGACCTTGCTTTCCCAGACCGTGTCGAACTGGATCTGCTTGTCCAGCCACTGCTCCAGCCATTCGGGGTCGGGCAGGCGGCTCTGGATGGTGTCGCGCGGGAACAGCTTCACGTTGACGTGCAGGTTGGTCGGGTGCAGCGCCTGCGCCGTGCGGCGCGCGCTGGCCATCAGCACGCCCACCTTCGCGAAGGCGGCGCGCGCCTCGTCGCCGAACTTGTTCAGCGCCCGCTTCATGTAGCGCAGGTAGGCGCCGCCGTGGCGCGCCTCGTCCTTGGCCAGCGTCTCGTAGATCGCCTTGATCACCGGCTCGGTGTGCCACTCGGCAGCGCGGCGGTACCAGTGGTTGAGGCGGATCTCGCCGCAGAAGTGCAGCATCAGCGTCTCGAGCGCGGGCGCGGGGTCGAACTCGAAGCGCACCGCGTGCAGCTCCTCTTCGGTCGGCACCAGGTCCGGGCGGAAGCGGCGCAGGTACTCCATCAGCACCAGCGAGTGCTTCTGCTCCTCGAAGAACCAGACGCTCATGAAGGCGCTGAAGTCGCTGTCCTCGCGGTTGTCGCGCAGGAACATCTCGGTGGCCGGCAGCGCCGCCCACTCGGTGATGGCGTTCATCTTGATCGTCTGCGCCTGCTCTTCGCTGAGCAGGGCGGCGTCGAAACGGTCCCAGGGGATGTCGCGGTCCATGCTCCAGCGCACGGCCTCGAGCTGCTTGAAGAGTTCGGGATAGAGCATGGTGATGTCGCCTCGCGAGGGACGCCGATTCTAGTCGGCGCCCCCCGTTCGGTGCCGGCGATACCCGTCAGGCCAGCGCGGCGGCGCGCCAGCGCTCCACTTCGGGCAGCACGTCGTCCAGCGTGGCCAGCGGCAGCACGCCGCCGACCCGGCGCCGGTGCAGCACGGGCGCGCTGCCGCCGGCCCAGATCTCCACCTGCGGCGGCAGCTTGGCGCGCAACTCGGTGAGGCCGTCGAAGACCTGGTTCGGGTTCATGCAGCCGGTGAAGCTGAGCGCGACGACATTCGTGCGGTGCGCGCGCGCGGCCAGCACGATGTCCCACAGGGGCGTCTGCACCCCCAGCGACGTGCAGCGGCAACCTTCGATGGCCAGCATCGCCTCGGCCATCAGCAGACCCAGGCCGTGCGGTTCGCCGGGGAAGGTGGTCAGCAGCACCGCCGGGCCGTCCTCGGGGCCGGGCGGCAGCGTCGCGAGCGCCTGGCGCAGCACGACCTGCACGCTCTCGGTATAGAGGTGCTCCTCGAAGATCTCGAGCTGGCCGCGGATCCACGCATCGCCGATCGCCGTGTTCAGCGGCGCCACGACCTCGGTGACGAAGCGGCCCAGCCCCAGCCCCAGCATCAGCCGCGTGAGCTCGGCGCGCAGCGCGCGGGCGTCATGGCGCCGCACCAGATCGACGTGGCCGCGCAGGTCGGCCAGCCGCGCGGCCGGTCGGCCGCGCGGCGCGGGCTCGGCGATCTGGTCGCTCAGCAGCTGCAGTTCCGCGAAGGCCAGCGTGACGATGCGACCCGGGCGGTGGCCGGCTTCCATCAGCCGCTTGATGAGGCGGAGTTTCTCGACCTGGTCGAGCGTGTAGGCGCGTTCGCCGGTACCGTCGCGCTGCGGCATCGGAAACCCGTACCGGCGCTCCCAGACGCGCAAGGTGTCCTTGCTAAGGCCGGTGTCGCGTTCGACGGCGGCGATGGAGAGCGTGATCGGGCCGGCGGGGATGCGGTCGTTCATCAAGGTCTCTCGCTCATGTCTTGGACAAAGTGTTGTGCCAGCCGACTGGATGACCTAATATAGGCTGAAATCCATCGTTTGAACAGGACAAAACATGACCAACGCGGTTCTTCACGGCCTTTGGGCGGTGCTGCTGGCCGTCGCCGTCCCGACCCCGGCACAGGCAGCGCCGGCGTGCTCGCCCCTGCTCAAGCACACCTTGCCGCGGCTGCAGGACGAGAAGCCGGTCGATCTCTGCAGCTTCGCCGGCCAGGTGGTGCTGGTCGTGAACACGGCCAGCCAGTGCGGCTACACGCCCCAGTACAAGTCGCTCGAGGCGCTCTACCAGCGCTACAAGGACAAGGGCCTGGTCGTGCTCGGCTTCCCGTCGAACGACTTCGGCAGCCAGGAGCCGGGCAAGAACACCGACATCGCCGAGTTCTGCGAAAACCAGTTCGCGGTGCGATTCCCGATGTTCGCCAAGACCAACGTGAGCGCACGCTCCTCGAAAAACGTCAATCCGCTTTACTCCGCACTGGCGGCGCGAACCGGCCAGCCCCCGAAGTGGAACTTCCACAAGTACCTCGTCGACCGGCGGGGCGACGTCGTGCTCAGCCGCGACTCGGACGTCGACCCGCTCGAGCCCGGGTTCCTGAAGGACGTTGAAAAACTCTTGAATTCAAAGTAGAACTGTTTGGTATCATTGTGACTGACAGGTTTTCATCTGCCCCGACTGCTTCTGCGTACAGCCTTGCCGTGACCCCGAACCGAACCCTCTCCAGCACCGCGGTCGCGGCCGGCCGCGGTGCGGAACTTTCTGCGAAGCGGTCGGTCACACCCGGCACGTTTCCACTGTCGTGCAGCCTGACAGCCCGCCTGTCTGCAATCTCTGAGCGCTTCTCCTCCTCCTCCCTCCCTCCCTCGTTCGCTCAGAGGCGCCGCACGACAGCTTTTCCACCCGGGGGTGCCGCCCGCTGCGGCACCCCTGTCGTCTTTCTGAGCGCGGCGCCCGCCGCGCCGGGGGCCTGAGGCGATGCGCCGCATTGCCGTTGTCGGCTCGGGCATCTCGGGGCTCGCCACGGCGCTCCGCCTGTCGGCGGACGCGCAGGTCACGCTGTTCGAGACCGGCGACCATTTCGGTGGCCACGCGCACACGGTCGACGTCACGCTCGACGGCGTGACGCACGGCGTGGACACCGGCTTCCTCGTCTTCAACCACCGCACCTACCCGCAGTTGGTGAAGCTGTTCGCCGAGCTCGGCGTCGCGACCGCGGCGTCCGACATGTCCTTCTCGGTGCAGGCGCCGGCCAGCGGCCTGGAGTGGAGCGGCTCCGACCTCGGCGGCGTCTTCGCGCAGCGCCGCAACCTGGTGTCGCCGCGTTTCCTGTCGATGCTGGCGCAGATCCTGCGCTTCAACCGTCTGGCCACGCAGCTGGCGGTGACGGCGGCCGATGCCGAGCTGCAGGAGCCGATCGGCGACTTCCTCGACCGCCACCGTTTCGGTGCCGCGTTCCGGGAAGGCTACTTCCTGCCGATGATCGGCTGCATCTGGAGCTGCCCGACCGACCAGATGCTGCGCTTCCCGGTGGCGACGATGATCCGTTTCTGCCACAACCACGGCCTCATCCAGGTGGCCGACCGGCCGCAGTGGCACACCGTGGCCGGCGGCTCTCGGAACTACGTCGATGCCATCGTGCGCCGCCTGGCCGACGTGCGGCTGCGCACGCCGGTGCAGCAGGTGCGCCGTGTTCCGCCGGGCGACGGCGCGGCCGGCGTGATGGTGACGAGCGCCGGCCGCAGCGAGCGCTTCGACGAAGTCGTGCTCGCCTGCCACAGCGACCAGAGCCTGGCCCTGCTGGCCGACGCCACCGCCGACGAGCGCGTGGTGCTGGGCGCGGTGCGCTACCACGCCAACCACGCCGTGCTGCACACCGACACCGCGATGCTGCCGCGCCGCCCGCGCGCCTGGGCCGCCTGGAACTACGAGCGCGCGCCCGACGCCGCACGCGAGCAGGCGGCCGTCTGCCTGCACTACCTGATCAACCGCCTGCAGCCGCTGCCCTGGCAGCGCCCGGTCGTCGTCTCGCTGAACCCGTGCCGCGAGCCGGACCCGGCGCGCGTCATCGGCCGCTACGACTACGCGCACCCGGTGTTCGACCAGGCCGCGATCGAAGCGCAGCGCCGCCTGCCGGAAATCCAGGGCGGTTCGCACGTGTGGTTCGCCGGCGCCTGGACGCGCTACGGCTTCCACGAGGACGGCCTGATGTCCGCGCTGGACGTCGTCGACCGCATGCGCCGCGCCTGGGCCGGCGCTCCGCTGGCTGCCGCCGCCTGACGATGGGCACGCCCGCATTGCCGCTCATCGGCACCGGCGTCGTGCGCCACCGGCGCCTGCGCCCGGCCGTGCACGCCTTCCAGACCGGCACCTACTTCCTGCTGCTGCCGATGCGCACGCTGCGCGCCACGCCGGCGCCGGCGCTGGCGCGCAACCGCTTCGGCCTGCTGAGCTTCCACGACCGCGACCACGGCGACGGCCGCGCCGACGCGCTGGCCTGGCTGGACGAGCTGCTCGCCGCCGAGGGCGTGCACGACGCCACCGGCGAAGTCTGGCTGCACACCTACCCGCGCGTGCTCGGCTACGCCTTCAAGCCGGTGAGCTTCTGGCATTGCCTGCGCGAAGACGGATCGCTCGCCGCCATCGTCGCCGAGGTCAACAACACCTTCGGCGAACGCCACTGCTACCTGCTGTCCGGACCGGAACTCGGCTATGGGCGCGAGGCGACGGCGCGCAAGGTGTTCCACGTGTCGCCGTTCTGCAGCATCGAAGGGCGCTACCGCTTCCGCTTCATGCGCACCGCCGAGCGCGTGCTCGCCCGCATCGACCACGACGACGACAGCGGCCCGCTGCTCGAGACCAGCGTCAGCGGCCACCTCGCGCCCCTGACGACGGCGAGCACGCGCGCCGCCTTCTTCGGCATGCCGCTGATGACGCTGGGCGTCATCGTGCGCATTCACTGGCACGCGCTGCGCCTGTGGGCCAAGCGCGTGCCCTTCTTCAGCAAGCCCGCGCCCCCCGGGGCGTTCACCACCCGTTGAGCCCGGCGCCGATGACGACCACCACCGCCACCTCCGCCCTCGCGCTGCCCCGCTCGGCCCCGGCCGCCGCACGCGCCGTCTTCAAGATGCTGGGCCAGCTGGCCCATGGCACGCTCGACGTGCAGCTGCCCGACGGCGAGCAGCTGCGCTTCGGCCAGGGCGACGCGCCGCGCGCCGCCATTCGCCTCGTCGACTGGCGCGTCTGCGGCGCGGCACTGAAGAGCGGCGACATCGGCTTCGCCGAGAGCTTCATCGACGGTGGCTGGACCAGCCCCGACCTCGTCGCGCTGCTGCAGCTGTTCATCGCCAACCGCGACGCCGTCGAGCAGGTCATCTACGGCAGCGTCTGGGGCGGCCTGGCGTACCGGCTCAAGCACCTGCTGAACCGCAATTCGCGCCGCGGCAGCCGCAAGAACATCCACGCCCACTACGACATCGGCAACCCGTTCTACCGGCTCTGGCTCGACGAGACGATGAACTACTCGAGCGCGCTGTTCGAAGGCGACTTCACGCGCCCGACCGCCGAGGCGCAGCTTGTCAAGGTGCGGCGCGCGCTCGCCGAATGCGCGCTGCAGCCCGGCCAGCGCCTGCTCGAGATCGGCTGCGGCTGGGGCGCGCTGGCCGAGACGGCGGCGCGCGAGATCGGCGCCCACGTCACCGGCGTCACGCTGTCGACCGAGCAGCTGGAGTTCGCGCGCGAGCGGCTGGCCCGCCACGGCGTCGCGGCGCGGGCCGACCTGCGCCTGCAGGATTACCGCGACATCGACGACGGCCCGTTCGACGCCGTCGCGTCGATCGAGATGTTCGAGGCCGTCGGCCGCGAGTACTGGGGCGACTTCTTCGCCACGCTGCACCGTCAGCTGAAGCCGGGCGGCCGCGCCTGCCTGCAGACCATCACGATCCGCGACGATCTGTTCGACCGCTACGTGAAGTCGACCGACTTCATCCAGCAGTACATCTTCCCCGGCGGCCTGCTGCCCAGCCCGAGCGCGTTCCGCGCCGAGGCGCGGCGGGCCGGCTTCGAGATCGTCAACGAACTCGCCTTCGGCCGCGACTACGCCGAGACGCTGCGCCGCTGGCGCGCCGACTTCCTGGCGCGCGACCCGCAGGTGCGCCAGCTCGGCTTCGACCAGCGCTTCATGCGCATCTGGGAGTTCTACCTGGCGTACTGCGAAGCCGCGTTCGAGACCGGCAACACCGACGTCATGCAGTTCACGCTGCAGCGCGCCTGATGGACCGCCGCGCCTTCGCGCTCGGCCTCGCCGCCGCGTGCGTGGCGGCGCCGGCGCGCGCCCAGCGCGTGCCGCCGGAAGTGGCCGCCGAGCTGGGCTCGCCACGCCTGCTGGGGCGCGGGCGCCTGCGCGTGATGGGCTTCCATGTCTACGACGCGCGCCTGTGGTCGACGCAGCCGCTCGCCGGCAGCGACTGGCACAGCCGCACGCTGGCGCTGGAGATCGAGTACGCGCGCCGCCTCGGCGGCCGCGCCATCGCCGAACGCTCGCTCGAGGAAATGCGGCGCCAGCGCGAGATCCCGCGCGAGCAGGCGAGCCGCTGGCTCGACTCGCTCGTCGCCACCCTCCCCGACGTCGCCGAAGGCGACCGCATCACCGGCGTGCAGCGCCCCGGCGAAGGTGCGCGCTTCTTTGCCAACGGCACGCTGCGCGGCGAGGTGCGCGACGCCGAATTCGCACGCCTGTTCTTCGGCATCTGGCTGTCCGACCAGAGCTCGCAGCCGGCGCTGCGCGCCGCGCTGCTCGGCGGGTCGACGTGACCGCCCCTGCCGATTGGCAAGGCGGCGCCCGCCAGGGCCTCGCCTACGGCGCGCTCGGCCTGCCGCTGGCCTTCGTGGCGCTGCCGCTGTACGTGATGCTGCCCAACCACTACGCCAGCGCCTTCGGCGTGCCGCTGGCGACGCTGGGCGCCCTGCTGCTCGGCGCGCGCCTGCTCGACGCGGTCGCCGACCCGTTCATCGGCCGCTGGGTCGACCGTGGCTTCGCGCGCTCCGGCACCCGCGTGCTGGCGATGGCGGCGGTGGCCGCGGTCGTCGTCGCGCTCGGCTTCCACGGCCTCTTCTTTCCGCCGGTGCAGGGCGGCAACGCGCTGCTCGCCTGGTGCGCGTTCGCGCTCGCCGTGACCTACCTGGCCTACAGCGTGCTCAGCGTGCTGCACCAGAGCTGGGGCGCGCGGCTGGGCGGCGACGAAGCGGTGCGCGCGCGCATCGTCTCCTGGCGCGAAGGGCTGGCGCTGGCCGGCGTGCTGGTGGCCAGCGTGCTGCCGTCGGTGGCGGGCCTCGGCGCGGCGAGCGCGGCCTTCGCGTTCACGCTGGCCGTCGGTGTCTGGCTGCTGTCGCGCGCGCCACGACCCCAGCGCGCCGACGCGCCGACGCTGCCGATGCGCACGCCGCTCGAGAACAGCGCCTTCCGCCGCCTGCTGCTGGTGTACCTGGTCAACGGCGTGGCCAGCGCGGTGCCGGCCACGCTGGTGCTGTTCTTCATCCGCGACCGGCTCGATGCCGCCAGCCAGGAGCCGCTGTTCCTGGCCAGCTACTTCGCCGCCGGGGCGCTGTCGATGCCGTTGTGGGTGCGCCTCGTCGCTCGGCTGGGCTTAGCGCGTGCCTGGCTGGCCGGCATGGTGCTGGCGATCGTCACCTTCGCCTGGGCCGCCGCGCTGGGCACGGGCGACGTGATCGGCTTCGTGCTCGTCTGCATCGCCAGCGGCACCGCGCTCGGTGCCGACCTCGCGCTGCCCGGCGCGCTGCTGGCCGGCGTCATCCAGCGCGCCGGCCATGCCGGCAAGCTGGAGGGCGCCTACTTCGGCTGGTGGAATTTCGCCACCAAGCTGAACCTCGCGCTGGCGGCCGGCATCGCGCTGCCCTTGCTCTCCGTGGCCGGCTACACGCCGGGCGCGCGCGATGCGCAGGCGCTCGACGCCCTCGTCATCGCCTATTGCCTGCTGCCGTGCGGGCTGAAGCTGGCCGCCGCCGCGCTGCTGGTGCAGCGCTGGATCCGACACCCCGAAGGATGAACCCCATGCAACGACGCCGACTCCTCCTTGCCACGGCCGCCGCGGCCGCGCTCGCCGCCGCCGGCTGCGCCGGCCCGGTGCCGCAGGACTACGCCGCCGAGAAGCCGGTGCTCGACCTGAAGACCTACTTCAACGGCGAGCTGGTCGCGCACGGCATCTTCACCGACCGCTCGGGCAAGGTGGCACGCCGCTTCACGGTGCAGATGACCGGCACCTGGAACGGCAACCAGGGCACGCTGGACGAACGCTTCACCTACAGCGACGGCAAGACCGAACGCCGCGTCTGGCGCCTCACCGACAACGGCGGCGGCGCCTACACCGGCCGCGCCGACGACGTGGTGGGCGAAGCCGCCGGCAGCGCCGCCGGCAACGCGCTGAACTGGCGCTACACGCTGCGCCTGCCGGTCGACGGCACCACCTACGATGTGCAGTTCGACGACTGGATGTACCTGATGGACGAGCGCGTCATGCTCAACAAGGCGACGATGAGCAAGTTCGGCATCCGCCTCGGCGAGGTCACGCTGTCGTTCTACAAGAAGTAGCCGCACCCGATGTCCCTGAACCCCCGAATCGACAGCTGGTCCGGCCGCGTGGTCTGGCTGGTCGGCGCCTCCACCGGCATCGGCCGCGCCACCGCCGAGCGGCTGCACGCGCGCGGCGCCCGCGTCGTCGTCTCGGCGCGCAGCGAGGCCGCGCTCGACAGCTTCGTGGCGAACCACGCCGGCAGCGACAAGCTCGTGCTCGACGCCACCGACCACGACGCCGTGCGCGACGCCACCGCCCGCATCGTCAACACGCACGGCCGCATCGACCTCGCCGTCTACTGCGCCGGCACCTACGCCGCGATGCGCGCCGACGGCTTCGACCTCGACGTCGCGAAGCGCCACGTCGACGTCAACTACGTCGGTGCGCTGAACCTGCTGGACGCCGTGCTACCGCAGCTGCGCCGCCAGCGCGGTGGCCACTTCAGCCTGGTGGCCAGCGTGGCCGGCTACCGCGGCCTGCCGCAGGCGCTGGCCTACGGGCCGACGAAGGCCGCCATGATCAACCTGGCCGAAATCCTGTACATGGACCTGCAGCCGCAGGGCATCGCCGTCTCGGTGGTCAACCCCGGTTTCGTCGAGACGCCGCTGACGGCCGGCAACGAGTTCCACATGCCGGCGCTGATGACGCCGGCCGACGCCGCCAAGGAGATCGTGCGCGGCTGGGAGCGCGGCGAGTTCGAGATCCACTTCCCGAAGCGCTTCACGATGTGGCTCAAGGGCCTGCGGCACCTGCCCTACGGCCTGTACTTCGCGGCCGTGAAGCGGTCGACCGGGCTGTGAGCGCGCCGGCCCGCCACGCCGACGCCCGCGTCGCGCGCATCGTCGAAGCCTTCGAGACGCTGACCGAAGCCAACCTGGCGCGCCTGCCGGCGCTCTACACGCCCGACGCGTTCTTCAAGGACCCCTTCAACGAGGTGCGCGGCACCACCGCCATCGAAGGCATCTTCCGCCACATGTTCACCGCGCTCGATGCGCCGCGCTTCGTGGTGCGCGACATCGTCGTCGACGGCGACCAGTGCTTCCTGACCTGGGACTTCCTGTTCCGCATGAAGCGCTTCGCGCGCGACGAGCAGTGCATCCGCGGCGGCTCGCACCTGCGGCTGGCGCCCGACGGCCGCATCGCGATGCACCGCGACTACTGGGACGCCGCCGAGGAGCTGTACGAGAAGCTGCCGGTGGTGGGCGCGCTGATGCGCTGGCTGAAGCGGCGCGCCAACAGCTGACGGCCACCCGCCGGCTAGCGCTGCCCTTCGGTGAGCGTGTCGACCTGGAACTTGCCGCCCTTGTCGACGAGGAAGATCTCGACCCAGCGCGCGCCGCCGGCCATCTTCGCGGGCGCCGGGTAGGGCCCGGCGCGCCGCACCATCGCGATCACCCACGGCGCCACCTCGTCGGCTGCCGGCGTGCGCAGCACGGCGACGTCGCGCACCTGGCCCTGCTCGTCGATCTCGGTCTGCACCACCATCACCGAGTAGATGAACGGCGGCAGCACGCCCTTGTAGATGCGCTGCGGGTAGGCGCTGTAGAGGTGGCGCGCGGCGTCGAGCTTGTAGTCGTCGTCCGTGGTCGCTTCCGACGCACGCGGCGCGCCCTTCACCTGCGGCGCCGGCAGCACCGAGAACTGCGCCTGCACCGGGCCGGCGAGCAGCAGGGCGGCGGCCAGCAGCAGCGCGCGCATGGCGTTCAGCGCAGCCAGCCCTTGCGGCGGAAGTAGATGAACGGCGCCGCCACCGAGGCCACCATCAGACAGATCGCGAACGGGTAGCCGTAGGACCAGTCGAGCTCGGGCATGGCCTTGAAGTTCATGCCGTAGACGCTGGCGATCAGCGTCGGCGGCAGCAGCGCGACGCTGGCCACCGAGAAGATCTTGATGATCTTGTTCTGGTTGATGTTGATGAAGCCGACGGTGGCGTCCATCAGGAAGTTGATCTTGTCGAACAGGAAGGCGGTGTGGCTGTCCAGGCTGTCGATGTCGCGCAGGATCTGGCGCGCTTCCTCGAACTGCTCGGCGTTCAGCATGCGGCTGCGCATCATGAAGCTGAGCGCGCGCCGCGTGTCCATCACGTTGCGGCGGATGCGGCCGTTCAGGTCTTCCTCGCGCGCGATGGCACCCAGCGCCTCGCCGGCGGTGCGGTCGTCGACGTCGGGCTTGAGCACCGTGGCGCTGACGAGTTCGAGCTTGTCGTAGATGTTCTCCAGCACGTCGGCCGAGTACTCGGCGTCGGCGTCGAAGAGCTTCAGCAGCACGTCCTTCGGGTCCTCGATCAGCGCCGGGATGCGGCGCGCGCGCAGGCGCAGCAGGCGGAACACCGGCAGGTCCTCGCCATGCACCGAGAACAGGATGTTGCGGAAGAGGATGAACGCGACGCGCACGTTGCGCGCCGGCTTGCCGCC
>CAUJHQ010000112.1 GCA_963204815.1 Pseudomonadota bacterium | reverse complement strand
CGCGACCGACACCCCTACCGCCTTCGAGCACCTGCGCTCGCTGCTCGAACTCGGCGGGCTGCGGCCGCTGCGCCTGATGGCGCGCGAGTTGCTGCCCATCGTGCAGGGCGGCATGGGCGTCGGCGTCTCGGCGCACCGGCTCGCCGGCAGCGTGGCGGCGCTCGGCGCGGTCGGCACGATCTCGTCGGTCGACCTGCGTCGCCACCACCCGGACCTGATGGAGCGCACGCGCGAGCACCACTCCGGCCACGCCGGCGAGGCGTCGAAGGCGGCCATCGACGAAGCGAACCTCGAAGCGCTGGACCGCGAGATCCGCGCCGCGCGCGTGCTCTCGCAGGGCCGCGGCCTGCTGGCGGTGAACGTGATGCGCGCGGTGAGCTCCTACGCGGCGTCGGTGAAGCGCGCGCTGGAGTCGGGCATCGACGCCGTCGTCGTCGGTGCGGGCCTGCCGCTGGACCTGCCCGACCTCGCGAAGGACCACCCGAAGGCGGCGCTGATCCCGATCCTGTCGGACGCGCGCGGCGTCGCGCTGGTGTTCAAGAAGTGGGAACGCAAGCAGCGCCTGCCCGACGCCATCGTCATCGAGCACCCGGCGCATGCCGGTGGCCACCTCGGGGCCGCCAAGGTGGCCGACGTGACCGACGCGCGCTTCGCGTTCGAGACCGTGATCCCCGCGGTGCGGGACTTCCTGCGCGGCGCAGGCGTCGAGCGCGAGGTGCCGATCGTCGCCGCCGGCGGCGTGCGCACCTACGAGGACATCGCGCGCCTGCAGGCGCTGGGCGCGGCGGCGGTGCAACTGGGCACGCCCTTCGTCGCCACCGACGAGTGCGACGCCGACCCCGCCTTCAAGCGCGTGCTCGCCGAAGCGAAGGACGAGGACATCGTCGAGTTCACCAGCGTCGCCGGCCTGCCGGCGCGCGCCGTGAAGACGCCCTGGCTCGCCAACTACCTGCGCGCCGAGCCGCGCCTGCAGGAGACGGTGCACAAGAAGCCGCGCTGCACGCTCGCCTTCGACTGCCTGGCGCAGTGCGGCCTGCGCGACGGCCTGCCCGGCTGGGGCCAGTTCTGCATCGACACCCAGCTCGCCGCCGGCCTGCGCGGCGACGTGAAGAAGGGCCTCTTCTTCCGCGGCACCGGCGCGCTGCCGTTCGGCGAGCGCATCGTCGCCGTGCGGCAGTTGCTCGAAAGGTTGCTCACACCGGGAGTTCCTCTCGGAACGCCGGCCTGAGCCGCGCGCAACTTGAGGCGGAACAAAGTCCGAAGCGCGACACCTGCCTAGATTTGCGTCATCGACCCACAAGCCAGAACGCGCGCCAAGGAGACCCACCATGTACCAACGCCTTCTCGTCCCGGTGGATGGCAGCGACCTCACGGATCGGGCCATCGACGCCAGCATCGACCTCGCGCGCCAGCTCGGCGCGTCGATCACGGCCTACGTCGCCGAACCGGTGATGACGCCGCCGAGCGGGCCGCGTTCGCGCGCCTGGTTCGACGAGGAAGCGAAGGAGCACGACGCGATGACCGAATCGCACGCGCGTCAGGTGCTGACCCGCTTCGAGCAGCGCGCGCGCGACGCCGGCGTGCCCTTCGACGGCTGCTTCGACCGTGTGCCGCGCGTCGACCGCGCCATCGTCGCCGCCGCCGAGTCGCGTGGCTGCGACATGATCGTCATGGTCACGCACGGCCGCGGTGCCTTCGGCGAGTTCCTCTTCGGCTCGCAGACGAAGGCGGTGCTGGCGGGCAGCAAACTCCCTCTGCTCGTCCTGCACTGAAGCGGCAGGGCATGATCGGGCGCATGTCGCTCAGTGCCCAGCTCGCCGCCCAGTACCCGCAACTGAAGCTTGCGCACCAGGTGCTCGTCGGCGCCAGCGGTTCGTTGTTCGCGCTGCGTGGCGCCGCGCTGCTGGCGGGCCTGCGCGGGGCCGATGCGCGCGCCTGGCGCCTGGGCAGCGTCGTGCTCGACACGCTGCTGTTCGCCGCCGGCCTCGCGCTGTGGGCGGCACTGCAGCTGAACCCGCTCGAGCAGCCCTGGCTGCCGGCCAAGCTGGCGCTGCTGGTGCTGTACGTGGCGCTCGGCACCTTCGCGCTGCGGCGCGGCCGCACGCGCGGCGTGCGCGCGGCCTGCTACGTGGCGGCGCTCGCCACCTTCGGCTTCATGGTGTCGGTGGCGCTGGCGCATCACCCGCTGGGGTTGTTCGCGCGATGAGCACCTCGCCGATCACGCTGCACGCCGCGCCTTCGGTCGGCTTCGAGGCGCCGTTCGAGATGCTCGACGCCTGCCACCGCCGCGTCGAGCGCCTGCTCGGCCTGCTGGGCCGGCTCGCCGAGCACCTGCCCGCGCACGGCGCCGACGCGCAGGCGCAGCAGGCGGCCGTGGACGTGATGCGCTACTTCGACCTCGCCGCGCCGCACCACCACGAAGACGAAGAGCGCCACCTGCTGCCGCGCCTGCGCGCCGCCGGGCACGCGGCGCTGGCCGACCGCATCGCCGCCGACCACGCCGCAATGGGCGCGGCCTGGCGGGCGCTGCGCGAGCGCCTGGCCGCCATCGCCGAAGGCCGGCTGCCGGTCGACGGGCTGGCCGGCTGGCGCGAGTTCACCGCCCTCTACGAAGCCCACGTGGCGCTGGAGGACGGCGAGGCCTACCCGCAGGCGCGCGCGCTCGTCGACGCCGCCGGCCTGGCCGCGATGGCCGACGAGATGGCGCGCCGCCGCGGCGTGCGCTGAGAACTGCGCCCTCGGCGCCCCGCTGATCGGCCGATCGCCGGCGCGCCTGCCGCGCCACCATGCCGAGCATGGACGAGTTGCGCCTGGATCCGGTCGCGGCCTCGGTGGCGGCATGGCACAACCGCCAGCCGCTGGCGTGCCGCATCGGCCTGAAGCAGGTGCTGTCGGTGGGCGTCGTGCGGCTGCCCTTCGTGGCCGCCGCGAAGGGCCGGCCGCGCCCCGTGTTCAGCGAGGACTTCCTGCCGCCCTGGTCGGCGCGCCGCATCGGCCGCTGGGTGGCGCGCCACGGCCAGCCCTTCCACGGCGAACTGGCCGACGAAGTGCCGCGGCGCGACGTCGCCGCCGACCCGCAGCGCGTGCAGGCCGGCGACACCGTCGTCACGCTGCTCGTGCGCACCGCGGTCGTCGAAGTCGGCGGGCGCCAGCGCCGCGTGCTGCTGGGCCCGGGCGCGCGCCCGGCCGTGCTGGGGCGTGCCTTCGTGAACCGGCCGCGCGCCGCATGGGCGGCCGGCGTGGCGCTGGCGCTCGTGGCCGGCGTCGTGCTGCTGGCGCAGCGGGCGCCGGGGCGCGGTGGCGATGCGGCCGTGCCGGCATGGTCGGCGGCGTCCGCCGCGGCCGCGCTGGCGGCCGAGGCCGCATCGGCCGCATCGGCCGCATCGGCCGCCGCGGCGCAGGCGGCGTCGGCCGCCGCGCTGGCGGCCGCCCCGGCATCCGCCGCCGAGCCCGAGCTCGCGCCGGCGCCTGCCGCTGCCGCGTCGGCGGCCGCGGCGCCCGAGACCGCCGCGTCGACACCCACCCCGGCGCCCACCCCGGCGCCGACGCTCGCCACGACCACCGAGCGCCCGGCCGACGTCGTGCCGCGCTGGGGCCGCGTCGACCTGCCGGCCAAGCCGGTGGTCCTGGCGCGCCCCCACACGCCGGTGTTCGGCCTCGCGTCGCCCGTGCTGCGCACCGAAGGCGAGAGCGAGCGCGTGCAGGGCCTGATGCAGCGCCTGCTGGCGAAGTCCGGTGCCGACGGCGTGCACGTCGAACGGCTGCAGGTCGGCGACGACTGGCGCATCGTCGGCTACCCGTTCCGCGACCGCGACGCCGCCGAGCGCACCGCCTTGGCGCTCGTGAAGGGCGGACTGCGCACCGAGGTCGTGGATTTCTGAACGAGGGGTCGGCCGGCCCGATGTTGCAGGGCACAATGAATGCAGGAGGGGCCTGCACATGGCGTCCGGCAAGATCCTCGTCGCCCAGGGCGGCGGACCGACCGCGGTCATCAACCAGTCGCTCGTCGGCGTGGTGCTCGAAGCGCGCCGCCACCGCGACGTGCGCTTGGTCTACGGCGCCCGCCACGGCGTGCGCGGCATCGTCGACGAGGACTTCGTTGACCTCACGCGCGAGACCAGCCACAACCTCGAGCACGTGGCCGGCACGCCGAGCAGTGCGCTCGGCTCGACGCGCGACAAGCCCGACCTCGCCTACTGCCAGGACATCTTCAAAGTGCTGCAGGCGCACGAGATCGAGCACTTCTTCTACATCGGCGGCAACGACAGCGCCGACACCGTGCGCATCGTCAGCCAGGAGGCGCACAAGGCGGGTTACCCGCTGCGTTGCATCCACATCCCGAAGACGATCGACAACGACCTCGTCGGCAACGACCACACGCCCGGCTTCCCGAGCGCGGCACGCTTCGTCGCCCAGGCCTTCGCGGGCGCCAACCTCGACAACGCGGCGCTGCCCGGTGTGTACGTCGGCGTCGTCATGGGCCGCCACGCCGGCTTCCTGACGGCCGCCAGCGCGCTCGGCAAGAAGTTTCCCGACGACGGCCCGCACCTGATCTACCTGCCCGAGCGGGTGTTCGAGATCGACCGCTTCCTGGCCGACGTGAAGGCGGCCTACGAACGCCACGGCCGCTGTGTCATCGCGGTCAGCGAAGGCATCCACGACGCGAGCGGCGCGCCGGTGGCCGCGCAGCTGATGAAGGACCTGGAGCGCGACGCCCACGGCAACGTGCAGCTCAGCGGCACCGGCGCGCTCGCCGACCTGCTGTGCGAGGAAATCAAGGCGAAGCTGAAGATCAAGCGCGTGCGCGGCGACACCTTCGGCTACCTGCAGCGCAGCTTCATCGGCTGCGTGTCCGACGTCGACCAGCGCGAGGCGCGCGAGGTGGGCGAGAAGGCGGTGCAGTTCGCGATGTGGGGCCAGAACGGTCAAGCCCGCGATGGCTCGGTCGCCATCAAGCGCACCGGCTTCTACTCGGTCGACTACGAACTGCAGCCGCTTGACGCTGTGGCCGCGAAGACGCGCACGATGGAGGACGCCTTCATCGCGCCGTCGGGCACCGACGTCACCGACGCCTTCCGCCTCTACCTCCGCCCGCTGCTGGGCTCGGGCATGCCCGACGCCTTCCGCCTGCGGCCCAACCCCGTACCCAAGGTGCTCAAGCGCTGATGCTGACCGATGCTGTCAAGGGAGAACGGTTCCGCTTCGGCGGGATCTCCGCCTACGTGGCCGGGCGCGGCGCGCCGCTGGTGCTGGTGCACAGCGTCAACGCGGCGGCCTCGGTCGCCGAGGTGCGGCCGCTGTTCGAGCACTTCGCGAAGACGCGCCAGGTGTTCGCGCTCGACTTGCCGGGCTTCGGCCACTCCGAGCGCGGCGCGCGCGACTACACGCCGCGCCTGATGACCGACGCGCTGCACGCGCTGGTGGCGCAGATGCGCGCGCGCGGCGTGCAGGGGCCGGTCGATGCGCTCGCCGTGTCGCTGGGCTGCGAGTTCCTGGCGCGTGCGGCGGGCGAGCGGCCGGCCGACTGGGGCCGCATCGCGCTCGTCAGCCCCACCGGCATGAACGGCCTCGCGCCGCGCCGCGGCGCGGCCGGCAGCACGCGGCAGGTGCCGGCCATGCTGGGCATCCTCAGCGTGCCGCTGTGGTCGGGCGGGCTCTTCAACACGCTGACGCGGCCCGGCGTGGTGCGCTTCTTCCTCGAGAAGACCTGGGGCAGCAAGTCGATCGACGAGGCCGCCTGGGACTACGCCGTGCGCACCGCGCGCGAGCCGGGCGCGCGCTTCGCACCGCTGGCCTTCCTGTCGGGCAAGCTGTTCAGCGCCGACGTCACGAGCGTCTACGAAGCGCTCGCCCAGCCGGTGTGGATGAGCCACGGCGTGCGCGGCGACTTCACCGACTACCGCGGCAAGGCCCTCTTCGAGGGGCGGCCGAACTGGCGCGTCACGGTCTACCCGACCGGCGCGCTGCCGTACTTCGAGCGGCCCGGCGAGTTCATCGCCGACTTCGAAGCCTTCCTCGCCACCCCGCGGTGAAGCACGCGCTCGGCCTGGCCCTGCTCGTGGCGCTGCCGCTGCAGGCCGCCGAGGGGCCGGCGCTGCGCCGCGGCCTCGAAGGCCTGTGGTGCAACTCGAACGACGGCGGCCGCAGCTGCTGGGCCTGGGACCGCTTCGGTGCCGATGGCCGCTTCGAGGCCTGCGGCCGCACGGAAGACGACCCGCGCCCGTTCCGCGGCGCCGGCCGCTACACCGTCGAAGGCCGGCGCATGTGCTACGTGGTCGACAGCGCCAGCGCCAACTTCTGGCTGCCGCCCGGCGCGCGCTACTGCACCGACATCGTCGCCCTGGACCGCCGCACGCACCGCTACCGCGACCTCGACAGCGGCGCCGAGTTCACGCTGTACCGCCGCCCGGCGTCGGCGCGGCGCTGCCCGCGCTGACGGCCACCGGCGGCCGGGCCACGGCGCCGCTACGGCCGCCAGATGTGCACCGACCAGTTGTCGATGCCGTGCTCGGTGTCCTGTGCCGGCGCGCCGGTGGCGAGCGCGAACTCGCTCAGCACGCCGAAGCGCAGCAGCGCGCCGGCGCTCGTGAAGTCGGGGCAGCGCTCGCCGGTGCCGCAGGCCGGGCCGTCGAGCTGCGTGAAGGACGCCTCCGTCAGCCAGGGCCAGCGCGGGAGCGACCACCACGTCGTCATGTTGCACTGCTCGCGCCGCGCGGCGGCGACGTAGCGCCGGCCGGCCTGTTCGACGAGCGGCGCGACCCAGGCGAGCGCCTGCGCCGTGTCCAGGCCCTGCACGAGGCGGCAGTCGGCGTCCATCACGACGAGCCGCACCTCGCCCTGCGTGGCCGGGTCGTACGCGATGCCGGTGTACACGTGCAGGCCGCGCACGCGGCTCGGGCCGGGCGTCATGTGGCCGGTGAAGCGGAGCCAGGCGCCGGGATGGCCGCCGTCCGCGGCCTGTTCGGTGTCGAGCGTGGGACCGCCCTGCGCCGGCTCCGCGATCGTGCGGACCGACCATTGCGCGGGGTCGAACTCGCCGTCGGCGATCGCCACCGCGGGCGCCGACGACACGCGCAGGTCGGCGCTGGCGCTGTCCGCGCCGGCGTCGCTGTCGACGGTGATGCGGTAGACGGCACCGTCGTCGGCCACGCTGGGCCGGTCGAGCGTGAGTTCGAGCGCGTTCGCGCCGACGATCGGCGCGCAGTCGGCACTGCCCGGCGCCTGCCGGCACCAGCGGATCGAGGTCGGCTGGCTGCCGACGGCGTACGCGACCAGCCGCACCGGCACGCCGGCGGTGGTGATGACGTGCGCCGGCGTGACCGTGAGCTCGATGAACGGCTCGATCGGGCCCTGCCAGAAGTCCGGGAACCCACCGCCGCTGCCGGCGAGCGCCAGCAGGCCGGCGCCGGCCACGGCGGCCGACAGCATGAGGCTCGCTCGCATGGCGGCATCGTCGCGCCGCGCCGTCGCACGCGCGTTGCGCCACGACAAGGCGGCGCGAACGGCCGCGCTACAGCGCCTTCGTCGCCGTCTTGAACCCCGGGTCCTCGGGGAACGGCCCGATCGTGAAGCCCAGGCTCGTCATCAGCTTCAGCATGCGGCTGTTGTTGCTGAGGATGAGGCCGATGATCTCGCTGAGGCCGCGGCCGCGCGCGACGTCGATGATGGCCAGCATCATGCGCGTGCCCAGCCCCTGGCCGGCGAAGCCGTCGGCGATGGCGAGCGAGAACTCGCAGCTCGTCTGGTCCGGGTTCGTGATGTAGCGCGAGACGCCGATGATGCGTTCGGTCTCGGTGACGCTGCCGTCCTCGTGCGCGTGGCGGTCCTTCAGCACGGCGACGAGCGCCATCTCGCGGTCGTAGTCGATCAGCGTGTAGCGCGCCAGCATGCGCGCCGGCAGCTCGACCAGCGTGCTGGCGAAGCGGAAGTAGCGGCTCTCCTCGGACAGGCCGCGCATGAAGGCCTGCAGCATGTCGGCGTCGTCGGGGCGGATCGGGCGCACGTTGTAGACGCCGCCGCCCTTCATCGGCCACTCGCGTTCGTGCGTCGTGGGGTAGGGCAGGATCGACAGGTGGTCGTAGCGGCCGGGCGCGGAGGGCGCGTGGTCGATGACGATGCGCGCGTCCACCGCCACCGCGCCGTGCTCGTCGATGATGATGGGGTTGATGTCCATCTCGCGCAGCTGCGGCAGCTCGCAGACCATCTCGGACACGCGCAGCAGGATCTGCTCGAGCGCCTCGATGTCGGCGGCCGGCGCGCCGCGCCATTCGCCCAGACTCTCGGCGATGCGCGAGCGCTCGATCAGGCGGCGGGCGAGGAACTGGTTCAGCGGCGGCAGCTCCATCGAGCGGTCGGCGATCAGCTCGATCATCGTGCCGCCGGCGCCGAACGTGATGACGGGGCCGAAGGGGTCGTCGGTGGTGAGGCCCACGTAGACCTCGCGCGTCATGCCGCGCAGCGGCCGCGCCGCCATCGGCTGCACGGTGACGCCGTTGATGCGGGCGTCGGGCTGCGCCAGGCGCACCGCCTCCATCATCTCGTTGAAGCGGTCGCGCACCTGCGTGGCCGACAGCACGTCGAGCACGACGCCGTGCACGTCGCTCTTGTGCGCGATGTCGGGCGAGTCGATCTTCAGCGCCACCGGGTAGCCGGCCTGGCTGGCGATCAGCATCGCCTCGTTCGCGTTGCGCGCCAGGTTCGTGCGCGTCACGGGGATGTGGAAGGCCGCCAGCAGCGCCTTGCTCTCCATCTCGGTCAGCACCTTTCGGCGTTCGGCGAGCACGCCCTCGATCAGCAGGCGGGCGCCTTCGCAGTCGGGCTGCGCCATGTCCGACAGCGGCGGCGGCGTCTGCTGCAGCAGCTGCTGGTTGCGGTAGAAGCTGGCGATGCTGTTGAAGGCGTCCACCGCCGCCTCCGGCGTGCGGAAGTTCGGCAGCCCCAGGCCATGCAGGTGGTCGCGCGCCGAGCGCACGCGCGTGTCGCCCATGAAGCAGCCGAGCACCGGTTTGCCGTGCGGCTGGAAGGCCTCGCCGAGCGCGCGCGCGATGGCTTCGGGGTCGCTGCCGGCCTTGGGCGAGTGGATCAGCACCACGCCGTCGGCGTTGCGGTCCTTCAGCGCGGTTTCCAGCGCGTTGCGGTAGGCGGCGGGGTCGGCGTCCTCCCCGAGGTCGTTGACGACCGCGACGTCGAGGCCGACGTCGTCGGCCCAGTCGGCCGCCAGCACGCCGGGGCCGCCGCCGTTGGTGACGATGGCCAGCTTGCGACCCACGGGCCTGAACCGCGAGGCCAGGCACTTGGCAGCCGAGAACAGCTGCGTGAAGGTGCGCACGCGCACGACGCCGGCACGGCGCAGCGCGGCTTCGAAGACATCGTCGGCGCCGACGATGGCCGCCGAGTGCGTGAGCGCGGCGCGCGAGCCCGAAGGCCGCCGCCCGGCCTTCATCACCACCACCGGCTTGGCGTAGGCGGCGGCGCGCAGCGCGCTCATGAAGCGGCGCGCGTGCTGGATGCCTTCGAGGTAGATCAGGATGCTCTGCGTCTGCCCGTCGTGGGCCAGGAAGTCCAGCGCCTGCGGCAGGTCGACGGCGGTGTTCGGGCCGAGCGAGACCACGGTGGAGAAGCCGACGCCGTTGTTCGCGGCCCAGTCGATGATCGACGCCGTGAGCGCGCCCGACTGCGACACCAGGCCGAGCGGGCCGTGGGCCACCAGCGACCCCAGGCCGCTGGCGTTGAGCCCGAGCGACGGGCGCTGGAAGCCCAGCGTGTTCGGCCCCAACAACTGCACGCCGTAGCGCGCGGCGGTGCGGTGCAGGGCGTCGCACTGCGCCGCCGGCAGGCCGCTGGACAGGATGACCGCCGCGCGGCAGCGGATGCGGCCGACGACTTCCAGCGCATCGGCCAGCTGCGCCGGCGGCAGCGCGATCAGCGCGAGGTCGGCGCGCGAGTGCGCCAGGTCGGACAGGGTGCCGGTCATGCCGACGTCCAGCCAGGTGATCTCGCCCTTGAAGGCATCGGCCTTCAGCGCCTGGCGCAGCGTGCGCGCCTGCGGCGTGGGGGCGTCGTCGCTGTCGGGGTCGCCGGCGAAGACGATGATGGATTTCGGTGCGAAGAGAGAGCCAAGGATGTGACGGTCCATGCGTGGAGCATAGGCCGCGCCGTGTGACGGGGGCGAGACCTGCATCAAGAGCATGTTGCAGTGCAGCGTGAAATCCTTCGTCACACCGCACCGGGCCGGTGCGCTCGGCGGGCGCGTCAGAATGCGGCCATGCAATCGGGATGGTTCGGGCCGGAGCGCCGCGCGCTGCTGGGGGGCGTCGTGCTGATGGCGGCCCTGCTGGCGGCCTGCGGCGACGCGTCGGGCGATCAGAAGGGCGGAGGCATGTTCGGTTTCCTCAAGGGCGGCAAGGAAGCGCCGGCGGCCAGCCGGGTGGCACCGGAAGTCGGCGCGGCGCTGGTGCGGCAGACCGCGTTCCCGGCCGCCGCGGTGGCGGCGGCGCCGGCCGCCGGCGACTGCCGCGAAGTCGCAGTGCGTGGGCAGCCGCCGGCGGCCGCGCTCGTCGACCGCTTCGTGCCGGGCGAGTCGGTGCTGGGCTTCCGCGTCGGTGCGCAGGGTGGCGTGCCGCCGCTCGTGTTCTTCGACGTGCCGGGCCGCCAGCCGCGCTTCGAGCTCTGGGAACTGGGGCCGGGGGCGACGCCGGCCTTCGTGAAGCCGCGCCCGGTGCAGCTGGGCGAGGCGCAGGCGCGCTGGGCCGGCTTCAACCTCGCGGCCGCGGGCTGCCTGCCCGGCGGGCGCATCGCGCTCGCGGTGCACTACGCCGACCCGGCGCCGAAGGACGCGCTCTACCTCTACGACGGCGCGGCGCAGCAGTTCCGCGCGCTCGGCCGCCTGGAGCCCGACGCGAGCCGCCTGCCGCTGCGCTACTTCGATCTGCTGGCCGCCGCGCCCGACGCCGCGCTGCTGCGCTACGGCAGCGACGGCGTGCGCGTCGCCGCCGAGACCTACGCGCGCGGCCGCGAACACCTGTGGCTGTTCTCGGCGCGCCACCCGCAGGGGCTGGAGGTGGTGGACCTGGCACTCGCCGACGGCAACGTGCGCCGCTGGGGCTTCGTCGGCAAGACGCTGTGGCTGGAGACCGAGGACCTGCGCACGCGCGGCAAGGGCGGCGCCTTCGTCTGGTCGCTCGACCTGTCCCGCGTGCTGTAGACATGACGACAGGCGACATGACAACAGGCGCCGAAGCGCCAGGGAGAACCGCATGCCGGTGAAAGACGAGCTGACGCCGATGGAGGCGTCGTACATCGCGACCAACGCCTACTTCACGCTGAAGGACTGGATCCAGGGCACGCCGGTGGCCGGCGTCGAGACGCGCGCCAACGTGCACAACCGCGTGCTCGGGCCGGGCACCGCCGGCAAGGTCGACCCCGCGCAGGCCAACCCGTCGCTTGCCGGCACCGCGCTCGGCGGCGCCCGCCTCGGCCAGATCTTCAGCGGCAGCACCGGCTTCGCGACCAGCGGCTTCGGCTACGTGCTGCAGCTCAAGCAGGGCGACCGCCGCCACGCCGTGATCGCCACCCGCGGCACGCGCCCCGAGATGGCCGGCAAGCACGACCTGCTGACCGACGCGCGCGGCGCGATGACCGGCTTCGGCGACTACGGCCTCGTGCACAAGGGCTTCAAGCGCACCTTCGAGAGCATCGTGCCGCAGCTTGCGGCGAGCGAGCGCGTGATCATGGACGCCGACGTCGTGCACTGCGTCGGCCACAGCCTGGGCGGCGCGGTCGCCACGCTGGTGGCGGCGCACTACCGGGGGCGCGGCAAGAACGTCAAGCTCTACACCTTCGGCAGCCCGCGCGTCGGCGCCTTCGGCGCCTACACCGCGATGCACCGCGAGATCGGCCAGCCGAACATCCTGCGCGTGGCGCACGACCTCGACCCCATCAGCCTGATCGGCCCGTTCCCGTACATCCACGTCAACCCGGCGCCGGGCGACGACAACAACATGACGATCCCGTCGCCGACGGGGCAGCTGTTCAGCACCGCCAACCACGACATGAACCGCTACATCCGTTCGGTCGGCGGCATCAACGCCACCTGGGACGCGGCGCGCGGCCTGGCGGGGCGCGTCGACCACGACAACGCGGTGCTCGCGCGCTGGCTGCTGCACGAGGACAACGACCCCGGCTGGGTGCAGTACGCGTCGGCGAAGACGCTGTCGCTGCTGTTCAAGCTCTTCGCGCACGTGCTGCGCACGGTGAGCACCTCGGTCATCGTCGGGCTGTCGGCGCTGGACCTGCTCGTCGAGCTGCTGCTCACCGGCCTGTACAAGGCGGCGGCGCTGGGCGCGCAGGTCTATTCGATGCTGCGCCACGCCGCCAGCTGGGCGGGCATCACGGTGGCGGCGGGGGCCGAGTTCACGGCGCAGATCCTGCGGCGCATCGTCGGCGCGATGCTGTCGCGGCTGCAGCAGATCGCGATGCTGTCGCTGACCGCCGTCACGCACGAACTGTTGCCGCTGCCGCTGCTGGTGGCCGGCGGCTGGCAGCTCGCGCAGGGGTTGCCGCTCTGAACGCGCCAGCGTCGATCGACCGCGCCGCCTTCCACTGCCTGCTGCTCAACGCCGGCTGCCTGGCCGAGCGCGCGCTGGTGCTGGCGCTGCAGGCCGCCGCCGAGGACCCGCCGGCCGCGGCCGGGGCCGCGCCGGCGCGCCTGCCGTCGCCCGAAGAGCTCGACTGGAGCGCGCTCGACGGCCTCTCGCTCGGCCGCCCCGAGGCGGCCGCGCCGGCACCGGCGTTCGACGCCGCCGACGAGGCCGAGCGCGCCGAACTGTCGCTGCTGTGCGCGCTCGGCCCGCCCGAGGTGTACGACGCTGCCGCGCCGTTCGCCGCCCGCCTGGACCGGACGATGGCGCGCGCCGACCTGGCGCACATCGCCACGCTGCTGGCCGCGCTGCCGGCCGACGCGGCGCCGCTCACCGGCCGCCTGGCCGCCGCCGACTTCGAACGCTGGTGCGCCCGCCTGGCCGCCGGCGCCGGCCCGCTGGACGAACTGGTGGCCACGCTGCGCGCGTTCGACCCGCCGCTCTGAGCGCGGCGGCCGCGCCGGCCGCGCGATTGGGCCGAACTGGGTGCGCGCAGCCGGTCGACAATCGCGCCATGAACCCCACCGCCCCCAACCCCTACCGCACCTTCCGCAGCCCCGTCTTCGCCCGCAACGTGGTCGCCACCTCGCAGCCGCTGGGCGCGCAGGCCGGCCTGCGCATGCTGCTGGCCGGCGGCAATGCGGTCGATGCCGCGATCGCCGCCGCCGCCGCGATGGCGATCGTCGAGCCCTGCTCCAACGGCCTGGGCAGCGACAGCTTCGCCATCCTCTGGGACGGCCAGCGCCTGCACGGGCTGAACAGCTCGGGCGTCGCGCCGGCGGCCTGGAACCCCGGCTACTTCCGCAAGAAGCACGGCGACAAGTTCCCGCTGCGCGGCTGGGACACGGTGACGACGCCGGGCGCCGTCGCCGGCTGGGTGGCGCTGTCCGAACGCTTCGGCAAGCTGCCCTTCGCCGACCTGCTGGCGCCGGCGATCGAGCTCGCCGAGCGCGGCTACGGCGTCGGCCCGGTCACCGCCGACAAGTGGGCGAAGGCCGTGCCGCTGCTGCAGGACCAGCCCGGCTTCGCCGAGGCCTTCATGCCGCGCGGCCGTGCGCCGCTGCCGGGCGAGCGCTTCGTCTTCAAGGAAGCAGCCGCCACGCTGCGCAAGATCGCCGCCACGAAGGGCGACGCGTTCTACCGCGGCGAGATCGCCGAGAAACTGGCCGCCCACGCGAAGGCGAACGGCGGCTCGATGACGGTGGCCGATCTCGACGCCTACCGCCCGATGTGGGTGGACACGATCAGCAAGGACTTCGCCGGCCACACCGTGCACGAGATCCCGCCGAACGGCCAGGGCATCGCGGCGCTGATGGCGCTGGGCATGCTGGACAAGCTGGACCTCGGCCGCTTCGGCCCGGACAGCCTGGAGTCGCAGCACCTGCAGATCGAGGCGATGAAGCTCGCCTTCGCCGACACCTACCGCTGGGTCGCCGACGCCGCGTCGATGACGCAGGTGACGGCGGCCGACCTGCTGTCCGACGGCTACCTGAGCGAACGCGCGAAGCTGATCGACCCGAAGCGCGCCACCCATTTCCAGCACGGCACGCCGCCCAGGGGCGGCACGATCTACCTCACCGCGGCCGACGAGAGCGGCATGATGGTGAGCCTGATCCAGAGCAACTACATGGGCTTCGGCTCGGGCATCGTCGTGCCGGGCACGGGCGTCAGCCTGCAGAACCGCGGCCACGGCTTCACGCTCGACGAGTCGCACCCGAACGTGGTCGCGCCGGGCAAGCGGCCGTTCCACACCATCATCCCGGCGTTCTTGACGAAGGGCGGCGTGCCGGTGATGAGCTTCGGCGTCATGGGCGGCAACATGCAGCCGCAGGGCCACCTGCAGACGCTGGTGCGCATGCTGACCTACGGGCAGAACCCGCAGGCCGCCTGCGATGCGCCGCGCTGGAAGGTCGCCACCGGCCTGGCCATCGACACCGAGGTCACGATGGACCCGGCGCTGATGGACGGCCTGCGCGCGCTCGGCCACGACATGGTGCCCACGCCCGACGCCTACATGGACTACGGCTCGGGCCAGTTCATCGCCCGCCTGTCGGCCGACCGCGAGGACGGCTACATCGCCGCCAGCGACTCGCGCCGCGAAGGGCAGGCGGTCGGGTTCTGACCGCCGCGCGGCGAACGCGTCCCGCGGCGGCCGCCGCCGGCGATGTGCGCCGACGCAGCGTTCCAGGCTAGCGGGTGAACAGGGCGTGCCAGCCCGCCAGCCCCAGGGCGCTCAGCGTCGCCTGGTTGCGTTCGAAGATCTCGGCGGCGTCGGGGAACGACGCCACCGCGCGCTCGATGCTGCTCTCGCGCAGCAGGTGCAGCGTCGGGTGCGGCGAGCGGTTCGTGAAGTTGGTGATGTCGTCTTCGTCGGTGCCCTCGAAGCGGTACTGCGGGTGGAAGCTCGCCACCTGCAGCTCGCCGTCGAGCTCGAGCTCTTCGAGTGCGGCGTCGACGATGTCGAGGAAGTCGTTGTAGTCCTCGAAGTCCAGCAGCGCCTGCGGGTGCACGAGGATCGTGGTCTCGATCGCCTCCGGGTCGGCCGAGGCCAGCACGCGAAGTTCGTGCACCAGGTCGCCCAGCAGCGCCTCGGCGTCGGTGGCCGCGCTCTCGACCCAGCGGATCTGCGCCTTCAGGTGCACCGCCTTCGCGAACGGGCAGAGGTTGAGACCGATGACGGCCTTCTCCAGCCAGTCGCGCGTGGCGTCGAGGGGCGTCACGGCCGCACCCCCGGCGTCTCGATCGCCATGCCGGCCGCCCGCTCCATCAGGAACAGCTCGAGGGCGACGAACTCGGGTGCGCCGAAGGCGAACGGCTCGGCGCGCACGCCGCTCATGCAGTTGCGCAGCCGCCGCTGCAGCGAGCCCACGGTCTGCCATTCCAGGCGGTAGATCGGGTAGGCGGTGGGGTGCGCCTGCGGGATCGTGCTGCCACCCAGGCGGCCGCCGGCCACGCGGTCGTGACAGTCGGCGCAGGAGAAATCGAGTTGGCCCATGCGCCGATGGTAGAGGGCGCGGCCGTCGGCGCGGAACGGCGCCAGGCGCGCATCGGCCGGCGGTGCGATCGGCAGGCCGCGCGAGGCATTGGCGACGAAGGTTTCCACGGCCAGCAGCGCGTCGCTCTCCGGCGCCCAGGCGGGCGCCTTCACGTGCTGCACGCGGCAGGCGTTGATGCGCGCCGACAGCGTGAGCGGCCGGCCGAGCGCGCCGTCGAAGGCCGGGTGGCGCGCCGCCACGCCGCGCATCGACGCCGGCTCGTGGCAGCGCGCGCAGTCGGCGGCGAAACGCCGTTCGCCGTCGGCCAGCCACAGCAGCGCGGGGTTCTGCGTGTCGTCGCGCTGCAGCGCCTGGGTGGCCGGCGTCATGAAGTCCAGCCCGGAGCGGCGCGTGTCCTGTGCCTGGACCGGCGCCAGCGCGGCGGCCAGCAGCAGCGCGGCGGCGCGCTTCATGCGACGCTGATCGCCACGCTCTCGGTGTGCGCGAAGCCGTTGTCGCCGGTCCAGCTGACGCTCAGCGTGCCGCTGGCCAGCGCCACCACCGGGAAGGCGAGCAGCGGGTTGGCGGCGACGGCGGCGTGCAGGTCGGCCGCGAAGACGAGCTCGCCGTCCCAGCGGCATTCCATGCGGCGGAGGATGTCGCGCGGCAGCACGCCGCCGGCGCTGTCGCTGCGGTGGCCGGTCTCCATCGGGTGCTGCACGGTGGCGCGGATCTCGAGGACCTCGCCGCGGCGGGCGGTCTTCGGCGCGAAGACGAGGGCGCGCGTGGCCATCGCGTTCAGCCGCCTTCCACGCAGGCCGACAGCGTGACGATCACGTCCACCGACTGCTGCCACACGCTGCCGTCGTTCAGCTTCGCCAGCGCCACCAGCCGCTGCGAGGTGGCGAGCCGGATGCGCGTGGACACCGCCGCGCGCCCGCTGCGCGGGCCGAGGTGGAACACCGCGACCTCGGGGTTCGGGTTGCGTTCGGTGAAGAGCGCGATCTGGCGCACGTGGTCGGCGGCGGTCATCGGGCTCTGCACCTGCACCGTCACCGGCACGGCGTTGCCGTTCTCGATGAGCGGCGCGATGTCCAGCGTGACGCGGCCCTGGCGCGGCGTGCGGCCGTCGGCGAAGGCCTCGATGGCGGCCTGCAGCGCCTGCGGCGTGGCCCGTGCCGGCCGCAGCAGCAGCGTGCCGAAGCCGGCGATGGCGATCTGGCGGCGGTGCAGGGGCATCGGAGCGTCGGCGGGGCCGGGTCGGTAGCAGACGGTTGCGGCTGCGGAGATCGTAGGCGAATACGATGGCCGCTGCTCGCCTGGGGAGGCTCGATGGACGACACGCAAGCCGACGCGCCGGCCGACACCGCGCCGGCCGCCGAAGAGGCCCGGCCGGCGCTGCCGCTGTCGCTGGTCATCGCCTCGCTTGCCAGCGCCGCGCTGGCGGCCTGCGGCGGGGGCGGGGGCGACGACCCGCCGCCGCCCACCGGGGGACCGACACCGACGCCGACGCCGAGCCCGACGCCGACGCCGACGCCGAGCCCCAGCCCGCCGCCCACGCCCGCCTCGCCCTACGCGCTCGACCCCGCCGACAGGGCCGCCGCGCGCTTCCTGCTGCACGCGCAGGTGGCCGCGACGGAAGCCGACATCGCCGCCGTCAAGGCCCAGGGCGCCGCCGCCTGGCTGGACGCGCAGATGGCGCGGCCCGTCGCCGAGAAGGCCTGGGACTGGATGATGGCCAAGGGCTACGGCGCGATCGACGAGTTCCGCTTCTACGACGGCGGCGGCTACACGATCCAGTTCGTCATGGGCCACCAGATGGTCAAGCAGCCCGACGCGGTGCGCAAGCGCGTGGCGCTGGCGCTGTCGGAGCAGTTCGTCGTCTCGGTCTTCGTCGCCAACGTCACCTGGACGCACCTGGGCCTGGCGCACTACTGGGACCAGCTCAACGCCAATGCCTTCGGCAACTTCCGCCAGCTGCTGGAAGACGTGACGCTGAACCCGGTGATGGGCGCCTGGCTCAACACGCGCGGCAACGCCAAGGAAGACCCCGCCACCGGCCGCGTGCCCGACGAGAACTACGCACGCGAGGTGATGCAGCTCTTCACCATCGGCCTCGTGCAGCTGAACCTGGACGGCACGCCCAGGCTCGACGGCAGCGGCCGCCCGATCCCCACCTACACGCAGGACGACGTCTCCGGGCTGGCGCGCGTGTTCACGGGCTACGACTTCTGGAGCGACGGCCGCTCGTTCGCGTCGGCGAACGACGGCTCGCCGCGCCCCTACCCGGAGTTCACGCGCCGGCCGATGGTCTTCGACGCCGCGCGCCACAGCACGCTGGCGGCCAGCTTCCTGGGCACCACGGTGCCGGCCGACACACCCGGCCCGCAGGCGCTGCGCATCGCGCTCGACGCGCTCTTCAACCACCCGAACGTCGGCCCCTTCTTCGCGCGCCAGATGATCCAGCGCCTCGTCAGCAGCCACCCGAGCCCGGCCTACGTGGCGCGCGTGGCGGCCAAGTTCAACGACAACGGCGCCGGCGTACGTGGCGACCTGAAGGCGGTGTGGAAGGCGATCCTGCTCGACGAGGAAGCGGTCGGCGCCGCCGGGCTCACGTCGCCCACGCACGGCAAGCTGCGCGAGCCGATGGTGCGCCACTACCAGTGGGCGCGCACCTTCGCCGTCGAGTCGGCGGCGGGCACCTGGAAGTGGTCCTACGACACCGAGAACCCGCGCTTCAACTTCGGCCAGTACGCGTTCTTCTCGCCGTCGGTCTTCAACTTCTTCCGCCCCGGCTACGTGCCGCCGGGCACCGCGCTGGCGGCCAGCGGCGCCACCGCGCCGGAGTTCCAGATCGTCAACGAGTCCAGCGTCAGCCAGTGGATCAACGCGCTGGAGATCTGGGCCTTCCTCGGCATGTACGTGGTCTGGCCCGACCGCCCCGGCTACCCGGCGGTCTACGCCGGGCCGTACCCGGGCGACGGCTTCGACATCGCCAGCACCTACACGCCGGAGCTGGCCCTGGTCGCCGACCCGGTGGCGTTGGTGAGGCGCCTGAACCTGCTGCTGTGCGCCGGCCAGCTGAGCGACGCCACGCAGCAGCGCATCGTCGACGCGCTGCGCGAGCAGACCGTCACCGATGCCAGCACCGCCGAGCAGAAACGCTGGCGCGTCGTCGCCGCGATCTGCTTCGTGATGTGCTGCCCCGAGTACCTGGTGCAGAAGTAGGAGCGCGCGCATGACCCCCCGGCACCCCTCGCCCGAATCGCGCCGCGCCTTCCTGCGCCGCGCCGGCCACCTGGCGCTGGCCGGCGCCGCCACGCCCTTCGGCCTGAACCTCGCGGCCTTCGGCGACGCCGCCGCCTTCGACGCCAGCGACTACCGCGCCCTCGTCTGCGTGTTCCTGTACGGCGGCAACGACTACGCCAACACCGTGGTCAGCTACGACACGCCCAGCTGGCAGGCCTACCGCGGCATCCGCAGCGCCGGCCCGGGCCCGGCGGGGCTGGCGATCGAGCAGGCCGCGCTGGCCGGCACGCTGCTCGCGCCGACCACGCCGCTGGCCGGTGGCCGCCAGTACGCGCTGCACCCGGCGATGACGGGGCTGGCCGGGCTCTTCAACAGCGGCCGCGCGGCGGTGCTGCTGAACACCGGCCCGCTGATCCGCCCGACGACGAAGGCCGAGGTCTTCAGCGGCGACCGCGTGCGCTACCCGCTGCCGCCGCAGCTGCTCTCGCACAACGACCAGCAGTCGGTGTGGCAGGCCCAGGGCGCCGAAGGCAGCACGGTGGGCTGGGGCGGCAACCTCGGCGACCTGGCCTTGTCGAGCAACGGCAATTCGCTGTTCACCTGCATCTCGGCCACCGGCAACGCGGTGTTCCTGTCGGGCGACACGGCGCAGCAGTACCAGGTGAGCACGCAGGGCGCGGTGCAGGTGCGCGCGGTGCGCGAAGGGGTGGCCGGCCTGTGGAGCGCCGCGTCTGCGCGCGTGCTCAACGAGTTGATCACCGAGCCGCGCACGCACGTGCTGGAGAACGAATACAACCGCGTCACGAAGCGCTCGATCGACGCCGAAGGGCAGCTCACGGCGGCGCTGTCCGGCGTCAACCTCGCCACCGCCTTCCCGACCGGCAACTCGCTGGCCGACCAGCTGAAGATCGTCGCGCAGCTGATCGGCGCGCGCACGGCGCTCGGCAACAAGCGGCAGGTGTTCATCGTCTCGCTCGGCGGCTTCGACCTGCACGACAACCTGGTCGCCACGCAGCCGGTGCTGCTGCGCCGCGTGAGCGAAGCGCTGACCGCGTTCTACGACGCCACCGTCGAGCTCGGTGTCGCCGACAAGGTGACGAGCTTCACGGCGTCGGACTTCGGCCGCACGCTCACGAGCAATGGCGACGGCACCGACCACGGCTGGGGCGGCCACCACCTCGTCGTCGGCGGCGCGGTGCGCGGCAAGGCCTTCTACGGCGTGCCGCCGCCGGTGAGCATCGGCAACACCGCGGCGGCCGAAGACCAATGGCACATCGGCCAGGGCCGGCTGATTCCCACGACTTCGGTCGACCAGTACGCGGCCACGCTGGCGCGCTGGTTCGGCGTTGCCGACGGCGAGCTCGCCGGCATCCTGCCGAACCTGCGCAACTTCGGCGCCGCGGCGGGGTTTCCGGGGTACCCGGCGAACCTGGGGTTCCTGGGCTGAGCGTGGCGCCTCCAATAGATGCATACAATGCGCATCTTTGAATGAACCGCGTGCGGGCCGCCGCCCCGTGCGCCGCCCGCGTCATGACCTTCGTCGTCACCGAAGCCTGCATCCGCTGCAAGTACACCGACTGCGTCGATGTCTGCCCGACCGACGCCTTCCGCGAGGGCCCGAACTTCCTCGTCATCGACCCCGTCGACTGCATCGACTGCGCCGTCTGCGTGCCGGAGTGCCCGGTGTCGGCGATCTACGCCGAGGAGGACGTGCCGTCGGACCAGCTCGACTTCACGCCGCTGAACGCCGAACTGGCGCAGCAGTGGAATCCGATCACGAAGTCCAAGGCCCCGCTGCCCGACGCCGAGCAGTGGCGCACCATCACCGTCAAGCGCCGTGAGCTCGAGCGCTGAAACGCTGGCGCCGCCGCGGCTGCGCGGCGACCTCGCGCTGTGGTTCGTCATCGGCGCCGAGCTGCTGACCTTCGGTCTGCTGTTCGTCGCGTACGCGTTCGCGCGCACCCGCGAGACCGCGCTGTTCGACGCCGCGCAGGCCACGCTCGACGTGAGCGCCGGCGCGCTGAACACCGTGTGGCTGGTGAGCGGCAGCTGGTGCGTGGCGCGCGCCGTTCGATCGCTGCACGGCGACGACGCGCGGCGCGGCCGGCGCTGGCTGCTGGCGGCGCTGGCCTGCGCAGCCGCGTTCCTGCTGTCGAAATCGGCCGAGCTGGCGGCCAAGTTCGACGCCGGCATCGACCTCACGACGAACACCTTCTGGATGTTCTACCTGATGCTCACGGTCTTCCACTTCCTGCACGTGGCGGTGGCGGCGGTGTTCCTCGCCGTCGTGGCATGGCACGCCGGCCGTGGCGCCTACGGGCCGCAGCGGCTGAACACGCCGGAGTCGGCGGCGGCCTTCTGGCACATGGTCGACCTGCTGTGGATCGTGCTGTTTCCGCTGCTCTACGTGATGCGCTGAGGAGGGTGCCGCGATGCGACTGGACCGTCTCGACCTTGTCTGGCTCGGCCTGCTCGCCGCCACCGGCGTGACCTGGTTCGCCGGCGAGAGCGGCGCACTGGCCGGCGGCGCCCTCGCGCCGGTGCTGCTGATCTTCGGCCTCGCGCTGGCCAAGGGCGTGGCGATCGCGCTCGACTTCATGGAGCTGCGCGCCGCCCCGCCGCTGTGGCGCCGGCTCGTGCTGGGCTGGCTGGTGGCGGTGCTGGTGCTGATCGTCGTGGCGTGGGCGGTCGCCCGCTGACGCGCTACTTCAGCGTCAGCAGGTACGCCACCACGTCCTCGACCTGCTGCGCCGTCAGCACCGGCCGGCCGGCGAAGGCGGGCGCCACGCGCTGCAGGCCGTCGGCCCGGTAGAAGGCCGGCATCAGGCTTTGCGGGTTGACGCGGCGCGCGTCGGCGACGCGCAGGCGCAGCTGGGCGGCGCTCCAGCGAGCACCGGCACCGTCCAGCGGCGGCGCCAGGTTGCCCTGGAAGCGCTCTTCGGGGATCGGCCCGCTGTGGCACAGCAGGCACAGCCCCTGCTGCCGGCTGGCGACGATGGCGCGACCGCGCGCCGGGTCGCCGGCCGTTTCGGTCAGCGGCTGCGGCACGCCATCGCCCACCACCGTGAGCGTGCCCACGAGCGCGGCAAGCGCGGCCAGGCTCACGCGCGCGTCACGCCCGCTTGAGGCTGGTGTGCTTCAGCGGCAGGTGGCGCACGCGGATGCCGGTGGCGGCGAAGATCGCGTTCAGCACCGCCGGCGCGGCGACGGCGATCGTCGGCTCGCCGACACCGCCCCAGAAGCCGCCGCTCGGCACGAGCACGGTCTCCACCTTGGGCATCTGCGCCATCTTCAGCACCGGGTAGGTGTCGAAGTTGGTCTGCAGGATGCGGCCGTCCTTCACCGTGCACTCGCCGAACAGCGCCGCCGACAGGCCGTAGACGAAGGAGCCTTCGACCTGCGCCTCGATCTGCTGCGGGTTGACCGCGTGGCCGGGGTCGGTGGCGGCGACGATGCGGTGCACCGTGAGTTCGCCGTCCTTGCTGACCGACACCTCGGCGCAGGCCGCCACGTAGCTGCCGAAGCCATGCGTCACGCACAGGCCGCGGAAGACCTTCTGGCCGCCGACGTCGGGCGCCGGCTTGCCCCAGCCGGCGCGTTCGGCGGCGGCGTTCAGCACCGCCAGGTGCTTCGGGTGGTTGGCCATCAGCTTGCGCCGCAGCGCCAGCGGGTCCTGCTGCGTGGCGGCGGCAACCTCGTCGATGAAGCACTCGAGGTAGACCGCGTTCTGGTTCAGGTTCACGCCGCGCCAGAAGCCCGGCGGCACGTGCGGGTTGCGCATCGCGTGGTCGATCAGCAGGTTCGGCACGGTGTAGCCGAACGCCGCCTCGGGCCCGCCCGGGTTCAGGCCCTGGAAGACGACCGGGTCCTTGCCGTCCTTGATGTTCTGCGGAAAGATGCCGGCGACGATGGACTGCCCCGAGATGCGCATGTGCAGCGCCGTCAGGTTGCCTTGCGCGTCCAGCCCTGCCTGCAGCTTGCACTGCGTGACGGGGTGGTAGCGGCCTTGCGTCATGTCCTCTTCGCGCGACCAGATCAGCTTCACCGGCGTGCCGGGCAGTTCCTTCGCGATCAGCACCGCCTGGCGCACCCAGTCGTGCACGGCGCCGCGGCGGCCGAAGCCGCCGCCGAGGTGGATCTTGTAGACCTCGCACTGCGCCGGCTTCAGGCCGGCGGCCTCGGCGGTGGCGGCGAGCGCGGCGTCGCCGTTCTGCGTCGGCGTCCAGACCTCGCAACGCTCGGGCGTCCACTTCGCCGTCGCGTTCATCGTCTCCATCGTCGCGTGGTTCTGGAACGGGAAGCTGTAGACGGCCTCGACGCGGCGGTAGGCGATGGCGAGCGCGCCGTTGACGTCGCCCACGCGGTTGCCTTCGGCGGCGCGGTCGGCGTCGAGGCCGGCCTTCAGCGTGGCATCGATCGTGGCCTGCTGCACGGCGGCGTTGGGGCCAAGGTCCCACTCGACCGGCAGCGCGTCGAGGGCCTTCTTCGCGCGCCACCAGGTGTCGGCGACGACGGCGATGGCGTTGTCGCCCACGCGCACCACCTTCTTCACGCCCGGCATCTTCGCCACCGCGGCGGCATTGACGCTCTTCAGCGTGCCGCCGAACACCGGGCAGGCGCGGATGGCGGCGTTGAGCATGCCGGGCAACACGAGGTCAGTGCCGTAGACCTGCGCGCCGGTGGTCTTGTCGACCGTGTCCAGCCGCGCTAGGCGCGCGCCGGCCAGCGTCCACTGCTTCGGGTCCTTCAGCGTCACGTCGGCCGGCGGCTTCAGCTTCGCCGCGGCGCCGGCGACCTTGCCGTAGCTGGTGCTGCGGCCCGAGCCCGGGTGCGTGACCACGCCCTTGGCGACACGGCACTCGGACGCCGGCACCTTCCATTCGTCTGCTGCGGCCTGCACGAGCACGGCGCGCGCCAGCGCGCCGCCCTTGCGCACGTACTCGTGCGACTCGCGGATGCCGCGGCTGCCGCCCGTGCTCATGCTGCCCCAGGCGCGGTTGCGCGCCAGGTTCTGGGCCGGCGTGGGGTATTCGGTGGCGACGCGCGCCCAGTCGCATTCCAGCTCTTCGGCCACCAGCTGCGCCAGCCCGGTGAGCGTGCCCTGGCCCATCTCGGAGCGGGCGATGCGGATGATCACCTTCTCGTCGGGCTGCACCACCACCCAGGCGTTCAGCTCCTGCGGCGCGCTGCCCTGCGTGACGGCCGGGATGTGCCAGCCGATGACGAGCGACCCGGCGGCGGCGCTGCCGATGAAGCCACGGCGCGAAACGAGCATGTCCATGGTGTCAGCCCCTCACGACGTGGACGATGTCCAGCGACGCGGTCTTCGTGTCGCCGGCCGCGGTCTTGATGGCGGCGCGCACGCGGTTGTAGGTGCCGCAGCGGCAGATGTTGGTCATCGCCGCGTCGATGTCGGCGTCGGTCGGCTTCGGCTTGTTCTTCAGCAGCGCGGCGGCGGCCATGATCATGCCGCTCTGGCAGTAGCCGCACTGCGGCACGTCGAGCCGGACCCAGGCCTTCTGCAGCGGGTGCGACCCGTCGGGCGACAGGCCTTCGATCGTCGTGATCTTCTGGCTCGGCTGCACCGCCGACAGCGGCAGCGCGCAGCTGCGCACCGGCGCGCCGTCGATGTGCACCGTGCAGGCGCCGCACTGGGCGACGCCGCAGCCGTACTTGGTGCCGGTGAGGCCGACCTGTTCGCGCAGCACCCACAGCAGCGGGGTGTCGGGTTCGGCGTCGACCTCGCGGACCTTGCCGTTGACGTTCAAGCGGGCCATGCGGTCGACTCCTCATCACTGCGAAGGGCCGGATGATGCGCAGGAACGAAGACCCGTGGCGCCTCTCGGAAACCCGGTCCGAGCAGACTGCGGGTTATCCCGGATCCGCGTCCAGACGAACGGCCGCGCGCGATCAGGCGCCGCTGGCCGCCCGGATCGCGATCCACACGCGCCCGCCCTCCAGGCGCACCGCGTGCACGGCGAGGTCGCGTTCGAGCGGTTCGCACAACGCCTTGCCGGTGCGGATGTCGAAGCGGCCCTGGTGCAGCGGGCATTCGATGCTGCCGTCGGGCTCGACGAAGCCGCCGCACAGGCTGGCGTTGCCGTGCGTGCAGGTGGCGTCGGTGGCGAAGACCTCGTCGCCCAGGCGGTACAGCGCGACCTCGCGGCCGTCGGCGACGCGGCCGACGACGTCGCCGTCGGGCAGGTCCGCGACGGCGGCGACGTCGATCCAGCGGCCGGCGGTGCTCACACCAGCGGCACCAGGCGGTCGGTCAGCACGTGCTGGGTGTGGGTGCCGATCGTGGCGTCGCCGTAGATGACCTTGTGGCGCTGCCAGTAGAACGACCAGCTGTTCGTCGCCGGGTCGCGAAAGCCGACCACCGTGACCAGCTTGTTGATGCCCTGCTGCTTCTGCGCCGACGACGCCACGTACTGCGACTTGCGCAGCGACACCGCGACGTCGACGCCGAGGTCGGCGTGGCGCTGCTGGATGTGGCGCATCGTCCGGCTCTCGCTGGCGACGTCGGGCCGCGTCTTGGACTTGTAGTTCGCGTGCGTCACCACCGGCGACGCGCCGGAACTGATCGCTAGCGAGCAGCCGTCCATCGCCGCGGTGAAGAAGAAGTCCGCCTGCGCGCCCAGCCGCGCCGAGTAGCACGAGTTCGGGTTCCAGGGCACCCAGTAGGCGGTGATCGGGTGCGCGTGCTTGGGCTTGCGGTACTCGACCGTGCCGTCGGGCTTGGCGGTGCGGTCGCTCACCTTGTCGCCCCAGGCCTTCAGCTGGTACATCGGCACTTCGGTCTGGCGGCCGTTCTTGATGAGCTGCGCCTTCGTCGGGCTCTTGACGAGGTCGAAGTCGAAGACGCCGGCGGCCTTGTCATCGGTGGTGATCTGGCGCGCGAGGCCGGTCCGTCCGAGCCGGCCGGCGCTTGCCAGCGGCGCCTTCGTCGCGTCGACGTTGAACCGAGCGGCGGTGATCAGCAAGCGCGCCGCCACGTTCACCTCGATCAGGTTCGCCTTCAGGAACTGCTCCTTCTCTTTGAGGAACAGCTTGTTCGCGCCTCCGGCCATGGGACACCTCCTCGTCAGATCGGGTCGACGATCGAGTTCGGGACGAGGTCATTGTCGAACACGACGCAGCGTTCCGCGAAACGCAGCCCCTGCGGCGTGTCGACGATGCGGTCGAGGGTGCGGCCGACCGACAGGATCTCCGGCAGGCCGTCGCGCTTGGTGCGGATGACGACGTAGCTCGCCTCGCAGCGCAGGCCGTCGGCGCCTTCGGACAGGACGCGCGGCACGCCGACCACGTGGCGCTGGTGGTAGGGGTCGTGGTAAATGGTCTCGGCGGCGCCGAAGACGCGGTCCTTCAGCATCGCCTTGCTCTCGAACGCCAGCATCGCCAGCGGCAGCCCGCGGTCGAAGTTCTCGCGCGACTGCAGCTTGTAGCGGCCGTCGTCGGTGAAGAAGTCGGGCCAGCGCGCGAGGTCGCGCGCGTCGAGCGCGGCGGCGTAGTCGGCGTACAGCGAATGAAGCGCATGCCATCGTTCGAAGTTCATTTCCCCATCACCTCGCGCCAGTAGCCGTACATGCCGCGGATCAGCGTCTCGGTGACCATGTGGTCCGTCGGCTTGACGTCGCGGCCGTCGAGTTCGCTCACGGTGCGCGCCTCGGGGTTGGCCTCGAAGGCCTGCTGCACGAATTCGATCACTTCGCCGTCGTCGGCCGACACGAAGCCGGCGGGGCCGAACAGGTTGGCCTGGCGCAGGCGGCGCTGCGTCATCGCCTCGTCGTCGTCGGCAAAGCCGAAGTGCGTCCAGACGAAGTCGAACTGGCCGGGGCCGGCGGGCTGGATGTGGCGCGTCGACAGCGAGTTCACCTGCTGCTGGATGATGAGGCTGGGGAACAGCGTCGTCATCACCACCGACGGACCGTTCCACCACGGCTCGGGCACCACGTCGAGCAGGCGCGGGTCGTTCAGCTGCATGTCGGCGCGGAAGCTCGTCACGCCCTGCGTCACCGCGGCGGCGCCGCCGTCGTTGCGGCGGCTGATCATGCAGGCGTGGCGGTGCCTCGCGTCCATCACCATGCGGCTCTTCTGGTCGGCGCGCCAGAGGCCGAAGGTGACGAACCAGGTGTGCAGCAGCCCCGGGTGGTAGGGGTCCTTGATGTTTTCCTGCATCAGCTTCCAGTTCGCCGGGATGCGCTGGCGGTTGATGCCCAGCAGCTTCAGCGGCCGGCCGCTGAACACGCGGTCGTAGAAGGGCAGCACCTCGGGGCCGAGGAAGTCTTCGAACGGCTCCACGTTGGCGTCGAAGCTGGCGAAGACGGCGCCGCCGCGGCACGCCACCTGCAGCTGCTTCAGGCCGTGCTCTTCCAGCTTGAAGTCGGCCGGCATGCCGCCCTGCACGCCGCCTTCGGCCTTCACGCCGCGGCGGAAGGGCAGGCCGGTGAGGTCGCCCTTCAGGTTGTAGTTCCACTGGTGGTACGGGCAGGTGAAGCTCTTGACCGAGCCGGTGCGTTCGCGGCAGAACGCGACGCCACGGTGCGCGCAGCGGTTTTCGACGACGCGCACCTCGCCGCCGGCGTCGCGCACCAGGATCACGCTGCGCTCGCCGACCACCGTGCGCTTGAAGTCGCCCGGGTTCGGGATCTCGCACTCCAGGCCCACGTAGCACCAGTGGCCGCTGTAGAAGAAGCGTTCGAGCTCCTCGCGGTAGACCTCGGGGTCGGTGTAGACGCGGCCGGGCGCGCGGCTGGTGGGCGCGTCGCCCCAGAACGGTGTGTTCTCCATGGCGCCGCATTCTGCGGTCCTGCCAACGTTCGCACCATGCAGCAAGCCTTAGAGTCCAGCTTCACGCCGTGAACGACAAGCTCGACCTCAACCTGCTGCGCGTGTTCGACGCGCTGATGACCGACCGCCAGGTCGCCGCCGCCGCGCGCCGCCTAGGCCTGAGCGCGCCGGCGGTCAGCAACGCACTGGCGCGCCTGCGCCGCGCCACCGGCGACGCGCTCTTCACGCGCACGCCCGGCGGCATGCAGCCGACCGCGTTCGCGCAGGGCATCGCGCAGGCGATCTCGGCGTCGCTGGCGACCATCGAGCAGAGCCTGCAGGGCCACGCGCGCTTCGAGCCGGCAACGAGCCGGCGCGCCTTCCGCATCGCCATGTCCGACATCGGCGAGGTCTGGTTCCTGCCCACGCTGGTGGCCGCGCTGCGCACCGCGGCGCCGCAGGTGACGCTGACCACCGTGCGCCCGGGCACGCTGGAGCTGAAGGAGGCGATGGCCGGCGGCGGCGTCGACCTCGCCATCGGCTGGCTGCCCGAGCTGGGCGCCGGCTTCCACCAGCGCCGCCTCTTCACGCAGCACTACGTGGCGCTGATGGCCGCCGGCCACCCGCTGGCCAAGGGCCGCCTCACGCGCGAACGCTTCCTGCGCGCGCGCCACGTCGTCGTGCAGGCCGCCGGCACCGGGCACGAGCGCGTGGCCGCGCTGCTGAAACGCGCCGGCGTCGCCGAGCCGGTGGCGCTGCGCCTGCCGCATTTCGTGGCGGTGCCCTACATCGTCAGCGAGTCGGACCTCGTCGTCACCGTGCCGCAGAAGATGGCCGACCGCGCCGCCGCGGCCTTCGGGTTGGTGGCGCGCGAACTGCCGTTCGACTGGCCGACCTTCGAGGTCAACGTGTTCTGGCACCAGCGGGCGCACCAGGAGGCCGGCAACCGCTGGCTGCGCGAGACGCTGGCGCGGCTGTTCGCCGCCGGCCGCGCGGGGGTGTGATTTCCGCACGCCGGTGCGCGGCGCGCGGGTTCAGGTCACACCCGGTTTCCACGAAGACACAGATGAACAAGCTTGCGGCCCCCACGCGGGGCGCCGAGGCGGTCCAATCACGTCATTGCGCAACACCGCCCGCTCCGGCGGGGGAGACCTTCATGCGACACGCCCGATCCGCCCGCCGGCCCCTGCTGCCGGCCCTGGCCGCCGCGCTGCTGCTGGCCGCCTGTGGCGGCGGGGACGATGCCGAAGACCTCGCGACCGAGGTTGCCCAGGGCTACGCCGCCGATGCCGTCACGATGAGCGTGGCCGGCACGACGACGGTCGACGTCTCGGCCGACGTGCTGGAAGGCGCGGTGGCGACGGCCGCCGCGGCGGCGGCGCAGCGCGAGCAACTGCTCGCCGCGCAGGTCGGGCCCACGGCCAGTGCCACCCTCACCGCCGCCTGCCCCACCGGCGGCAGCGTCAGCTGGACCGTCACCGGCGACGCCGCCACCATCGGCAACGGCCAACTCGACGCCGGCGAGACCTTCGCCGTCGTCTACAACGCCTGCGGCAGCGCCGGCGGCGGGTCGATCGACGGCTCCGCCACGTTCACCGTCACTGCACGCAGTGCCAGCCTGCTGGCCTTCACGCACACGACCAACGCGCTCACGCAGACCACCACCAACGGCAGCTTCGTGCACAGCGGCAGCGTCAGCGTCAGCCGCAGCGAGGCGGCGCTCGCCGGTGGCGGGCGCGAGGTCACGCGCCGCGTCACCAGCCCCGGCGTCACGCTGCAGAGCCGCATCGGCACCGTTGCCGGCACGCGCGTGGCCACCTACCAGCTGAACGCGCTGGACTGGACCGTGACGCGCACCTACGGCAGCTCGAACGAGCTCACGGCGCGCCGCCACCAGGGCAGCGCCTCGCTCGCCACCAGCACGCCGCGGCGGCCGAATGCCACGCTGGACGTCACGGCCGAAGGCACGCTCACGCTCGACGGCGCCGGCGTCGCGGCGGCCGAAGGCTCGTTCACCGTCGTGACCGCGCGCCACCGGATCCGCTGCGTCTACGGCGCCGGCATCGCCACGCTGACGCTGGACCTGGGCAACGACGGCAGCGTCGACCGCACCTGGGTCATCACGCTGACGCGCCTGGTGGGCGACGCCGGCTGATCAGCCGGCGCGCGCGCGCAGCACCTGCGCCAGCAGCGCGCGGCCCTGCTCGACCAACGGGCCGCGGGGCCGCTGCGCGCTGGTGGCCAGCCACAGGTGCGCGGCCAGCGGCTGGTCCTTCGTGACGAGGATCGGCCGCGCGACGAAGGCGTCGGCCCGCCCGGACAGCGCGTCGGCGGCCAGCACGGCGTGCAGCGGGTGGCGTTCCACCAGGTCCAGGATGGCGGGCACGCTCTCGATCTCGAGGCCGATGCGCGGCTTCAGCCCGGCGCCGGCCAGCGTGGTCTCCAGCAGCATGCGGATCGAATGCGGCCGGCTCGGCATCACCAGTTCGTGCTCGGCCAGCTTTGCCAGCGACACCGGCTTCGCCGGCGCGTGCGCCCTTGCCGAGACGAGGAACAGGGCTTCGTCCTGCACCGGCTGCAGGTCGATGGCGGCCGACGGCGCGACGTTGTAGACCGCCGCGCAGTCGATGCGGCCGAGCGCCAGCCATTCCAGCGCGTAGGCCGAAAGCCCTTCGACGACGGTGAGCGTGGCGCGCGGAAAGCGGGCGCGGAAGGCTTCGACCAGCGGCGCCGTCAGCGTGCGGCTCAGGCTGGGCGGCAGGCCCACCGCCAGGTGGCCGGTGGCGGCACCGCGCTGGTCTTCCAGGTCCTGGCGCGCCCGTTCCACCTGCTGCTGGATGCCGCGGCCGTGCGCCAGCAGGCGCTTGCCGGCTTCGGTGAGCGTGACGCCGCGGCCGTTGCGGTCGAACAGCGGCTGGCGCAGTTCCACTTCGAGCGAGCGCACCTGCCGGCTCAGCGCCGGCTGCGCCACCCGCAGCACGCTGGACGCGCGCGTGAAGCTGCCCAGCTCGGCCACGTGCACGAAGTACTCCAGCTGCTTCAGGTCCATGCCGGCGATTGTGCCGCCAGCCATGCCGAAGTGGCCTAGCAGCTAGTGCGGGAATCGCGTTGATGAATGGCTCGGCCGGGTGAAGAATCCACGCCATACGACCGAGGAGACATGAGCGTGATCATCGACGTGCACGGCCACTACACCACGGCCCCGAAGGCGCTGGAAGCGTGGCGCAACCAGCAGATCGCCGGCATTGCCGACGCGACGAAGATGCCCAAGGTCGCCGACCTGAAGATCAGCGACGACGAGCTGCGCGAGAGCATCGAGACGAACCAGCTCGCGAAGATGAAGGAGCGCGGCAGCGACCTCACCGTCTTCAGCCCGCGCGCCAGCTTCATGGCGCACCACATCGGCGACTTCCAGGTCAGCAGCACCTGGGCCGCGATCTGCAACGAGCTCTGCTACCGCGTGAGCCAGCTGTTCCCGGACCACTTCATCCCCGCCGCGATGCTGCCGCAGAGCCCGGGCGTGGACCCGAAGACCTGCATCCCGGAACTGGTGAAGTGCGTCGAGCAGTACGGCAACGTCGCCATCAACCTGAACCCGGATCCTTCCGGCGGCCACTGGACCAGCCCGCCGCTGAGTGACCGCCACTGGTACCCCATCTACGAGAAGATGGTCGAGTACGGCATCCCGGCGATGATCCACGTCAGCACCAGCTGCAACGCCTGCTTCCACACCACGGGCGCGCATTACCTGAACGCCGACACCACGGCCTTCATGCAGTGCCTGACGAGCGACCTGTTCAAGGACTTCCCGACGCTGAAGTTCCTGATCCCGCACGGCGGCGGCGCGGTGCCCTACCACTGGGGCCGCTTCCGCGGCCTGGCGCAGGAGATGAAGAAGCCGCTGCTCAAGGACCACCTGCTGAACAACGTCTTCTTTGACACCTGCGTGTATCACCAGCCGGGCATCGACCTGCTGACCAAGGTGATCCCGGTCGACAACATCCTGTTCGCTTCCGAGATGATCGGCGCCGTGCGCGGTATCGACCCCGAAACCGGGCACTATTACGACGACACCAAGCGCTACATCGAGGCCTCGACCATCGTCGTCGGCAGCGACCGCCACAAGGTCTACGAGGCCAATGCGCGGCGTGTCTATCCGCGGCTCGATGCCGCTCTCAAAGCCAAGGGGAAGTGACATGTTCGAACTCGGTGTCGTCAAGCGCAATATCGTCCGGGCCGACCGCGTGGCGGTCGACCAGCTCGCCAAGTTCGGCGCGTCCACCGTGCACGAGGCCATGGGCCGTGTCGGCCTGATGAAGACCTACATGCGGCCGATCTACCCCGGCGCGCGCGTCTCGGGCACGGCCGTCACCGTGCTGCTGCAGCCCGGCGACAACTGGATGCTGCACGTGGCTGCGGAGCAGATCGAGCCCGGCGACGTCGTCGTCGCTGCGGTGACCTCGCCCTGCACCGA
>CAUJHQ010000111.1 GCA_963204815.1 Pseudomonadota bacterium | reverse complement strand
GTGTACTTGCGGCCGATCATGTCGCCCAGGCGGCCGAACACCAGCGCGCCGAACGGGCGCACGATGAAGCCGGCCGCGAACGCGAGCAGCGAGGCGATGAACTGCGCCGTCGGGTCGAGCGCGGCGAAGAAGTGGCGACCGATGAAGGCCGCCAGCGAACCGTAGAGATAGAAGTCGTACCACTCGAACACCGTGCCGAGCGAAGAGGCGAAGATGACCTTCTTCTCTTCCTTCGTCATCGGTGCGGTGTGTGCCGCAACCGCGTTGGCCATGAGATGTCTCCTGAAAGGATGTCGTGCGCCACACCCCCTGCAGCGCATGGGGCGCAATGTCGGCGCGGCCTCTGACCGACCTCTGACGCGGCGCTGAACCCCGGCTTACGAAACCCGCAGTAGCCCGGAGCGCGGCTTCCGTGATGCGGGATTCGCCGCGTCATCCGGGAAAGTCCCAGGCGTGTCGCACGGGTCGAATAGAGTTCCGCATGGCCCTGCACTGCCCCCGCCTGCTGCGACGCGCCGTCGGCGCACTGCTGCTGGGCGCGCTGGCCGGCGCGGCGGCCGCGCCGCTGGTCCGCATCGACAGCGCGCGCGGCGAGCCCAGGGCCACGCGCACGGTGCTGGAGTTCGAGGCCGCCGCCATCGCCGAAGGCTCGACGCTGGCGCTGGAGTTCTCGCTCGTGCCCGCGCTCGCCGGCGCCCGCCTCGTGGCCCCCGACGGCAGCGCCCGCGCGCTCGACCCGACGCGCGACCTGCGCCGCCTGCCCGCGGCGCAACGGCACCGGCCGGCGCTCGGCGACCTCCACATCCTGGTGCCGCCGCTGCGCAACCCGGCGCCCGGCCGCTGGCGGCTGGAGATCGACCACGCCGCTGCGGGCCGCACGCACGCGGTGCCCTGGCAGGCGGTGCAGGTGCCGCGCTTCGGGCTCGACTTCACGCTCGTCGGCGGCGCCGAGCCGGCGGTCGGCGTCGAGCAGGCGGTGCTGCTGCGCGCGCTCGACTTCGGCTACGTGATCGAACCCGCGCCGCCGCAGCTGCGCGTTCAGGCACCGGGCGCCGACGGCGCGCCGCGGCCGATGGGCGACGCCCGCCGGCACCGGCCTGCGCTCGCCCAGGACCCGGGCACCTGGATCGCCACGCTGACGCCACGCGCCGCCGGCGAGCATGTGCTGACGGCCACCGTGCGCTTCGCGCACGAGACGCTGGGCATGGTGGAACGCAGCGCGACGCTGCGCCTGCCCGTGCACGCCGCGAAACCGGGCCAGCGCGAGCCGCTGCGCGCGGAAGCGCAGATCGGCGCCGGCGGCTGCTGGCAGGCAGTGGTCTTCAGCATGGACTGGTGGGTCGACCGACCCGGCCAGCACACGCTGTCGGTGGTGCTGCCGGCGACCACGCTGATCCCGGTCATGGCCAACGGCACCACCGAGGCTCGCGCCGGCGAGCGTGTCACGCTGCGCGCGCTGCTGAAGGCCGACATGGCGCGCCGCCTGCAGCCTGGCGACCATGCGCAGGCGCAGACCGTGGACGTGCTGCGCACCACCGACGACGCGCTGCTCGTGCGCCGCGACGCCGCCGCGGTGCTGCCGTTCCCGATCGACGCGGCGCGCTTCTGCCGCTGAACCCGCGCGCCTTCGCCGATCAGTACGACACGCGCGCGAGGTAGGTGTCCTGCGACGCCTCGATCGCCTGACCGAGCGTGTGGATGCCGCGTGCCTCGAGCAGCGGGATGAGCTTGAGGAACACCTCGGCGGTGACCATCGCATCGCCGAGCGCGGTGTGGCGGCCGAGCACCGGCACGCCCAGGCGTTCGGCGATCGCCTCCAGCCCGTGCGATTCCTGGTTCGGCTGCGCCACCGCGCTCAGCAGCAGCGTGTCCAGCACCGGTTGCTCGAAGCGCACGCCGGTGCTCGCTTCCTTCAGCTGCAGGAAGCGCATGTCGAAGGCCGCGTTGTGGGCGACGAGCACGGTGTCCTCCGCGAAGGCATGGAAGGCCGGCAGCACGGTGGCCAGCGTCGGCTGGCCGGCCACCATCTGCGGCGTGATGCCGTGGATGGGAATCGACGCTTCGGGAATGCCGCGCTGCGGGTCGACCAGCTGCTCGAAGCTTTCCTGCCGGCGCAGCTTGCCGGCGACGATGCGGGTGGCGCCGATCTGCAGGATCTCGTCGCCCTGCGACGGCTGCAGGCCGGTGGTCTCGGTGTCGAAGACGGTGAAGGTCAGGTCGGACAGGCGCCGCTCGGCCAGTGCGCCAGCCACGTCGCGCGCGCCGAAGAGGTCGAAGTCGTAGTACTCGGGCCGGCTCTCGGTCTTGACGACACGGCCGGCGTCCAGCGGCTCCGCGCCTTCGGCCAGCGGCAGCAGGAAGCGGAAGAACGAGGCCGCGCGCACGCGCTCGCGCTCGAACCAGAAGCCGCCGCCGTGGCGTTCGACGACGTCGCGCACGGTGATCGCGCTCGCCTCGCTGCCGATGCGGATGGCGTCGGTCTCCCAGCCCACCACCGTCTCGGTGCTGACGCCGGGGCCGATCCAGACCAGGTCGAGCCGCGCACGCTCGCCCTCGCGCTGCAGGCGCAGCTCGATCAGGCGCACGCCGTACTCCTCGACGACGCGGCCGGCCAGGTAGGCCAGCGCCTGGATCAGCGAAAAGCTGTCGACCTTGAGCCACAGTGCCGGGTCGACCTCGCCGGCGGCGGTGCGGCAGCCGTGCAGCGCGCCGATGCGCGCCAGCGCGGCGGCCACGAAGTCGGCGCCCTGCATGTCCTCCAGCGGCCAGCGTGTCTTCATCGTCTGCGTGGTGTGCGCGGCGAGCTCGCCGATGCGCCGGCTCATCGCCTGCACCTCGTCGCGCACCACGCCCTGCAGGCGCGCGCGCGTGTCGGCATCGAGGTCGGGCTCGTCGATCAGCTCCACCGCGGCCAGCAGGTTGCCCAGGCTGGCGCGGCTGGCCTCGGTGTGGGCGTGCAGCTGGCGGTCGCGCTCGGACTCGTCGGCGAAGTCGCGCGTGATGTTGTCCAGCATCAGCACGAAGCCGTTCAGCGGGTCTTCCGGCTTCGCGTCGGGCTCGCGCACCGGCGCCATCTGCACGCGCAGCAGCTGGCCGCCGCGCGTGGCGGTGACGAACTGCGCCGACGCATGCGCCACGCCGCGCGCCAGCCGTTGCTGCACGTTTTCGAGCGCGTGGGCCACGAGCTGGCGGTCGAACACGGCGTAGATCGAACGGCCCAGGCCGATCAGCTCGGCGCCGCCGATCGACGGCCCGGCGAGCAGCCGGAACTGCAGCCGCGCACGGCTGTTGTAGAGCAGGATGCGGCCGTCGAGGTTGCAGACGACGACGCTCTGCGTCAGCTCGGCCATCAGCGCGGCGAGCCGGCTCTTCTCCTGCTCGACCTGGCGGCTGGCGGCACGCACCTGGGCCGCCACGTCGGCCTGCATCGCCGTGCGTTCGGCGAGCAGGCCGTTGACCGCCGCCGCCAGCGCGCGACTGCCACCGCTGCCGAAGGCCGGCAGCGGGCGGCCGCTGGGGCTCTTCAGCTCGATCTCCAGCCGCTCCGCCAGCCGCCCCGGGGCCGCCGCGAAGTGGCCCCAGGCCCAGCGCAGCGCCACGCCGCCGGCCAGCGCCAGCACCAGCAGCACCATCGCGACGAGCGCGCCGCGCGG
>CAUJHQ010000110.1 GCA_963204815.1 Pseudomonadota bacterium | reverse complement strand
GGCGCGCGCCGGTTCGCGCCGCGCCACCGAGAACAGCGCCGCCAGCCCGGGCTGCAGGCGGCCGCTGCGCACGCGCTTGAGCCCTTGGGCGACGAGGCGGCGGTTGTTGGCGTCGAGCTTGACCACGTCGGCCACCGTGCCCAGCGCGACGAGGTCGAGCAGCGCGTCCAGCCGCGGCTGTGACGCCGCATCGAAGCGGCCGCGCGCCCGCAGCTCGGCGCGTGCCGCCAGCAGCACGTAGAACATCACGCCCACCCCCGCCAGCGCCTTGCTCTCGAAGGGGCATCCGGGCTGGTTCGGGTTGACGATGACGTTGGCGTCGGGCAGCACCGGCGCGCCCTGCTCCACCGCCGGCCGGTGGTGGTCGGTGACGAGCACGGCCATGCCGAGCGCGCGCGCGTGCGCCACGCCGGACATGCTGGCGATGCCGTTGTCCACCGTCACCAGCACGTCGGGCCGGCGCGCCAGGGCGAGGTCGACGATGGCCGGCGTGAGGCCATAGCCGTGCACCGCGCGGTCGGGCACCACGTAGCTCAGGCGTTCGCGCGGCGCGCCCAGCATCGCCAGCCCGCGCAGCGCCACGGCGCAGGCGGTGGCGCCGTCGCAGTCGTAGTCGGCGACGACGCACAGGCGTTGCTGGGCGTCGATCGCGTCGGCCAGCAGACGGCCGGCCTCCAGCGCGCCCTTCAGCGTGGCCGGTGGCAGCAGCTTGGCAAGGCCGTCGTCCAGCTCGTCGGCGCTGCGCACGCCGCGCGCCGCGAGCAGGCGCGCCAGCAGCGGGTGCACACCGGTCTGTTCGAGCGCGAAGGCCACGCGCGTGGGCACCTCTCGGGTCTGCAGGATCACAGGGTCTCCAGGATCGCGGCGGGCGTGGGGCGGGTGGCGCGCAGCTTCAGGCGCGTCCACGCGCCGTGGGCTGGTTCCAATGTCGTCGACGCGCGTTCGCCGCACAGCGTGAGTTGCACCGCCTCGCCGCGCGCGGTGCGTGCGGCCAGCTCGGCGAGCGGGCCTTCGTCCAGCGTCTCCCAGGCCTTGGCCCAGGCGGCCCAGTCCTCGGCCAGGGCGGGCTCGCGCAGGCGCGCGTCGACGGTGGGCGGCGGCCCCGCGGGCCGCTGCGCGACACCGCAGCCGCTGAGCCAGAAGCTGTTCACCGGCAGCCGGCCCTGGGCCTCGCGGGCGTCGTTCAGCGGGTGCGTGTAGAGCAGCATCTGCACCTCGTTCTGCAGCCGGCGCACCAGGCGCACGGCGCTGGCTTCGGTGAGCCAGCGGTCGATGTTGCGCCCGATCACGCGGTCCAGCGACGCGGTGCGCAGGCCCGCCAGCGATTCGTGCGCCACGTACCAGCGCTGCGGCGCGCCGTAGTCGACGACGAAGCCCTCGCTGGTGAAGAGCTCGCGCACGGCGTCGAGCAGCGCGCGCGAGCCGGCGTCGTCGAGCGCCAGCGCGGCCGGGTCCATCAAGCTCACCTGGTCGGTGCCCACGTGCAGGTGCACCGGCGTCAGCAGGCCCCAGGCGAGGTCGGTGGTGTCCAGGCCGTCGTGCTGGGCGCGCCAGGCTGCCCAGGGCAACTGGCCGTCGCCGCCGGCGAAGCCCAGTGCGCGGGCGAGCGCGCGTTCGTGCGGCGGCGAGAAGCTCCATTCGTCGCCGTCGTCGCGCTCCACCGGCGCCAGGCGGCCCAGCAACGCGGCCAGCCGCGGCAGCGCGAGCCGGCGCGTGGCGTCGCGGCCGCCTTCGGCCAGCGCGGCGGCGAAAGGAACGATCAGGTGCATGGCCCGCGATTATCGCGAGCGGCATTCGGTAGCATCGCCGCCGCATGGCAGTTCCGTATGAATGGGAGATCGGCTGGCGCTACGTGCGCGCGGCGCGCGGGCGGGGCTTCGTCTCGTTCATCGCCGGCGTCTCGGTGGCCGGCATCTCGCTCGGCGTGGCGGCGCTGATCGTCGTGCTGTCGGTCGTCAACGGCTTCACGAAGGAAGTGCGCGAGCGCATGCTCGACGCGGTGGGCCACGTCGAGCTCTACGACGCCGCGCCCGAACTCGCCGCGCGCGTGCGGCAGCAGGCCGGCGTGGTGGCGGTGGCGCCGTTCGTCGCCTCGCCGCTGCTGCTGGGCCGCGGCGACCTGCTGCGCGGCGCCTACCTGCGCGGCGTGCTGCCGGCCGAGGAAGGCGCGGTGACGCCGCTGCTGGCGCGGCCCGGCGTGCTGGCGCCGCTGGCGGCCGGCGAGCACCGCATCCTGCTCGGCAGCGCGCTGGCGCGCGAGCTGGGCGTGAAGGTCGGCGAGCGTGTCACGTTGGTGCTGCCGGCTGCCGCCGGCGGCAGCGCGCCGCGCTGGCAGCTGTTCACGCTGGCCGGCACGCTGGACGCCGGCCACCACGAATACGACAGCACGCTGGCCCTGGTGCACCTGGACGACGCGCTCGAGGCGCTGGGCGACAACGCCACCCGCGGCCTGCGCGTGCGCCTGGCCGACGCGCAGGCCGCGCCGCGCATCGCCGACACGCTGGCCACGACGCTGGACCCGCGCGTCATCGTGCGCGACTGGACACAGCTGAACCGCGCCTGGTTCGACTCGGTGCAGATCCAGAAGCGCATGCTGTCGCTGATCGTCGTGCTGATCGTCGCCGTGGCGGCCTTCAACCTCGTCTCGACGCTCGTGATGACGGTGACCGACAAGCGCGGCGACATCGCCATCCTGCGCACGCTGGGCGCGAGCCCGCGCTCGATCATGGGCGTGTTCGTCGTGCAGGGCGCGCTGTCGGGGCTGGTGGGCACGGCCGCCGGCGTCGCACTCGGGCTGCTGGTCGCGTTCAACGTCGGCACCCTCGTGCCCGCCATCGAAGGCCTGCTCGGCGCCAAGCTGCTGCCGGCCAACGTGTACCTCATCAGCCGCATGCCCAGCGACCCGCAATGGGCCGACGTGCTGCCGATCGCCGCCATCTCGCTGGCGCTGGCGTTCGCCGCCACGCTCTACCCGAGCTGGCGCGCCAGCCGCCTGAAGCCGGCCGAGGCGCTGCGCCACGACTGATAGGATGCCGCCCCGCATGAACCTGCCCTACGAGTGGCACATCGGCTGGCGCTACACGCGCGCCGGCCGCGCCGGACGCAAGAACGGCTTCATCTCCTTCATCTCCGCCGTGTCGGTGCTGGGCATCGCGCTCGGCGTGGCGGCGCTGATCGTCGTGCTGAGCGTGATGAACGGCTTCCAGAAGGAGGTGCGCGACCGCATGCTGAGCGTGATCGCGCACGTCGAGGTGATCGGCCGCGACGGCAATGCGCTCGCCGACTGGGCCGCCACCGCCGCCGCCGCGAAGCAGCACCCGCAGGTGCGCGCCGCGGCGCCCTTCGTCAGCACGCAGACGCTGGTGGGGCGCGGCGGCCAGCTGCGCGGCGCCATCGTGCGCGGCATCGACCCCGCCGCCGAGGCCGAGGTCACGCCGCTCGCGCGCCAGCTGCGCGACGGCGCGCTCGCGCGGCTGTTGCCCGGCGAGTGGAACGTGGTGCTCGGCGGCGAACTCGCGCGTCTGCTCGGTGTGCGCGTCGGCGACAAGGTGACGATCGCGTCGCCCGGCGGCCAGGTCACGCCGGCCGGCGTGGTGCCCCGTCTGAAGCAGTTCAACGTCGTCGGCACCTTCGAGGCCGGCCACTACGAATACGACAGCGGCCTCGCGCTGGTGGCGCTGGAGGACGCGGCGCGCCTGTTCCGCCTGGACGGGCCCACCGGCGTTCAACTGCGGCTGGCCGACGTGCAGCAGGCGCGCACGGTCGGCGCCGACCTGGCGGCCACGCTCGGCCCGGCCGTCGAGGTGCGCGACTGGACGCGCAGCAACCGCACCTGGTTCGACGCCGTGCAGGTCGAGAAGCGGCTGATGTTCATCATCCTCACGCTGATCGTCGCGGTGGCGGCGTTCAACCTCGTCAGCTCTCTCGTGATGACGGTGACCGACAAGCGCGCCGACATCGCGATCCTGCGCACGCTGGGCGCGAGCCCGCGTTCCATCATGGGCGTGTTCGTCGTCCAGGGCGCCACCGCCGGCGTCATCGGCACGCTCGCCGGGCTGGCGCTCGGGCTGCTGCTCGCCTTCCACATCGACACCGTGGTGCCGGCGATCGAGCACGCGCTCGGCGTCGCCTTCCTGCCGAGCAACGTCTACGTCATCAGCCGCATGCCCAGCGAACCGCAGTCATCGGACATCGTGCCCATCGCCGTCATCTCGCTCGTGCTGTCGCTGCTGGCGACGCTGTACCCGAGCTGGCGCGCCAGCCGCGTCAACCCGGCGGAGGCGCTGCGTTATGAGTGAGCCCGGGAACCGTTCGGCCGGCGACGTCGTGCTGCGCGCCGTCGACCTGCACAAGCGCTTTGCCGAAGGGCGCGGGCGCGACGCGCTCGACGTCAGCGTGCTGCGCGGCGTGAGCCTGGAAGTGCATGCGGGCGAGACGCTGGCCATCGTCGGCGCCTCGGGCAGCGGCAAGAGCACGCTGCTGCACCTGCTGGGCGGGCTGGACACACCCACCTCGGGCCGCGTCGAGCTGATGGGCCGCGACTTCGCGGCGATGGACGCCGCCGAACAGGGCGCCTGGCGCAACCGCCACCTCGGCTTCGTCTACCAGTTCCACCACCTGCTGCCGGAGTTCAGCGCGCTCGACAACGTGGCGATGCCGCTGCGCATCCGCCGCGTCGCGCCGGCGGAGGCGCGCGCCGCCGCGCACGAGGTGCTGGCCGCCGTCGGGCTGGCGTCGCGCGAAGCGCACCACCCGGCGCAGCTGTCGGGCGGCGAGCGCCAGCGCGTGGCGATCGCGCGCGCGCTCGTCACGAAGCCGGCCTGCGTGCTGGCCGACGAGCCCACCGGCAACCTCGACCGCGGCACCGCCGACGGCGTCTTCGCGCTGATGCTCGAACTGGCCGAGCGCCAGCGCACCGCCTTCGTCGTCGTGACGCACGACACCGCGCTGGCGGCGCGCTGCGGCCGCACGCTGAGCCTCTGAGCGCGCGCGCGGGAAGCCCCGTGCCGGCGCCGCATCGTACGGCTCCGTACAATCGAGCACCGTGCACCTGCTCAATGCCGACCTGCATTCGCACTCCCGCGTTTCCGACGGCACCCTACCCCCCGAAGACCTCGCCGCACGCGCCCACGCCCGGGGCGTGGAGCTCTGGGCGCTGACCGACCACGACGAGATCGGCGGCCTCGCCCGCGCCCGCGAGGCGGCGCTCGACCTCGGCCTGGCCTGGCTCGCGGGCACCGAGATCAGCGTCAGCTTCGCCGGCGAGACGGTGCACATCCTCGGCTTCGGCTTCGACCCCGACAACGCCGAGCTCGCGACCGGCCTGGCGCGCGTGCGCGGCGGCCGCACCGGGCGCGCGCGCGCGATGGCCGACAGCCTGGCACGCGCCGGCATCCCCGGCGCCTTCGAAGGCGCGCTGCGCTACGCCGGCAACCCCGACCTCGTCTCGCGCACGCACTTCGCGCGCTTCCTCGTCGAGAGCGGCGTCTGCGGCAGCACGCACGAGGTCTTCCGCCACTACCTGAAGGAAGGCAAGCCCGGCTTCGTGCCGCACCGCTGGGCCGGCCTCGGCGAGGCGGTGCGCTGGATCACGCAGGCCGGCGGCGTGGCCGTGATCGCGCACCCGGCGCGCTACAAGTTCAGCCCCACGGTGGAGTACGCGCTGTTCAGCGAGTTCGTGGCCCACGGCGGCCGCGGCGTCGAGGTCGTCACCGGCAGCCACAGCGCTCCGGAGCAGATCGTCTACGCCGACACCGCGCTCGAGTTCGGCCTGTTCGCGTCGCGCGGCAGCGACTTCCATTCGCCCGAGGAGAGCCGCGTCGACCTCGGCGCGCTGCCCGACCTGCCCGGCCGCCTGCAGCCGGTGTGGGAAGCGCTGGCCGCGCGCATCCATCGCCGATGACGGCGCCGCGGCCGCTGCTGGGCATCGGGCTCATCGTCACCGTGGGCTTCCTGCTCGCGGCGATGGACACCACCATCCGCTGGCTCGGGCCGGTGCTGCCGGTGCTGCTGCTGCTGACCACGCGCTACCTGGTGCAGGCGGTGGTGATGGCGGTCTGGCTGGCGGTCGACCGGCGCACCGGCTTTCGCACCGCGCATCCGAAGTTCCAGCTGCTGCGCGGCGTGCTGCTGCTCGTCACCAGCGTGTTCGGCTTCTTCGGCCTGCAGCATCTGCCGGTGGCCGAGTTCACCGCCATCAACATGCTCACGCCGCTGGGCGTGACGCTGCTGGCGGCTCTGGTGCTGAAGGAGCCGGTGTCGCGCCTGCGCTGGGCGCTGGTGGCCGGCGGCTTCGCCGGCGCGTTGATCGTCATCCGCCCCGGCAGCGGGCTGTTCGGCTGGGCGGTGCTGTTCCCGCTGGGCTGCGCCAGCACCTACGCCGCCTTCCAGACGCTGACGAGCCGGTTGTCGTCGCTGGAGAGCCCCTACACCACGCACTTCTGGACCGGCCTCACCGGCAGCGTGATCCTGCTGCCGCTGCTGCTGGCCACGGTGGACGTGGGCCCCGTGCTGGCGGCGGCCACGGCGCAGCAGATCGGCCTGCTGCTGCTGATCGGGGCCTGCGGCACCAGCGCGCACCTGCTGCTGATCCTGGCACTGGGCGTCGCGCCCACCGCCACGCTGATGCCCTTCGTCTACCTGCAGATCGGCTCGGCGGCGCTGCTGGGCTGGCTCGTCTTCGGCGCGCTGCCCGACTTCTGGAGCTGGGTCGGCATGGCCGTCATCGCCGCCTGCGGCGCTGCCGGCGCATGGCTCAACGTCGTGCGCGCGCGCCGGCCGCCGACGCCGCTGGAACTGGACCCGGTGGCAGACTGAGGGGCATGACGCTCCTCATCACCGGCAGCGCCGGCCACCTCGGCGAGGCGCTGATGCGCACGCTGCGCGACCGCGGCATCGCCGCGCGCGGCCTCGACATCGTGCCCACGCCCTACACCGACGCGGTGGGTTCCATCACCGACCGCGCCTTCGTGCGCGCCGCGATGGCCGGCGTCACCGGCGTGCTGCACACCGCCACGCTGCACAAGCCGCACGTCGCCACGCACGCGCGGCAGGCCTTCGTCGACACCAACGTCACCGGCACGCTGAACCTGCTGGAAGAGGCGGCGGCCGCCGGCGTCGCCGGCTTCGTCTGCACCAGCACCACCAGCGCCTTCGGCCGCGCGCTGGTGCCGCCGCCCGGCGAGCCGGCCGCGTGGATCACCGAGGCGGTGCGCCCGGTGCCGAAGAACATCTACGGCGTCACCAAGGTGGCGGCCGAGGATCTCTGCGAGTTGCTGCACGGCCTGGCGAAGCTGCCCTGCGTGGTGCTGCGAACGAGCCGCTTCTTCCCCGAGGACGACGACGACCCCTCGGCGCTGGAAGTCCGCAGCGCCGCCAACCTGCAGGCCAACGAGTTCCTGAGCCGGCGCGTCGACATCGAGGACGTCGTCGAGGCCCACCTCGTCGCGCTGCGCGAGGCGCCGCGCATCGGCTTCGGCCGCTTCATCGTCAGCGCGACGACGCCGTTCACGCCCGACGACCTGGCCGAACTGCGCCACGACGCGCCTGCCGTGCTGCGCCGCCGCGTGCCCGGATGGGAAGCGGTGTACGCCGGGCACGGCTGGACGATGACCGAACGCCTGGACCGCGTGTACGTGAACGCGCTCGCGCGCGAGCGGCTGGGCTGGCAGCCCCGGACCGACTTTGCCGCGGTCGTCGCACGGCTGGCCGCCAGCGGCGACATCCGCAGCCCGATGGCGAAGACCATCGGGATCAAGGGCTACCACGCGGGCGGGCTCGGGTCTCGGGCGTGACGCGGCCGCGGCGGCCCGTGCCGGCCGCGGCATCCGGCGGCCGCGTCAGCGCAGACGCTCCAGCGTTCGCGCCGCCTTCACCGTGCGCAGCCAGGGGCTGTCCGACGGCCCCCAGGGCACCAGCACGTCGGGCACGATGCCGCGGCGCTCGTTGCTGCCGTCGGCGCGCAGCCGCACGCAATCGGGCACGTGCACGCTCGCGCCGCTGTGCGGCAGCGTGAAGGCGGTGCCCCGCGGCGTGAAGGTGCCGCAGGCGGCCCCGGCCGTCACGCTGCCGACGATGCGTGCGCGGCGGTTGTCCTGCAGCAGCGCGGCGATCTGCTCGGCCGCCGAATGTGTTTCCTCGTTGACCAGCAGCACCAGCGGCAGGCGGTTGACGCCCGGCGGCACCGGGTGCCCCCACGGATCGAAGCTGCCCAGGGTGTGCAGGTCGCCGCGGACCAGCGTGCTGCAGGGCAGCGGCCGGGCGCCGCTGGCGAACCCGCCGTCCGACCATGCCGCCGACAGGTCGCAGGGCGGCGCGAGTTGCGCGCGCAGGCGGCGCAGCGCATCGGCGTCGGGCGCCCCGGCGCCCGGCTGGCGCAGCCGGTCGTCGATCCAGTCCTGCCACGCCGGGTGCTTCAGCAGGGCGATGCGCGCCGAGCGCAGCGGGCCGGCCAGGCGCCGCGCAACCGCCTCGTTCCAGTCCGAGCCGCCGCCGTTGTCGCTGATGTCGAGCACGAGCATGGCCGCGCCGGCGGCGTTCAGTGCGCGCACCGTGTCCACCAGCGCGGTGTCGAGCACGCGCGCCGCCGCGGCGTCGCGGCGCTCGGCGCAGGCCGTGTCGCAGGGGGCATCGGTGGCCAGGCCCAGCGCACGCGCCGCCTCGGCACAGGCGACGGGGTAGGCGCTCTCGACGAACAGGCCCAGGCGCACGATGCCCAGCCGCCGCCCGTCGGGCCGGCGCAGCAGGCCGGCCGAGAACATGCGCGCCGCGTCGCCGGCCAGGGGCGTGAACCCGGGCCAGCGCGACCATTGCAGCCGGCCCTCGCGGCCGCCGTCGGTGCCGGCGGCGCAGACCGGCCCCGGCGCCCCGTCGGCCGCCGGCGGCGCCCAGTCGATCTTGACGTGCGGGTCGCGCAGCGCGCGCAGCACGCCTTCGATGGCGGCGCGGCGCCCGCGGTCGTCGCCGGCCTCGGCCAGCGCCTTGCGCTGCCGCGCGGCCAGTGCCGGCAGGTCGAGCCGGCGCTCGCGGATCTGGTCCTCGAAGTTCGCGTAGTGGCTGGCGAGCCCCGCGAGCAGCGCGTCGAAGTCGGCCTGCCAGGGTTCGGCCGCCAGCGCCGGCGTGCCGGCCGCCGCCGTGCCGAGCGCCAGGCCGGTCAGCGCGACACGGAGCGCACGCAGCATGCGCGCCATGCGCCGCCCGGCTGCGCCGGCACGGTGCACCCGGGACTCCGAGGTCGGGGCTGCGCTGGCGCGCGGCCGTCTTGCAGGGGTGGCAACCATGGGCAGCGTTGGCGGTGGATCGCGCGGGGCACGAGTCTATCGACTCGGCGCCTGGGGGCATGGCGCCCCCCCGGTGGTTCAGGCCGGCTTCGGCCAGGCCGGCGCCGCCAGCGCTTCGGCCCCCGGCTCGGCCGGTGGCACCCACTCGTGCCAGTCGTCGCCGAACAGTTCCACCGGGTGCTGCGTGCGTTCGGCACCGTTGCCGCAGGCGAGGTCGGTCGACTTGCAGTACTGCTCGCAGCCCCAGCAGTTGCGCTCGGGGTGCGGCGGGTGGATCGGAAACTTCTTGGCCATGGCGGAAGGGGCGTGTGCGCGAGTGTCCGGGCCGGCGCGCGCGGCGGCGTTGACGCCGGTCAAGCGCAGGGCCGCGGCTACACTCGAACGCGTCGAACCCGCCCCACGGACACCCCGATGCTGCGTACCGCCCTTGCCGGCCTCTGCCTGGCTGCCGCCGCCCCGGCCGCGCTCGCCGCCAGCAACTGCGACGAGATCAAGGCCGGCATCGACGCCAAGGTGCGCGCCGGCGGCGTCACGCAGTTCACGCTGACCGTGGTCGACGCCGACGCCAAGGCCGAAGGCCGCACGGTCGGCAGCTGCGACCGCGGCTCGAAGAAGATCGTCTACCGGGCCGGCACCGCCAGCGGCGCGCCGGCGGCACCGGCCGCACCGGCGTCGTCGGCCGCGAAGCGCAAGCCCGAGCCGATCCTCACCGAGTGCAAGGACGGCAGCGTCTCGGTCGGTGGCGACTGCGGCCGCACGCCGCGCTGACGGCGCCGCGATGGCGCCCAAGGTCTTCGTCAGCCACGCCTCGGAGGACAAGGCGCGCTTCGTGCTCGGCTTCGCGACGCGGCTGCGCGCCGCCGGCATCGACGCCTGGCTCGACCGCTGGGAGATGCTGCCCGGCGACAGCGTCGTCGACCGCATCTTCGAGGAAGGCCTGGCCGAGGCCGGCGCGGTGGTCGTCGTGCTGTCGGTGCACAGCGTCGACAAGCCCTGGGTGCGCGAAGAGCTGAACGCCGCCTTCGTCAAGCGCGTGGCCGGCCGCACCCGGCTGATCCCCGTGCTGCTGGACGACTGCAAGGTGCCCGAGGCGCTGGCGACCACGCTGTGGGAGCGCATCGACGACCTCGCGCACTACGACGAGAGCTTCGAGCGCATCGTCGCCGCCATCACCGGCGTGCGCGACAAGCCGGCGCTCGGCGAACTGCCGGCCTTCGCGACGGCGCCCGGGCCGCAGGTCGAGGGCCTCGCGCCGTTCGACAGCCGCGTGCTGCAGGCGCTGGGCGACGCCGTGCAGCGCCAGGGCCACGAGCACGTCGACGCCGAAGCGCTCGCCGCGCTGCCCGCCGGCGAGGTGGGCGACGCGCTGGAGCTGCTGGCCGACGCCGGCCTCGTCGTGCTCGAGCCCACCGGCGCCCCCGGCCTGCCGGCGGTACGCGTCACCACGCTCGGCCTGCAGCAGTACGGCCGCGCCTGCATCACCGGCTACGACGACACGCTGCGCGCGGTGGCCGCTGCGGTCGTCAACGAAGGGCTGGACACGAACGAGGCCCTGGCCGCGCGGCTGGCGCTGCCGCGCTGGCGCATCGACCACGCCCTCGACGTCTACGAAGGCCAGGGCCTGCTGCGCGTGCAGCGCTACGGCGGCGGGCTGGCCGACGTCTACGACGTGTCGGCACGCTTGCGCCGCATGCTCGGGACATGAGCGCGCCGATCAGCGCGCTCGTCGTCCGCGTGCCCGCGGCCGAGGCGCTGGTGCACGACCTGCGCCAGCGCCACGACCCGTCGGCGGCCGACGGCGTGCCGGCGCACGTGACGCTGCTGGTGCCCTTCCTGGCGCCGGCCGACGCGACGGCCGCCGACACCGCAGCGCTGCGGGCGCTGTTCGCGCTGCAGCCGGCGTTCGACGTGCTGTTCGCCCGCGTCGGCCGCTTTCCTGCCACCGCCTGGCTGGCGCCGGAGCCGGCGGCCCCCTTCATCGCCCTCACCACGGCGCTGGTCGCACGCTGGCCACAGTGCCGGCCGTACGGCGGCACGTTCGAACAGGTGGTGCCGCACCTGACCGCGGCTGACGGTTGCGCCGCGGCCGCCGAGGCGGTCGAACATGAACTGCGGCGCCGGCTGGCCATCACCGGCCCGGTGCGGGGGCGCTGCCGCGAAGCCGAGTGGATGGACAACCGGAGCGGCCGCTTCGAGTGCCGCGCGGTGTTCGCGCTCGGCACAGCGGGCACGGAGCCCGCATGAGGTCGCTCGAGCTGAAGGTGCCGCCACCGATCGTCGCCGCGGTCGCCGCCGGCGGCATGGGCGCGCTGGCCCGGTGGACTCCCGTGATCGCGCTTCCGGCGGGGCTGCGCGGCACGCTCGCGGCGCTGCTGGTCGCGGCCGGCCTCGCCATCGCGCTGGCCGGCGTGCGCGAGTTCCGGCGCGCCCGCACCACCGTGCACCCGCTGCGGCCGGAGCGCGCGTCGGCCCTCGTCGACGGCGGCATCTACCGCATCACGCGCAACCCGATGTACCTGGGCATGCTGGCGGTGCTGCTCGGCTGGGCAGCGTGGCTGGCCGCGCCGTGGGCGCTGCTCGGGCCGGCGGCCTTCGTGGCCTTCATCGGGCGCTTCCAGATCGCGCCCGAGGAACGTGCGCTGCGGCAGCTGTTCGGCGCCGCGTACGCGGCCTACACGCAGCGCGTGCGGCGCTGGATCTGAGGCGTCGGCGCCGCGGGCCGGGAATACCCGCAGCAATGCACGGGCGGGCTGCCGCGTAAATGCAGCATCGATCCCGTCCCACCCCACCACGAAAGAGCCGATGAATAAGACCCTGATCCTGACCCTCGCCGCCACCGCCGTGCTGGCCGCCTGCGCGACCACGCCGTCGAGCGGGCCGATGAGCTTCTTCGTCACCAGCGCCGGCAGCGGCAAGGGGGCCGATCTCGGCGGCCTCGCCGGCGCCGACGCCACCTGCCAGAAGCTGGCCACCGCTGCCGGTGCCGGCGGCAAGACCTGGCGCGCCTACCTGAGCGCGCCGGGCACCTTCCCGTCGGGCAGCAACCCGGGCACGCCGTCGGTCAACGCACGCGACCGCATCGGCGAAGGCCCCTGGCACAACGCCAAGGGTGAGTTGATCGCGCGTGACCTGGCGCACCTGCACAACGGCAACAACATCAACAAGAACACCGCGCTCGACGAGAAGGGCAACGTCATCAAGGGCCGTGGCGACACGCCCAACGAGCACGACATCCTGACCGGCTCGCGCGCCGACGGCACCGCCTTCGCGCCGCAGACCGACACCACCTGCAAGGCCTGGACGAGCAGCAGCGACGGCTCGGCGATCGTCGGCCACCACGACCGCATCGGGCCGCTGCCGGAGAACTGGGCCAAGAGCTGGAACTTCTCGCACCAGTCGGCCGGCTGCAGCCAGGAAGCCCTGGTCCGCACCGGCGGCGCAGGCCGCTTCTACTGCTTCGCGGCGACGAAGTAGCGCCAGCCGGCACGGCGGCGGGAACCTGCGACGCATCGCCGCCGATGCTGCTCTCCCCCACCCGGCGCTCCACCGCGGCCGACCTGCTGCGCCTGGCGGCGTGCTGGCTCGCGGTGATCCTGCTGGTGCAGGGCCTGCAGGGCGCCATCAACCTGGGCACCGGGCCGCGCCACGCGCACGACGCGCTGGCGGTTCGGGCCCTGGCCCACCGGCACGACGCCTTCGAGCGCCACCACCACGCGGTCGACGACCGCAGCCTGCGCACCGACGGCAGCGCCGACGACGCGCTCGACAGCGTGGCCTTCGCGCTCGCCGCCGCGCTGGCCTTGATGGTGCTGGCGTCCACCCGCCGCACCGCCGGCGACGGCCGCCACGTGCTGCGCGCCACGGCCGTCGCGTCGTGGCGCAGCGCCTTCGCGCCGCCGCGGCGCCGCCCGCCCCGGGCCGGCTGACAGACCCCACGTCCTGCGTGATCCGCCGCGCGCGTTGCTGCGTACGGCGACCTGTCCGTCCCCCCTGGAGCCTTCCCATGCAACTTGCCCCGCGCACGCCGCCATCGCTGCGGCCACACGCACGAAGCCTCCGCGCGCCGCGCGCACCGGTCCCGGCGCCGGCCTCCGCGAGCTGGATCAGACCGCTGCTCTGCGTGCTGCTGGCGCTGGCCAGCGCCCCGGTGCTGGCGCATTCGGCCGAAGGCGTGGCCGGCGGCTTCGTCAGCGGCTTCCTGCACCCGATCGCCGGCTGGGACCACGTGATCGCGATGGTCGCGGTCGGCCTCTGGGGCGCCTTCCTCGGTATGCCGGCGGTGTGGCTGCTGCCGGTCGTGTTCCCGCTCGTCATGGCGCTCGGCGGCGCGCTGGGCGTGGTCGGCGTGCCGCTGCCCGGCGTCGAGGTCGGCATCGCGCTGTCGGCCGTGGTGCTGGGCGCGATGGTCGCGTTCGCCGCCCGCCCGCCGCTGTGGGTGGCGGCGCTGATCGTCGGCGCGTTCGCCATCTTCCACGGCCACGCGCACGGCACCGAACTGCCCGAGGCCGCCAGCCCCATCGCCTACAGCCTGGGCTTCGTCGTCGCCACCGGGCTGCTGCACGCGGCCGGCATCGCGTTCTCGCTCGTCACCCGTTGGGCGCAGGGCCGCCATCTCGTGCGGGGCGCCGGCGGCGCCATCGGCGCGCTCGGCGCGTATTTCCTGGTGCGTGCGCTCGCGTGAGCCGGCCCGCTCGCGCGTGGCCGGCCGCCGCCGCGCTGCTGGCCGGTGCCGCCGGCAGCGCCGGGGCGCACAGCCCGATCCAGGGCATCGGCACCTTCTACAGCGGCGCGCTGCACCCGTTCATCGCGCCGGCATTGCTGATCGCGCTGCTCGCGCTGGGCCTGCTGCTCGGTCAGAGCGCGCACGGGCGCCTGGCGCAGGCCAAGCCCCCGCTGCTCGGCTACGCCGCGGCGCTGCTGCTGGGCCTGGCGCTGCACGCCCGGGCGGGCGACCCCGACACCGACCGCCTGCTGCTGTGCTTCGGTGCGGCGGCCGGCGTGGCGGTGGCCGCGGCGTGGCGGGCGCCGGTGCCGTGGACCACCGCGCTGGCGGTCGCCGTCGGCCTGGCGGTGGGCCTGGCCTCGGGGCCGAGCGGCGTCGACGGTCGCGCCTACACGCTGATGGTCGTCGGCACCGCGCTCGGGTCGATCTTCCTGCCGTCGTGGGTGGCCATCGTCGTCAGTGCCATCGAGCCGACGTGGGCGCGCATCGCCGTGCGCGTGCTTGGCTCGTGGCTGGCAGCGGCGGCGCTGCTGGTGCTGTCGCTGTCGTTCGCGCCGGCGCGGCTGGCGAACTGACGGCACCGCCGCCGGTGCGCCGCCTCGCCGCTACTCGCGCCACGACCACGCGAACGCGAGGCCGGTGAAGTGCGCGAACAGCCCCGCCTCGCCGAAGCGCACGTCCAGCGCACGGTTGGCGCCGAACGCCACGTAGGCCGCCTCGCGCGAAATCGACGCCGGGTAGACGGTGCCGCTGCCCGGTGAGGCCACGCGCAGGTCGCCCTGCTGCCACGCGGCGAGCAGCACGTTGTCGGCCGGGACGCCGAAGTTCGACGCGTTGGTGGTGAACGCGACCCACTGGCCGTCGTACGACAGCGCGACGCGCTCGCCCTGGCCCTTCGGGCTGTCGCCGTTGCCCTGCACGCCATTGAAGCCCGTGACCCGCCGCACGGCCAGGCCGGCGGCGTCGTCGAGGTCGACGACGAAGATGTCCTGCGCGCCGTTGGTGTCGCCGGCCACGACGTTGGTCGCGGTCGTCGCGTAGGCCACGTAGCGGCCGTTGCCGCTGATCGCCGGCTGCACGTTGCGGTTGCCGCTCTCGGTGCCGGCGTTGCGCTCGCCGCCGCCGTCGGTGAGGCTCACGCGGCGCAGGCTGCCGGCGGCGAGGTCGTGCACGAAGATGTCCCACAGGCCGTTCGTGTCGCCGCTGACGAGGTCGGTCGCGGTCGACCAGAAGGCGAGCCGGTTGCCGTCCTCCGACAGCGCCGGCCACTGCCCGCCGCTGCCGTTGCCGGCGTTGCCACCCACCGCGGCGCGGCTGACGAGCAGGTTCTGCCCGCTCGCCAGGTCGCGCCGGATGACGTTGCGCTGGCTGGTGCCGAACACGTTCGGCGTCAGGTTGCTGGCGCCGCTGGCGAAGGCGACCACGCCGCCGTTGCCCGACAGCGTGGGCGCGAAGCTGCCGGCGTTGGCCTGCTCGCCGGCGTCGCCGACGCTGGCGCGCTGCAGCCCGCCGGCGGCCGACCAGACGAAGACGTCGCTGACGCCGTTGGTGTCGCCGGCGACGAGGTTCGTCGCCACCGACTGGAAGGCCACCGTCAGCCCGTCGGCCGAGATCGCCGGCGCGTCGCTGTTGTTGTTGCCGGCGACGCCGCCCGCGCCGGTGCTCACCATGCGCGTCTCGCCGGTCTTGCGGTCGCGCCAGAACACCTGGCGCGCGCCGCCGGTGGCGCCGGCCAGGCCGGCGGCGGTGGACGTGAACGCGACGTAGCGCCCCTCGGCTGCGCCGGCGCCGCCGATGACGACCTCGCTGCTGGTGGCCATGGTGGCGCGCACCGAACTGTCGCTGCTGCGGCTGACGTGTTCGTGCGCGAACTCGCAGCCCACCTGCAGCGTGCCGGCAGCCACCGGCAAGGTGCCGAAGCCGCCGCCGAGCACGCCGCACAGCTGGCCGTCGCTGAGCACGCCGAACGCGACGCTGTAGTTCGTGCCGTCGGGCAGCGCCTGCGCGAAGGCGAACGGCGTGGCGCCGTAGAGCGCGCCGCTGGCGGGCGCTGCCACGACGGGCCGGATCTCCTCGGCGCCATTCAGGCGCAGCAGCACCTGGGCGCCGACCGGGCCGCGCAGCACGCCGGCGAGCGTGGACGACGGGGTCGGGCTGGGGGACGGTGTCGGCGTCGGCGTCGGCGTCGGCGTCGGCGTCGGCGTCGGCGTCGGCGTGGGGGTCGGGGTCGGGGTCGGGGTCGGGGTCGGGGTCGGCGTTGGCCCACCGAAATCGTCGTCACCGGTCTCGGTGCCGCCGCCGCAGGCGGCGAGCACCGACACCATCAACGCCAGCGCCGCGAAGCGGGGCCGCAGCGCCCCGTGCCTGTTGCTGTTCATGCCAGTCTCCATGCGGCCACCGGGCCGCGACGGATCCGGTTGTAGACAGCACGGCGTCACGCAGGCGTCACGCGGCGTGACGCCCGCCTCCCCTGCCCGTGGGGGGGTTCGGCGCGCGTCAGCCGCCGGCGCGGGCGCGCGCCAGTGCGGCGCCCTGCGCCAGCGCCGCCAGCTTGGCCTCGGCCACCGCACGCGGCATCGGCGCCAGGCCGCAGTTGGTGCACGGGAAGAGGCGCTCCTTCGGCACGAACTGCAGCGCGCGGCCGATCGTGTCGGCCACCTCCTCCGGCGTCTCGACCTGTTCGCTGGCGACGTCGATCACGCCGACCATCACGTCCTTGCCCTTCAGCAGCGCCATCAGGTCCGGCGGCACGTGGCTGTGCAGGCACTCCAGGCTGACCTGGTCGATGCGGCTGGCGGCGAGCGCCGGGAACACCTTCTCGTACTGGCGCCATTCGTCGCCCAGCGTCTTCTTCCAGTCGATGTTGGCCTGGATGCCGTAGCCGTAGCAGATGTGCACCGCTGTTCGGCAGCGCAGGCCGGCGGCCGCACGCTCCAGCGCCTGCACGCCCCAGGTGGCGGCGTCGTCCATGTAGACATTGAAGGCCGGCTCGTCGAACTGCACGATGTCCACGCCATCGGCTTCGAGCGCGCGCGCCTCCTGGTTCAGCAGGTCGGCGAACGCGAAGGCCATCTTCACGCGGTCGCCGTAGAAGCGGTCGGCCACGGTGTCGACGATGGTCATCGGG
>CAUJHQ010000109.1 GCA_963204815.1 Pseudomonadota bacterium | reverse complement strand
GAGGACGCCGGGTGCCGGGTGGAGCGAAGTAAAGGAGGAGCGCTGGGCGCAGCCCAGCGCGGGGGACATGAGCGGAGCCCGGCACCCGGCGGCCTCGGCCTTCGCGCCAATCCGAGCACGCGAATGACTGCCATGTGCCGCAATCCGCCTCAACGAGCAGGGCAATGACATGGGAAAACTCGCACTCGCCGCCAAGATCACCCACGTGCCGTCGATGTACCTCAGCGAGCTCGACGGCCCGCGCAAAGGCACGCGGCAGGACGCCATCGATGGCCACGTCGAGATCGGCCGCCGCTGTCGCGAGCTCGGCGTCGACACCATCGTCGTGTTCGACACGCACTGGCTCGTCAACGCCAACTACCACCTCAACTGCGCGCCCAGCTTTTCGGGCACGTACACCAGCAACGAACTGCCGCACTTCATCTCGAACCTGGCCTACGGCTTCCCGGGCAACCCGGCGCTCGGCCAGTTGCTGGCGAAGACCGCCAACGAGATGGGCGTCGAGACGCTGGCGCACGAGCGAACCACGCTCGCGCCCGAGTACGGCACGCTGGTGCCCATGCGCTACATGAACGCCGACCGCCACTTCAAGGTGGTGTCGGTGTCGGCGCTGTGCATGGCGCACTACCTCGACGACAGCGCGCGCCTGGGCTGGGCCTTCCGGCGGGCGGTGGAGGAACACTACGACGGCACCGTGGCCTTCTTCGCCAGCGGCAGCCTGAGCCACCGCTTCGCGCAGAACGGCCTCGCGCCCGAGTTCGCGTTCAGGATCTGGAGCCCATTCCTCGAAGCACTGGACCGCGAGGTCGTCGCGATGTGGAAGCGCGGCGACTGGAATGCCTTCTGCGGCATGCTGCCCGAGTACGCTGCCAAGGGCCACGGCGAAGGCTTCATGCACGACACCGCGATGCTGCTGGGCGCGCTCGGCTGGAGCGCCTACGACGCGCCGGCAGAGATCGTCACGCCGTACTTCGGCGCCTCGGGCACCGGGCAGCTCAACGCCGTGTTCCCGGTGACACCGCAACGCGGCGACGCGATCCCGAGGCCGGTGGCCAGCCGCGCCGACGGCTACACCTCGGTCGCCACGCGCCTCTAGAAGACGACGCTGCCATGCCGCACCTGGTGATCCTCTACACACCGCAGCTCGACGCCGAGACCGACATGTCCGCGCTCTGCCGCACGCTCGCCGACACGATGGGCGCCGCGCGCGACGAAGCCGGCAAGCCGGTGTTCCCCACCGGTGGCATCCGCGTGCTCGCCTACCCGGCGGCGCACCACGCGGTGGCCGACGGCTCCGGCGACCACGCGTTCTGCTACTTCCAGCTGCGCATGGCGCGCGGCCGCAGCACGGCCGTGCAGCAGGCCGTCGGTCAGTCCTTGGCCGACGCCGCGAAGGCGCACCTCGCGCCCGTGCTCGCGCGCCGCCCGGTCGGCCTGACCTTGCAGGTCGACGAAGGCCACGAAGTCTTCGACGCCAAGTTCGGCAACCTGCACGCGCTGTTCACGAAAGCCTGATCCCGATGCTGGACCCCGACACCATCACCACGCTCGCCCGCGAGCTCTACGAAGCGCGCAAGACCCGCACGCCGGTGCGCCACTTCTCCAAGCGCTTTCCGCAAATGACCATCGACGATGGTTATGCCGTGCAGCGCGCCTGGGTCGCGCTCGAGAAGGCCGACGGCCGCACGGTGCGCGGGCGCAAGATCGGCCTCACCAGCCGCGCCATGCAGCAGGCGAGCCAGATCACCGAGCCCGACCACGCGCCGCTGATGGACGACATGTTCTTCGAGTCCGGCGGCGACATCGCCATCACGCGCTTCATCGCTCCGCGCGTCGAGGTGGAACTCGCCTTCGTGCTCGGCAAGCCGCTGAAGGGCCCCGGCACGACGCTGTTCGACGTGCTCGCCGCCACCGAGTGGGTCACGCCCGCCATCGAGATCATCGACGCCCGCATCGAGCAGTTCGACCGCGAGACGAAGGTCATGCGCAAGGTCACCGACACCATCAGCGACTTCGCCGCCAACGCCGGCATCGTGCTCGGCGGCAGGCCGGTGCGCCCGGCCGACGTCGACCTGCGCTGGTGCGGCGCGCTGCTGCACAAGAACGGGGTCGTCGAGGAGACCGGCCTGGCCGCCGGCGTGCTGAACCACCCGGGCAACGGCATCGCGTGGCTGGCCAACAAGATCGCGCCCTACGGCGAGCAGCTGTCGGCCGGCGACATCGTGCTCGCCGGCTCGTTCACGCGGCCCGTGAACGCGGTCGCCGGCGACACCTTCCACGCCGACTACGGCGCGCTCGGCAGCATCGCCTTCCGCTTCGTGTAGCTTCAGCCGCGCATGCGCGCGTTGGCCGCGATCCAGCGCTCGAAGGCGGCCATCTGGTCGCCGACGAACTTCTTCGTCGTCTCGTCGGTGCAGCGGCCCTCGGCGTCGAACTTCGACGGCGCCATGCCGATGAACACCTCGGGCTTCACCAGCGGTGCGGCGTTCAGGTACAGCATCACCTTGCGCAGGTCGTACTGCATGCGCGCGCCGCCGAGCGGGCCGCCGCTGGCGCTGAGCATCGCCACCGGCTTGCCGGTCCAGGGGTGGTCGTCGCCGCGGCTCACCCAGTCGATGAAGTTCTTCAGGCCACCGGGCACCGAGAAGTTGTACTCCGGCGTCGCGATGACGATGCCGTCGGCGCGGTGCAGGCGCTCTCGAAGCGTGGCCACGGCGGGCGGCAGGCCTTGCGCGAAGACGTCGCCGTCGAAGACCGGCACGCCGCGCCAGTCGATGATGTCGAGCTTCATCGTGGGCGGCATCAGCTCGCCGGCCAGGCGCAGCGCGGCGCGGTTGAGCGAGGCCTTGCGCAGGCTGCCGCAGATGCCGACGATGTCGAGGGTCTTGGTCATGTTCAGTTCGTTTCTGTTGTCAGGATTCAGGCGGGATTGTGGCGTGACGTGCGGATGACGACCGCATAGTCCTCGGTCGCCGCGCCGCCGGCGGCGGCATGGTCGAGCGCGGCGCTGGCGACATCGGCCACCGGCGTGGCGACGCCGAGCGCGCGTGCGGCGCCGCGGATCAGCGCCACGTCCTTGCGCATCTGGTCGACCGTGAAGGTGGGCGTGTAGTCGTGCGCGCGCAGTGCCGGGGCCTTCGCCTTCACGATGGGCGACGCGGCGGCGCTGGCCTCGATCACGTTCCACAGCGCCTGCCACTCGAGGCCACCGCGTTCGCCCAGCGCCAGCGCCTCGGCCAGCATCGTGCTGGTGCCGACGATCAGCAGGTTGACGGCCAGCTTCGCGTAGCGCGCTTCTTCGCCGGCGCCCAGGTAAAAGCGCTGCGGGCCCCAGCAGGCGAAGAGCGATTCGTGGGCGTCGTACGCCACGCGGTCGCCGGACGCGAAGACGGTGAGCGCGGCGCGCTCGGCCATCGTGTTGTTGCCCGACACCGGCGCACGCAGGCAGGCCACGCCGCAGGCGCCGGCGCGCGCCGCGGCGGCACGCGAGGCTTCGGGCGACACGGTGCTGGTGTCGATCCACGTCGCGCCGCTGGCCGCATGGCCGGCGACGGCGTGCGACACGGCGTCGAGCGCGTCGTCGTCGGGCAGCGAACTGATGACGAGCGGGTGGTCGGCCAGTGCCGCCGCGAGGTCGGTGGCCACCACCAAGCCCGCGGCGGCGGCGGCGGCGCGCCGGTCGGCCGACAGGTCGAAGGCCGTCACGCGGTGGCCGGCGGCGTGCAGGTGGCGGGCCATCGGCAGGCCCATCTTGCCGACGCCGACGAAGAGGATCGCCTTCACTGCGCCTTCAGGTCGGCGGCCTTCGCGACGCGCGCGCCGGTCTCGACCTCGGACTTGATGAAGGCGTTGAAGTCGGCGCTGTTCATCACGAAAGGCTCGGCGCCGAGCTTGGCCAGCCGCTCGATCAGCTCCGGCTGCGCCAGCGCCTTCGCCGCCTCCTGCTGCAGCCGCTGCACCGCGGCGGCCGGCGTGGCGGCGGGCACGACGAGCGCGACCCAGAAGGTGTAGTCCGAACCCGGTACGCCGGCTTCCACCGTGGTCGGCACGTCGGGCAGCAGGCCCGAGCGCTTCGCCGTGCTGACGGCCAGCGCCTGCAGCTTGCCGTCGCGGATGAGCGGCAGCGCCGAGGACAGCGGCGCGAAGAACCAGTCGCTGCGGCCGCCGATGACGTCGCTCATCGCTTCCGGCGTGCCCTTGAACGGCACGTGCACCGCGTTCAGGCCGGCCTGCAGCTTGAACTTCTCGGCGTTGAAGTGGGTGGCGCTGCCGACGCCGGCCGACGCGTAGTTCAGCGCGCCCGGCTTCGCCTTCGCGGCGGCGACGAGGTCGGCCACCGTCTTCCAGCCGCGCGAAGGCGAGACCACCAGCACGTTGGGCATGGCGACCAGCGGGGTCACGCCGGTCAGGTCCTTCAGCGTGTCGTAGGGCAGGCTGGGGTAGATCGACGGATTCACGGCGTGGCCGGAGGAGGGCACCAGCACCGTGTGGCCATCGGCCTCGCCCTTGGCGACGGCCGAGGCGGCGATGGTGCCGCCGGCGCCCGGCCGGTTCTCGATGACGACCGGCTGCCCCAGCCCCTTGGCCATGAACTCGCCGACGGCGCGCGCCGCGATGTCGGTGCCGCTGCCGGCGCTGAAGGGCACGATCAGCTTGATGGGCTTGGAGGGGAAGGCCTGCGCGAAGGCGCCGCCGGCAGCGAGGACGAACGCGATGGCGGTGACGAGCTTCTTCATGGGGTGTCTCCTGGAGGGCTTGTGATGTTCAGGCGAGGCCGAGCGCACCGACGATCTTGCGGCCCGACGCATTGAGCGCCGCGATCTTCGGCGCCAGGTCCACGCCGAGCAGGCGGCCGTGGCGCTTCTTCCAGCGCCCGGCCACCATCACGCTGTCGATGTTGGCGAGCGAGGCCTGGAAGACGACGCTGGCCACGGCGTCGTGCACCGGTTGCATGTTCAGCTCGTCGGCGCGGATCAGCACCAGGTCGGCCTGCTTGCCGGCCGCCAGCGTGCCGATGCGGTCGAGCTGGCCGAGCATGCGCGCGCCTTCCACCGTCACCCAGGCCAGCGCCTCGATCACCGGCACGGTCGTCGTGGGCGGAATGCCGCCGTGCGCTTCGCGGTGCGCCACGTTGTCCAGGCTGCGCTGGATGCCGAGCGCCACGCGGGCCTGCGTCAGCATGTCGCCCGACAGCACCGATTCGAGGTCGACGCCGAGCGACGGCGCCCGCCCCAGCCTGCGCAGGCGGCCGGTGAGCGGGTGGCCGTGGCCCTGCGACATCTCGCTCTCGGCGGCGGCGGAGAAGCTCATGCCCAGGTCGCAGAAGCGGCCCAGCTGGTCGTCGTCGAGCGCGTGGCCGTGCACGATGTTGACGTGGGGTCCCAGCAGGCCTTCGCGCTCCAGCACTTCCCAGCCGCCCGGCGTGCGCGCCGGCCCGCCGCCCTGGTGCAGGCTGGCGACGACGCCGAGTTCGCGCGCCATGCGGAAGTCGTGCAGCGCCACTTCCAGCGTGCTGTAGTGCGGGCCCAGGACGGCGGCGTGCACGGTCAGCAACTCGGCGCTCTGGTGCTGCTTCAGCAGGCGCTCGACCTCGGCGCGCGGGTGCGGCACTTCCCAGAACGGCGTCTCGCCCGGCTTCGGATCGGGCTTGGGCGTGCCGTGGAAGAAGGCGGCGCGGATGCCCGATTCGAGCAGCCCGCTGACCGCCGCGTCGTTGTGTTCCGGCGTGCGGTTGTTGTGGCACCAGTCGGCGAGCGTGGTGGTGCCGCAGTTGAGCTGGTTCAACGCCCCCACCAGCGTGGCGATGTGCAGGTCTTCAGGCCCGAACACGGTGGCCAGGCCGGCGTGCATCTTCTTGAAGTATTCGGGCAGCGTCCAGTTCGCCGCCACGCCGCGCAGCGCCGTCTGCCAGGTGTGCATGTGGGCGTTGATCAGCCCGGGGATGACGATGCAGCCGGCGGCGTCGATGACATCGGCGTCGTCAGCCGCGAGCGTGGGCGCGATCGCTTCGATGCGGTCTTTCGAGATCAGGACGTCGGCACGCGGGAGCACGCCTTGCGTGTCCATCGTGATCACGGTCGCGCCGCGGATGAGGGTGCGGGTCATGGAGTTGTTCGTGTCTGCTATCGGACCGGAGCGGCGCTTCTTCGGTTGGCGGTCGCGGGCGCTTGGGGTGCCCCACTCCGCTCATGTCCCCCGGGCCGGGCTTCGCCCGACCCTCCTCCTTTACTTCGCTCCGTGGGGCACCCCAATCGCCCGCTCCGGCACCGCTGGTGGCATGCGAACAGGTGGTGCGCCACCTTGGTGCCGGGCCGAGGACGTCGGGTGCCGGGTGGAGCGAAGTAAAGGAGGAGGCACGGCCGCAGGCCGGGCCGGGGGACATGAGCGGAGCCCGGCACCCGGCGTCCTCGGCCTTCGCGCCGTTGCAGGCACGCGCGCGACTGCAGAGGGCCGAAGACCAACATCGCCGCCATCGTCACGCACTGAGCCCGTCGTCCACCTTGACGTTCTCCGGCACGAGCTTCAGGCCCGCGTCGGCGGCCAGTTCCTGCAGCAGGATCGCGAAGTCGACGTTGTCGTGGCCGCGGCCCACGAGGCGGGAGATGGATTCACGCGTCGCCGCGGCGGCCGGCATGGCCACGCCTTGCGCCTTGCCGGCGCCGAGCCCCAGGTCCATGTCCTTCAGCAGCAGCTTGGGCGTGAAGGTCACCTGGTCGAAGGTCAGGTTCGTCAGCACCGGCGACTTGTAGCGCGTGTACATGCTGCCCAGCACCGAATCGTTGATGCTCTGCAGGAACACGTGGCGTGGGATGCCGGCCTTCTCGGCGAGCACGGTGATCTCGCACAGGCTCTGGATGATGACGCCGAACATCGTGTTGTGCGCGATCTTCCACACGCGCGCGAGTTCACCTTCGCCGACCCACATCACCTTCTTGCCCATCGCCTGCAGCAGCGCTTCGGCGGCGTCGTAGTGCGCCTTCGGGCCGCTGGCGACGATGAGCAGCTTGCCGGCCTTCGCCACCTTCGCGTTGCCCGAGACCGGCGCGCAGAGGTAGGCGACGCCCAGCGCCTCGAGCCGGCCGCGGATTTCGGCCGAGCCTTCCTGGCTGATGGAACTGCTGTCGATGACGAGCTTCGGCTTCGTGCCGCCGGTGACGAGGCCGCCGTCGCCGAACAGCACCTCCTTCAGATCGTCGGTGGTCGACACCATCGTGAACACGGCGTCGCAGCCCGCGAGGTCGAGCTTGCTGTCGACGATGGTGGCGCCGTAGTCGGCCAGCGGCAGCGCCTTCGCGCGCGTGCGGTTCCAGACCTTCACGCCGTGGCCGGCGGCGGTGAGCTTCTTCACCATCGCCTCGCCCATGCGGCCGAGGCCGATCCAGCCGATGGAGGGTTTCGTCGTCATGCGGGAGTCCTGTTGTCTGAAGAGTCAGTCGACCTGCGCGCCGGAGCGTTTCACCGCCTCGGCCCAGCGCTTGATCTCGGCCTGGCCGAAGGCGGGCAGGTCGGCGGCGGCGATGGCGCGCTGCTCGACGCCCAGTTCCGTCAGCTTGGCGGCCACCGCGGGCGAGGCCAGTGCGCGCTGCATCGCGTCGCGCAGCTTCGCCACGTCGGCGGCCGGCGTGCTGGCCGGGGCGTAGACCATGAACCAGGCCACGAGGTCGAAGTCGGGCACGCCCTGTTCCTGCAGCGTCGGCACGTCGGGTGCGGCCGCGCTGCGCTTGGCGCCGGAAGCGCCCAGCGCGCGCAGCTTGCCGGCCTTCATGTGCGGCAGCACGGCGGCCGGGTGATAGAACATGAACTGCGCCTGGCCGCCCATCACGTCGGTCAGCGCCTGGCCGCCCTGGCTGTAGGGCACGTGCACCACCTTGCCGTTCAGGCGCGCGCCCAGCAGTTCGCCGGCCAGGTGGCCCGAGGTGCCGTTGCCGGCCGAGGCGAAGGTGAGCCCGGCGGGCTGCAACGCCGCCGCGGTGAGGTCGGCCAGCGTCTTCAGCGGCGAGTTCGCGGCCACCACGAGCAGCGTTGGCGTGTAGCCGACGAGGCCGATGGGCACGAAGTCCTTCAGCGGGTCGTACGGCAGCTTGCGCACCAGCGTGGCGTTGATGGCGTGCGTGCCCACCGTGCCCATCAGCAGCGTGCGGCCGTCGCCCGGCGCCTTGGCGACGAGGTCGCTGCCGATGGTGCCGCCGGCGCCGGCCTTGTTCTCGACGACGAGCGCCGCGCCCAGCGCGCCGGCAATGCCTTCGCCGACCTGGCGGGCGACGATGTCGGTGGTGGTGCCGGGGCCGAACGGCACCACCATCTTCAGCGGCGCGGCGGACTGCGCCTGCACGAGGCCGGTGGCGGTAAACAGCGCGGCGGCAAGCGCGGCGCGGCGGGTGAGGGCAGTGGTCATCGGGGCGTGGTCCAGAGCGATTCGCCGGCGCGCAGCCGGGCGTCGTGGTCGCCGAGCAGCGGCGGGGCAGTCACCTCGAGCGCGCGTTCGCCGTCGAAGCTGACGGGCGAGCGCACCGTGGTCCAGCGGCCGCCTTCCGGGTGTTCGGCGTCGACGAAGAGCTGCAGGTGCTTCGCCTGCGGGTCTTCGGGCACTTCGTTGGTGTCGTACATCGGCGCGTGCGGCACGTCCAGCGCCTCGAGCCTTCGGCACCACTCGGCACGGTCGCGCTGGCGGAACAGGCCGGTCAGCAGCTCGATCAGGTCGGGCTGGTGCGTGATGCGCGCCTCGCGCGTGGCGAAGCGCGGGTCGTCGAAGAGCTTCGGCTGCTCGATCGCGGTGGCCAGCCCCTCCCAGAACTTGGGCGGGCTGGACATGTGCAGCGCGATCCACTTGCCGTCGGCGCAGGGCAGCACGTAGCTCTGGCTCACGCTCGGGCGGCTGTAGGGGCCCATGACCTCGTTCTCGGAGAACAGGTGCGTGAAGGCGTCGAGGTTGAAGTGCGTCATGGCCTCGAGCATGGACACCTCCACGCGCCGCCCGGTGGCGTTGTGCTTCTTCTCGCGTTCGTACAGCGCGCCGAGGATGCCGTAGGCGGCATAGAAGCCGGTCAGCGCATCGGCCATCGCCGGGCCGACGACGCGCGGGTTCGCGGGGTTGATCAGCAGCTTCAGGAAGCCGCTCGCCGCCTGTGCCACGGTGTCGTAGGCCGGGCGGCCGGCGGCCGGGCCGTCGGGGCCGAAGCCGCTGATGGCGCAGTAGATGAGGCCCGGGTTCAGCTCGCGCAGTCGCGCTTCGCCGGCGCCGAGCTTGTCGGCCACGCCGGGGCGGAAGTTTTGCAGGTAGACGTCGGCCTCGGCGATCAGCTTGTCGAAGTGGGCGAGGTCGGCCTTCTGACGCGTGTCGAGCGTGACGCTCTTCTTGTTGCGGTTGTAGGTCTGGTAGTGCGGGCTGTAGAGGCCGCCGCGGAAGGCGCGGAACGGGTCGCCGGCGGGCTGCTCCACCTTGACGACGTCGGCGCCCAGGTCGGCCAGCAGCATCGACGCCGCCGGCCCGGTGATGAAGGTGCCGTGCTCGACGACGCGCACCCCTTCGAGAACCTTCGCCATCGCGGCTACTCCTTCGCCTTCAGCGTCACGCCTTCCGGCAGCGGCCCGGTGTAGCGCTGCTCGCGCGTGGCCTGGTAGCTGAGCGCGAAGCCGATCGGGTTCTGCAGCTCTTCGGTCAGGTGGCCGATGAGGCCGGCGCAGCGCGCGAGGATGGGCACGCCCTTCAGCGCGTCGGCCGGGAAGCCGGCGTCCAGCAGCACGGCCGGAATCGCGGCCGACACGTTCAGGCGCAGGTCGCGGTTCGTCAGGCCCGGCAGCACCTTCTCCACCGCCTCGGCGATGGCGACGAAGTGGCCCGGCGTCCCGGCCTCGGCGCCCACGGCGAACAGGCGTGCCACGCGCGGGTCGCGGTCCTTGTGCAGCGGGTGGCCGTAGCCGGGGATGGCCTGCTTGCGCGCGCGCAGGTCCTGCACCACCTCGGTGGCAGCGGCTTCGAGCGACAGGCCCTTGTCCTTCGCCAGCGCGTCGATGCGCAGGAACAGCCGCCCCGCCGTTTCCGAGGCGCCCAGGATCACCGAGCCGCAGCCCAGGATGCCGGCCGCCACCGCGCCCTGGATCGCGTCCGGTGCGGCGGCCAGCGTCATGCGGCTGGCCTGCACGCTGGGCACGAGGCCGTGCTCGGCAATCGCCACCAAGGTGGCGTCGAGCACGCGGCTGGCCATCGCGCTCGGCTTCTGGCCGGTGACGAGCAGCCAGAAGTAGTCGGTGAACGAGACGCGGCCGATGAGGTCGCGGCACAGGTCCTGGCCGCGCACGACGATGGTCTCGTCGTCGCTGCCGCAGATGGCGGATTCGGGGAGGGTGGCCTTGCCGATCTTCATGGTGAGGGGGTCTCAGGCGGGGGCGAGCGCGAAGTCGTAGCTCGCGGTGTGGAAAGGCTTGTCGAGCACTCGGCCGTCCGGCGCCTTGCCGGGCGCGTGCTTCTGGAACGGCAGGATCAGGTTGTCGCGCACGCCGAAGACGGCGTCGCTGTCCAGGTACGGGCTGTCGGACGGGAACAGGTGCGTGGTCAGCGAGACGTAGCCGTCCTTGTAGACCATCGCGTGGATGTGGCCGGGGCGGTTCGGGTGGCGGCCCATCGCGCGCAGCATGTCGCCCACCGGGCCGTCGTCGGGCACCGGGTAGTAGGTGGGCTTGATCGACCAGAATTGGTAGCGGCCCTCGGCATCGGTGTGGAAGCGCGCACGCAGGCGCATGCCGGCGTCGCCGCCCATCTGCATGTCGTAGACGCCTTCGCCGTCGCCGGACCAGACGTCCAGGCAGCAGTTCGCGATCGGCTTGCCGTGCGTGTCGGTGACGCGACCGCTGTAGTACGCGGGCTCGCCGGGCATGCCCTTGCCGATGTCGCTGCCCAGTGGCAGCACGGGGGCGTTCTCCCAGTAGAACGGGCCCTGCACGGTGGCCTCGGTGGGCGCCACGGTGGCCGTGGTGTCGGCCGCGGCGCGCTTCGAGCGCCGCGCCTGGTCGAGCTGCACGACGAGCATCGACACGCCCAGCGTGTCCGACAGCAGGATGAACTCCTGCCGCTTCTCGTCGCAGGTGTGGCCCACCTTCGTCAGGAACTGGATCGCCGCCATCCACTCTTCGGGCTTGAGGTCGAGTTCGCGGATCGCGGCGTGGGCGTGCTTCACCACCGTGGTGATGATCTGCTTGAAGCGCGGGTCGGTGCTGTCGGCCAGGCGGTCGAGCACGGCCTGGGTGATGTCGGCGGTCTGGTGTTGCGTCATGCGCTTCTCCTCGAACGAAAGGGTGGATGGCGGCGGGCCGCGGGCTCAGGGCGCGCGGAACAGGTCGCGCGTGATGCCGGCGCGCGAGAACAGCACGTCGCGCGAGGCCTCCAGGTCGCGCCGCAGCTGGCCCAGGTTGACGTCGACCAGGCGGCCCTTCCACTTGCGGACCTTGCCGGCGATCATCACCGTCTCGACGTTGCTGCGGTCCATCAACGTGACCACGGCGCCCGGCACGTGGTTCAGCGGCGCGACGTTGATGGCCTCGGCGTCCAGGATGATGAGGTCGGCTTCTTTGCCCGGCGTCAGCGAACCCGTCTTGCCGCCGAGCTTCAGGTCGTGCGCGCCGTTGACGGTGGCGAACTGCAGCACTTCCTTGGTCGTCAGCAGGCCCACGCCGTCGGTCGGCGGCATGCCGGTCTCTCCGAGCTTGTTGGCGTTGACGAACATGCGCTGCAGCGCCATCGCGGTGCGCATCTGCGTGAAGAGGTCGGCCGTCAGCGTGCACTCGACGTCGGTCGACAGCGACGGCTTCACGCCCATCTGCATCGCCTTGATGATGGGCGGCGTGCCGTGCGTCATGTTCATCTCGATCGGCACCGCCAGCGAGACCGCGGCGCCGCTGTCGCGCACCTTCTGCCAGGCCTTGTCGGACATGCCGGTCATGTGCACGAACAGGTTGTCGGGCCCGAAGGCGCCGGCGTCGGCCAGTGCGTCGAAGGTGGGCCGCATGCCGAAGGTGCCGACGATGTGCGCCGCCACCGGCAGGCCGAGCTCGCGGCCGAGCGTCCAGGCCGCTTCGTAGCCGGGCAGGTAGATCTCGCCGCCCATGAACATCGTCAGCAGCTGGTCGGTGCTGCTGAAGTGCTGCGCCTTGATGCGGCGCGCGTCCTGCGGGTACTGGTTGCCGGCGACGCTGCCGGCGCTTTCGAAGTAGCCCCAGGCGGCGCGGTGGCCGGAGGCGCGCAGCGCGGCGATGGAGGCATCGCTGTGGGCCGCCGAGTGGTGGATCTGCGAGATGTCGAACACCGTCGTCACGCCGGCGTCGATCTGCGACAGCGAGCCGAACAGGGTGCTGATGTACACGTCTTCCGGCCGGTACACCGGCGCGAAGGTCGACAGGATCTTCTGGAAGTAGTTCTGCGTGATCTTCGGGTCCAGGCCGTCGAACAGCAGGCCGTCGGCGAGGAAGCTGCGCAGCGCGGTTTCGAACAGGTGGTGGTGGGTGTCGATGAAGCCCGGCATCACGATGCGGCCACGGGCGTCGATCACGCTGGCGCCGCCGGCCTCGAGGTTGCGGCCCACGGCGAGGATCTTGCGGCCTTCGACGAGCACGTCGCCTTGCGCGAAGTCGCCCACCTTCGGGTCCATCGACATCACGGCGCCGCCCTTGATGAGGATGCGGCGGCCGCGGCGGCCGCTGTCCTCGGGCTCGCGGTCGCCGTGCGCCTGCGCGTTGCCGGCGAACAGCGCCATCGCGCCGGCGGCGGCCGCCGTTCCGGCGCCGGCCTTCAGGAAGCCGCGGCGGGCGTTCCAGCGCGTCGAGTCGTCGTCATGGACCTGCGGCTGGCCCGCATCACAGAGCTTGCACATGGTTGTCTCCTGGCGTGGTGTGGCCCGCGGCGATGGCGCCGGCGGGAGGGCGGGGGCGATCCGTGGCCGCGGCCTCGTAGTCGACCTGGTGGCGCGCGATGCGCATGTCGCCGAGGGTTCGGCGCACGCGCAGGTGCTCGGGGTTCTGCGCGTAGGCGGCAAGCGCCTCGCGGCTGGCGAATTCGGTGTAGAGGACGACGTCGCAGGCGTAGTCGATGCGGCTCTCGTCGACGCCCACCTCCAGGTGCAGCAGGCCCGGCACGCGGTCGCGCAGCGACTCGAACTCGGCCTTCAGCACGCCGATGTTGCGCGCCCGCGCGGCGGCGTCGTCGCCGCTCACGTTCCACATCACGATGTGCTTGATGACCATCGCGTGGCTCAGGCGGCGGGCGGGAACCCGGCCTTCTGCGGCCACAGGTTCACGAAGGCGTGGACCTCGACGCCGGCATAGAGGCCGGCGCGCGTGAAGGGCTCGTCGGCCAGCCACGCGTGCGCCGCTTCGCGGCTGTCGAAGTCGATGGCGAGCAGGCTGCCGATCATCTGCACGCCGTCGTCGTGCGTCAGCGGGCCGGCGAAGGCGATGCGGCCGGCCACCGCCGCCAGGTAGGCCTTGTGCTCCGGCCGCACGCGCTGGCGCAGCGCGGCGCCGTCGGGCTTGTCGATCAGGCGAAAGACGTAGATCACGCGTGTGTCCCTCCAGGAGCGGTCAGACGCCGAGGTAGGCGCGGCGCACTTCTTCGTTCTGCATCAGCGTGTCGGGCGTGCCCTCGGCGACCATGCGGCCTTCCTCGAGCACGTAGGCGCGGTCGGCCACGCGCAGCGCCATCGACACGTTCTGCTCGACAAGCAGCACCGCCGTGCCCTCGGCATGCACGCGACGGATGGCCGAGAACATCTCGTGCACGATCAGCGGCGACAGGCCGAGCGAGGGCTCGTCCAGCAGCAGCAGGCGCGGCCGCGCCATCAGCGCGCGGCCGATCGCCACCATCTGCTGCTGGCCGCCGGACAGCTCGCCCGCGGCCTGCTGGAGCTTGACCTTCAACGCCGGGAACAGCGCCAGCACCGATTCGAGCGACTTCGCGCGCTGCGCCTTGGCGGCCGGCAGCATGCTGCCGATCTCCAGGTTCTCCAGCACGCTCATCGAGCCGAACAGGCGCCGGCCCTCGGGCACGATGGCGATGCCGGCCTCGCAGAAGCGGTGCGCCGGCAGCGCCGTGATGTCGTGGCCTTCGAAGGTGATGCGGCCGCTGCGCGCGCGCAGCACGCCGGCCAGCGTGTTGATGAGCGTGGTCTTGCCGGCGCCGTTGGGGCCCACCGTGCACAGCAGCTCGCCCTTGCGGAGGTCGAAGCTCACGCCCCACAGCGCCGGCGCGGCGCCGTAGGAGACCTTCAGGTCGCGCACCTCAAGCATGGCGGGGCTCCAGCGTCGGCGGGCTCTGCGGTCCCGGAGGCGGCGGCGGTGGTGGCGCGGCGGCGGGCGCCGCGGCCTGGCCGAGGTAGGCGGTCATGACCTCGGGGCGCTGCATCACCTCGGCCGCCAGGCCTTCGGCGAGCAGTTCGCCGTGGTCGAAGACGACGACACGGTCGGTCAGCGCCATCACGGCGCGCATCACGTGCTCGACGAAGACCACGGTCGAGCCCTGGTCGCGGATGCGCCGCACCAGCGCCACCGCGTCATCGATCTCGCTCGGCGTCAGGCCGCACAGCACCTCGTCGAGCAGCACCAGGCGCGGACGCGAGGCCAGCGCGCGCGCCAGCTCCAGGAACTTGCGCTCGTGCAGGTTGAGCTCGTCGGGCCGTGCCATCGCCTTGTCCTGCAGGCCGGCGAAGGCCAGCCAGGTCATCGCCTCGCGCCGCGCTGCGGCGGGCGTGGCGATGCCGCCGCCGAACATGGCGGCGAGCGCCACGTTGTCGAGCACGCTCTGGTGGCCGAACGGGCGCGGGATCTGGTAGGTACGCGCGATGCCGGCACGCGCAATGCGGTGCGCCTCGCGGCCGGCCAGTTCCTGGCCTTCGAAGACGACGCTGCCGCCGGTGGGCACGTAGTGGCCGCTGACGACGTTGATGAAGGTCGACTTGCCCGATCCGTTGGGGCCCAGCAGGCCGAGGATCTCGCCGCGCCGCACCTCGACGTCGACGCCGGCCAGCGCCTTCACGCCGCGGAAGTGCTTGGCCAGGCCGCGCGCCTTCAGCAGCACCTCGCCGCTGCCGGCTGCACGCGGCGCCGGCGCCGGTGCCTCGCCCGGCGCGATGTCGAGCTTCGGGCGGTGGCCGATCGCGCGCAGCACGCGCGGCAGCACGCCGTCGGGCATGAACAGGATGGCGGCGATCAGGATCACGCCGACCAGCGCCTTGCCCGCGACCGCGAAGTTCGCCGCCGTGAAGCTGTACAGCAGCAGCGTGATCGCGACCGCGCCGATCGCCGGCCCGGCCCAGTGGCGGCTGCCGCCCAGCACGCTCATCAGCACCACTGTGAGCGGCACCGTGATCGTGAAGACCTCGCCCACCGTCACGTAGTTGAGGAACAGCGCGTGGATGCCGCCGGCCACGCCGGCGAGCGCGCACGAGATCGCCAGCGCGATCAGCTTGTAGCGGTAGGTGGGCACGCCCATCACCTCGGCCGCGTCCTCGTCGTCGTGGATCGCGAACAGGCCGGCGCCGAGCTTCGAGTGGGCGATCGCCCAGGCCACCAGCATCGTCACCGTGGCCGTGGCCAGCGCGAGCAGGTAGAAGGTGGCCGACGGCGTGGGGCCGATCGCCGGCACCGCCACGGCGGCCAGCGAGATGCCGTTGCCGCCGTCGATCGGCGTGTTGACGATGATGGTGCCGATGACGAAGGTGACCGCCAGCGTGAGCAGCGCGAAGACCTCGCCGCGCACGCCCTTGACGCGGAAGACGATCGCCCCGACGACCACGCCGAGCAGGCAGGCCACGGCCGCGGCGACCGGCAGCGTCGACAGGAAGGGCCAGTCGCGCTTGCCCATCAGCGTGGCGCTGGTGTAGAGCCCGGCGCCGAAGAAGGCGCCGTGGCCGAACGAGAAGTAGCCCGTGTAGCCCGACAGGATGTTCCACGACGTGGCCAGCACGATCCAGTGCAGGATCAGGTAGAGCAGCGAGTCGTAGAAGGCCGGCAGGCCGAGGGTGGGCACGAAGGCGAGCGCGATGCCCGCCCCGACGATGAGCAGCGGTGTGCGCTTCATGCCGCGCGCCCCGGTCGGAACAGCAGGATGGCGATGAGCAGCGTGAACGACACCAGCGGTGCCCACGAGGGCGCCGTCACGGCCATCGTCACCGCCTCGCTCACGCCGATGATCACGCCGGCGGCGAGCGGCGCGAGCGCCTTGCCCAGCCCGCCCAGCATCACGGCGGCGAACACCACGCCGACCCAGGCGTAGATCTGCGAAGGCGCGAGCGTGAAGCCCAGCGCCAGGCAGACGCCGGCCACGCTGGCCAGCGCCGCGCAGGTGCCGGCGAGCAGCAGCGCGTTGCGCTTCTGGTGGATGCCGAACGCGGCAGCGATCGGCGCGTCTTCAGCCGACGCGCGCAGCGCGCGGCCGATGTCGGTGTAGCGCAGCACCGCCCAGACGGCGACGCTGAGGCCGGCCGCCAGCCCGAGCGTGATCAGCTCGGGCAGCGGCACGTACAGGCCGGCAATCTTCCAGCGGTGTTCGCCGTAGCTCGACTCGAGCTTGCGGAAGTCGGCGGTCCAGATCGACTGGATGATCGCCTCCACGATGCCGGTGAGGCCGAACGTGACGAGCAGCGAATTGAACGGCGTGATCTCGAAACGTTCGATCGCCGCGTGCAGCGCGGCGCCGATGACGAAGAACAGCGGCACGATGACGAGCAGCGACACCAGCGGGTCCATGCCCATCGTCGCCATCTGGTAGCAGAGGTAGGCGGCCAGGAACGCGAACGCGAAATGCGCCAGGTTGATGAACCGCAGCAGCCCCCACGACAGGCTCAGGCCGAGCCCGAGCAGGCCGTAGAGGGCGCCGACGAACACGCCCGACAGGACGCTCTGTGCCAGCAGCGTGGCGCTGGGAAAGGTCATGGACCGCTTGCCTCGTCGTCAGTTCGCGAGCACGGTGGCGCCCGGCGCCGCGAAGGCCTTCGGCCACACCACCTTCCAGGTGCCGCCCTGGATCTGCTTGACGCGCATCAGGTCGTCGCCGTACTGGCCGGGGCCGTTGAAGCGCAGCTTGCCCTGCAGCGTGTCGACCTGGTTGGCGCGCAGCCAGGCGGCGATGGCCTTGTCGTCCAGGCCCTTGGTGGCCAGCACGCCGGCTTCCAGGATCTGCCAGGCGGTGTAGCTGGCGGCGGCCTGCACCTCCACCTGCACGTCGGGCAGCTTGGCCGCGGTGCCGCGCTCGTGGAAGGCCTTGACGAAGTCGGCGGCGCCCTTGGCGCTCATGAAGGGCGCATGCTCTTCGAAGATGGTGACCGACAGCGCGTTCTTCGCTTCCGGCAGCGTGACCAGCGGGCCCGGCGCCGGGTAGAGGTAGAAGTGCTGCGGCGGCGCGTAGTCGATCTTCTTCATCGCGTCGAGCAGCAGGTTGCCCTCGAGGCCGATGGCGCCGACCCACACGAAATCGGGCTTCGCGTCCTTCACGCGGTTGGCGATCGGGCCGAAGTCGCGGTTGCCGAATTCCCAGTCGAGGAACAGCACTTCGTTCAGGCCGCGCTTCTTGAACTGCTCGCGCGCGCCGGCCGACAGGAACTGGATCGACGGGAACTTGCTCGTCACGATGGCCACCGTCTTCGGCGGCTTCGGGCCGGCGTTCAGCGCGTCGAGCACGGTGTTGGGCACCGAGACGGCGGGGTCGGGCCCGAGCGACCAGGCCGGGAAGGCCATGTCGTACTTGACGAGGTTCGGAATGCCGAAGGTGTGGTGCACCAGCACCTTGTTGTAGCGCTGCGCGACGCCCATCGCCGACAGGATGGCGCCGGTGGCGTACGGGCCCATCAGCAGGTCGACCTTGTCGGCGGTGACGAGCTGCTCGTACAGCGTGCGCGCGAGGTCGGGCTTGCTCTGGTCGTCCTTCAGCACCCACTCGAGCTTGCGGCCCATCCAGCCGCCGCGCGCGTTGACCTGGTCGATGAAGATCTCGCCGACGATCTTGTGCACCTGGCCGGTGGCCGACAGCGGCCCGGTGAGCGCGAGCGTGCTGCCGATGCGGATCGGGCCGGTCTGCGCCTGCGCCTGGGACACCAGGCCCGAGGCGGCTGCGAGGCCGGCGACGCCGGCGCCGAGCACGGCGCGGCGGTTGACGGGTTGGTTGCTCATGGCGTGTCTCCTGTTGAGGTTGTGGGCGGAAAGGGAATCGGGCGGTCGGCCGGCTCAGTCGGCCTTCAGGCCGGCGGCGCGCACCAGCCGGGTCCAGCGTTCGAGGTCGCGCGCAAGCATCGCGCGGCTGTCCTCGGCCGCCAGCGGCAGCGGTCGCCCGCCGGCCTTGGTGAAGGTGTCCTTCACCTCGGGCAGGTTGGCTGCGCGCTGCAGTTCGGCGCGCAGCTTCGCGAGCACCGGCGCCGGTGTCTTCGCGGGGGCGAAGAGGCCGAACCAGGACTCGAGGTCGAGGTCGACGCCGCTTTCGCGCAGCGTCGGCAGGTCGGGGTGCATCGGGTTGCGTTGCGCGCCCGAGGTGGCCAGGCCTTTCACGGTGCCACCGTTGATCTGGCCGCGCGCGGTGGGCGCGAGGTCGAAGAAGAGGTCGACGCGGCCGCCGAGCAGGTCCTGGTAGGCCGCCTGCGCGCCCTTGTACGGCACGTGCAGCAGCTCGACGCCGGCCTGCTGCCACAGCGCGGCGGCGATCACGTGCTGGCCCGAACCGTTGCCGGCCGACGCGTACGTGAAGGCCTTGGGCTGCGCCTTCGCCTTCGCCAGCAGGTCGGCGAGCGAGGCCACCGGCAGGTCCTTGCGCGCCATCAGCGTGTAGCTGTAGGCCACCGCATTGCCGACTGGTTCGAAGTCCTTCTGCGGGTCGTAGGGCAGGCTCGGGTAGAGGCCGCTGTTGAGCACCATGTTCGACACCGAGCCGACGAGCATCGTGTAGCCATCGGGAGCGGCCTTGGCCGCCGCGTCGGTGCCCACCAGCGTGCCGGAGCCGGGCCGGTTCTCGACGACGATGCTCTGTCCCAGGCCCTTGCCCATGTGCTCGGCCAGCGTGCGGCCGACGAAGTCGAAGCCGCCGCCGGGCGGCTGCGGCACGATGAACTTCAGCGGCTTCGAAGGGAAGTCGGCTTGCGATCGTGCGCTGCCGGCAAAGGCCGCGGCGGAGAGGATGAAGGCTCGGCGGTGCATGTCAGGCCAGAGTGGCGAATGGCGGCTTGCGGGACGTTGCGGACGTTCGTTCTGTGGCGGTCGCGAGCGCCCGGGGTGCCCCACTGCGCTCATGTCCCCCGCGTCGCGCTGCGCCCGCCGCTCCTCCTTTACTTCGCTCCGTGGGGCACCCCGTGCACTCGCTCCGGCACCGCTGGTGGTGCGCAACCTGGACGAACGCCACGTGGGTGCCGGGCCGAGGACGCCGGGTGCCGGGTGGAGCGGAGTAAAGGAGGAGCGCTGGGCGCAGCCCAGCGCGGGGGACATGAGCGGAGCCCGGCACCCGGCGGCCTCGGCCTTCGCGCTGCTCTCCGAACGCGAGTGCCCGCAACGCGCCGCGACCGGCCAGCCGCATCACGTCAGTACGTCTCCAGGTGCAGGCGCCCTTCGCGCTTCAGTGACGCACCCACCGTGTCCCAGTCCAGGCCATGTTGCTTCGCCACGTCGCGCAGCGCCAGCACCACGCCCTCTTCCATCGCCTTCAGCCCGCAGACGTAGAAGTAGGCGTTGGCATCGGCGAGCAGCGGCGCCAGGTCGGCGGCGCGTTCGCGGATGGCGTCCTGCACGTAGCGCTTGGGCTCGCCCTTCGTGCGGCTGAAGGTGAAGCTGATGTCGATGAAGTCCTTCGGCAGGTTCAGCAGCGGTCCGAAGTAGGGCAGTTCCTCCTTCGTGCGCGCGCCGAAGAAGAGCATCAGC
>CAUJHQ010000108.1 GCA_963204815.1 Pseudomonadota bacterium | reverse complement strand
CCGCGCGCTGCGCCAGCGCCAGCGCGCCGGCGGCGTCGCCGCGTTCCAGGGCGACGCGGGCGCGCAGCGCGGCCAGCGTCGCGGCGTGGGGGCAGGGCGCGCCGCAGATCGCATCGGCGCGGTCGGCGCTGCGCAGCGCGGCAGCGGGCTCGGCGGCGTCGGCGTGCAGCAGCGCCTTGCGCACGGCGGCGCTGGCCTGCAGCGTGCGGCCGTAGCGCGCCGATGCAATGACGGGGTCGACGCGCGCGTGCGCGGCCGCGAGGTCGCCGGCGCGCGCCTCGACGAGCGCCAGGTTCAGCAGCATCGCGCCGGCGAGCTCGAAATGCTCCACCGCCTGCGCGGCGGCGAGGCCGCGGCCGTACTGCGCGCGCGCGCCGGCCAGGTCGCCGCGCGCGAGCGCCTTCGCGCCGGCCTGCGCGAAGCCGGTCACGCTGCGCTGCACGGGGTCGGGCGGCGGCGCCGAGCCGCAGCCCGCGAGCGCAAGGCCGACGGCCAGCATGGCGGCCGCGCGCTCAGCGGTTCGGCGGGCGCTGCGCATGGCTGTCGTGGCTGTCGATGGGCAGCAGCAGCGGCGGCGGCGGCGCGACCAGGCCCTTCACGGGCCAGGCCTGGCGCAGGCCGCGCACGATCTCGGCCGACTCGTCGACCAGCGGGCCGACGCTGTTGACGATGGGGCCGACGCTGCCGATCACCGGCGGCAGGTCGGTCGCGGCCTTGCCGCTGACGACGCGGGCGTCGCGCGTCACCGCCTCCAGGTTCGTCAGCGCGCCGTCGGCGCGCTGCATCAGCGCCGGCAGCTTCGTGTTGACCGTGTCCAGGCTGTCCTTGGCCTGGCCGAGCAGACCGTTGACGCGGCCGACCGCGGCGTGCGCGTCGGCGAGCGTGGCGTTGGCCTCGCCGCCGAGCTTGCCGACCTGCGCCTTCAGGCCGCCGCTCAGCGCGCGCAGGTCCTTCGCCGCGGCCGCGAGGTCCTGCGTGATCTGGCGGCTGTTGACCAGCAGATCCTCGATCTCGCCGCGGCGGTCGCTGACGCTGCCGGTGATGCGCTTCACGTCGGCGAGGATCGGCGCGATGCGGGTGCGCAGGTCCTCGGCCACTTCGGTCAGCGTGCCGCGCTTGTCGTAGCCGACGCGCGGGTCGGCGGCGTCCAGCGGCTCGGCGGCCTTGCCGGCGCGCAGCTCGATGGCGGCGGGCTTGAGCTGTTCGCGCACCAGCTCGGCGCGCGCGTCGCGCTTCAGGTACGCGAAGGTCTGGGCGTCGATGGTCATCGTCACCTTGACCTTCAGGTCGGGCTGCAGCTGCATGGCCGAGATGCGGCCGACGCGGAAGCCCGACAGCCGCACCGCGGTGCCGGGCGCGAGCGCGTTCGCGTCGTCGGCGAAGAAGTGGACCTCGGCGAGGTCGGCGAAGCGGCCGTTCTGCCACAGGATGCCGCCGCCCAGCGCCAGCGCGAGCGCCAGCGCGGTGGCGACGAGCAGCCAGTTCTGCCGCTTCATCGAGCGGCTGCGGTCGGACTCGGCGACGGGCTCGGTCATTGCAGGAACAGCACGAGGGCGATGGCGTCGACGAGCAGGATGAAGGTCAGGCTGCCGAGGCCGGCGGCGACGACGGCCTTCGGCAGTTCGCCCACCGCCTGCTGCACCTGCAGGCCGTGGTAGCAGGAGATCGCGCCGACGCCCAGGCCGAACAGCGCGCCCTTGCCGATCGACAGCGGCACCTGCCAGGCGTTGGCGCTGGTGAGGAAGTCGTCGAGCTCGAACTCGAACGACGTGCCCAGCGTCATCGCGCTGGCGAGCAGCGCCGACGCGATGGCGATGAACTGGAACAGCGACACCAGCGCGGCGCCCGCCACGGCGGCGCCGAGCACGCGCGGCAGCACCACCTCTTCCTCGTGCGTGATGTCGTTCCAGAAGCGTGCGTCGATGCCGCTCTTCAGCTTCATCAGCGCGACCTCGGCGGCGATGGCGACGCTGCTGCGCACGACGATGATCAGCGCCGCGACGAGCGGCCCCAGTTCGCGCATCGCACCCCAGACGACGACCTTGATGACGGTCTCGGTGTCGGTGCCGCCCAGCAGTTCGAGCGCGCGCGTGACGACGACGGCGCCGAACAGCGCCGCCACCGTGGCCACGTAGGGCACCGCCTGCACGCCGGTGACGTGGATCTGGCGCGACAGCGCGGCGCGCACGTCGCGGTCTCGCAGCAGGTCGCGCCGCGTCACCGCGTGCACGAGCATCGATCCGTACCCCAGCGCCAGCCGGGTCGTGGTGAAGATCATCGGGCCCCCCCGAACGATGATGCCCGACTTCGCACCGCGGCCGTCTCGGCGATAACCGCAGGCGCCGGGCGCGCAGAACGCACCCGAACGGTGCACAAGTTCACAAAGAAGTGACGTCATAAGTGGCTACTGCATAAAGTTATTCGCCGGTGCGGTCGAAGTGAGCAGAACGACGCAAGGCTGCGCCGTTGGCAGCGAGGACCAGCGATGAAGATCAACGAGCCCGTCACGGGCCGCGAGCACGACTACCCCGACGGCACCACGCTCGTGTCGACCACCGACACGCAGGGGCGCATCACGCACTGCAACGCCGCCTTCGTCGCCGTCAGCGGCTACGACTACGATGAACTGCTCGGCCAGCCGCACCACCTGGTGCGGCACCCGGACATGCCGCCGGAGGCCTTCAAGGACATGTGGGCGACGATCGGCCGCGGCCGGCCCTGGTCGGGCATCGTGAAGAACCGGCGCAAGAACGGCGACCACTACTGGGTGCAGGCGAACGTCACGCCGGTCATCCGCGACGGCAAGCCGGTGGCCTACATGTCGGTGCGCCTGAAGCCCAGCCGCGAGCAGGTGCGCGCCGCCGAGGCGCTGTACGCGCAGGTGGCGGCCGAGCGCGCCAGCGGCCGGCCCACGCTGCGCATCCACGCCGGCGGCGTGCGCCGCATCGGCTGGCGCGACTGGCCGTACCGCGTGTTCCGCCTCACGCTGACGCAGCGCATGTCGATCGCCCTCGCGGCGCTGGTGGCGCTGGTGCTGGTGCCCGGCGCGCTGGGCTGGGGCGGCGCCCATGCGGCCTGGCTGCAGGCCGGCCTGCTGGCCGGCGGCGCGGCGCTGCTGGCGCTGTGGTTCCAGCGCTCCATCGGCCGCCGCCTCGGGGAGTGCGCGCGCCTGGCGGCCGAGATCGCCGGCTGCAACCTCACCGGCCGCATCGACTACGACCCGCGCCACCCGCTCGGCCAGCTGCTCCGCAACGTCTGGCTCGTCAACCTGAACATGCAGGCCATCGTCGACGACGTGCGCTCCGAGGTGCGTGGCATGACCTCGGCGGCCGCCGAGATCGCGCGCGGCAGCGTCGACCTGTCCACCCGCAACGAGCAGCAGTCGGCCAACGTGCAGGAGACGGCGACGGCGATGGAGCAGATCACGTCGATGGTGCAGCAGACCGCGCACACCGCGCAGCAGGTCCAGCAGACGAGCGACAGCGCCAGCGAAGTCGCGCGCCGCGGCAGCGACGCGGTGCGCGAGCTGGTGGCGACGATGCAGGCCATCGAGTCCTCGTCGACGCGCGTCGCCGAGGTCAACCGCGTCGTCGAGGCGATCGCGTTCCAGACCAACATCCTGTCGCTGAATGCGGCCGTGGAGGCGGCGCGTGCCGGCGAGCAGGGGCGCGGCTTCGCCGTCGTCGCCAACGAGGTGCGCGCGCTCGCCAACCGCTGCAGCGAGGCGGCGCGCGAGATCCAGGGCCTGATCGCCGATTCCGCCGGCCACGTGTCGCAGGGCGCGCAGCGCGTGCAGACGGCCGACGCCGTGATCGCCGACGTCGTCGCGTCGGTCGACCGCGTGAGCCAGCTGGTGCGCGGCATCACGAACGCGAACGGCGAGCAGTCGACCGGCATCGGCGAGGTCAACCAGGCCATCGCCGGCATCGACCAGAGCACGCAGGTGAACGCCGCGCTGGCCGAGCAGGCCGCGGCGGCCTGCCAGTCGCTGGACCAGCGCGCCGGCACGCTGGTGCGCGCGGTGCAGATCTTCCGCGTCAGCGCCTGAGGCGCCGCGCCTCAGCGCGGCTTCGCCTGCAGCTGCGCCAGTTCGGCCGCGGTGTTGGCGTTGAAGAACGCCGCCGCGTCGTCGAAGCGCACCTCGGCCACGCGGTGGCGGCCGGTCCAGCGGTCGATCTTGCGCTCGCCTTCGTGGAGGAACTTCACCAGGCTCTCGGCCAGCTCGGCGCGCACCAGGCAGAACACCGGCTGGCGGCGCATCTGCCCGTCTTCCGGCGTCACCGCCATCGCGATCTCGGCGTCCTCGGCCTCCAGCGCGGCGGCCAGGCGGGCCACCAGGTCGGTGGGGAAATCGGGCGTGTCGCAGGGCACGGTGACGAGGTAGGGCGTTTCGCAGTGCTCCAGCCCCGTCATCAGGCCGGCGAGCGGGCCCGGGTAGTCGGGCAGCACGTCGGGCCAGACCGGCACGCCCATCGACTCGTAGGCGGCGAGGTTGCGGTTGGCGTTGATCATCGCCTCGCCCACCTGCGGCTGCAGGCGCAGCAGCGCGTGCATCGCCAGCGGCAGGCCGCGGTGGTTCTGCAGGCCCTTGTCGACGCCGCCCATGCGGCTGCCGCGGCCGCCGGCCAGCACGAGGCCGGTGATCTGCTCGGGCGCGATGGTCATGATTCCAGCATGTCGAAGCCCTGCGTCTCGACCTGCACGAAGGCGCGCGTGAAGGCGGCCAGCGCGCGCGCCAGGCGCGCGGCGGGGTGCGCCTCGACGGCGTCGCACAGCGCCTCCACCCAGGGCTGCAGGTGGCTGCGGAAGAAGCGGCGCTGCTGCTCGAGGTTGCACACCGCGAGGTCGTCGCCGGCGATCAGGTAGCGCATGACCTCGAAGCCGTAGGCGATGTGGTCCTCGGTCTCCAGGCGCGACTCGTCGCGCGCGAGGCCGAGCGCGGCGAGGTCGGTGCGCAGCGCGGCGAGCGGCCGCTCGTTGAGGAAGCCGGTGAGGTAGTACGAGCCGTAGAGGAAGACCTCGGGCTTGCCGACGCCGAGGAAGAGCGCGTTGTACTCGTCGGCCGCGGACTCGAGGCTGCTTTCGCGCATGGCGGCCACCAGCGCCTGCCACGGCGCTTCGAGGTGGGCACCGGTCTCCGGCGCCTGCGTGACGGCCACCTTGAACTGCTGCAGCAGGTCGGCGTCCGGCGGCGCGAGCCACAGGCGCGCGAGCAGGCCGTAGAGCTCGGCGCGCGCGAGTTCCTCGCCCTGGTCGGCGGCCGTGACGGCGATGGGGGCGGCTTTCATTTCGGCAGGTCCGTGATGCGCACTTCGTTCGGGTTGGAGTGCAGGTCGATGACGCGGCAGTCCCCGCACATCTTCAGGCGTTCGGCGGCCGCGCCCTGGAAGGCGGCGTGGCCGGCGAGCTTGGCCATCATGGTCTCGATGGCGCGCAGCGTGCCGAAGGGCTTGCCGCAGCGGATGCACTGGAACGGCTCCACCTCGTGCAGCACGCGCGCCGCCTTGCGCGCCTTGCCTTCGTCGGCCAGCCACAGGCGCGGCTCGAGCGTGATCGCCTGCTCGGGGCAGGTCTTCTCGCACAGGCCGCACTGCACGCAGTTCTTCTCGATGAACTTCAGCTGCGGGCGCTCGGGGTTGTCGGCCAGCGCGCGCTCCGGGCAGGCGCCGACGCAGGCCAGGCACAGCGTGCACTTGGCGGCGTCGACCGTGATGCTGCCGAAGGGCGCGCCGGCGGTCGGCAGCGCGATGGCCTGCGTGGCCACGGTGGCCGCCGCAGGCGCCTGTGCCAGCAGGTGGGCGAGCGCGATGTCCAGCGTGTCGCGCTTGCCCGGCTGCACCGCGAAGGTGGCGGCGGTCTTCACGCCGGCGGCGGGCGCGGCCTGCAGCGCGGCGTCGAGCGCGGCGAGGTCGCGCGCATCGCGCGCCTCCAGCAGCCGGAAGTGCTCGCCCGCGAAGCCGAGGCCGCTGACGATGGCCTGCGCCACCGCCATCTGGTCGGCCAGCGCATGGCGGTACTCGGGCGCTTCCTCGTCGGTGACGAGCACCCAGACCTGGCGCGCGCCCATCGCGAAGGCGGCGAGCCAGAGGTCCAGGCCGACGCTGGCCGTGTGCCACACCGCGAACGGCAGCACGCGCGCCGGCACGCCGCGCACCGTGCGGTCGGTGCGCGCGGCGCGGCCGAGCTGGTCGACCAGGCGCGTGCCGGCGCCCTCGCTGTGCACCAGCAGCGCGGCGTCGCGGCCGCCGGCGTGCGCGTAGGCCGACAGCATCGTGCGCAGGCGCTTGCCCTGGTCGGGGGTGCCCGGGTAGGCGAAGCTCATCGCGCCGCTCGGGCACACCGTGCTGCAGGCGCCGCAGCCGACGCAGAGCGAGGGCTCGACGATCACGCGGCCGCCCACCGGCGCCGGCAGCGGCCCGCTGCCGCCGGCGGTCGCCGTGGCGTGGCGCGAGGCCTTGCCGTCGGCCTTGCCCTTGCGCGACGCGTCGCTGCGGATCGCGCGCGCCGAGCAGACGTCGATGCAGGCGGTGCAGCCGGTCTGTTCGTTGCGGCTGTGCGCGCACAGCTTCTCGTCGTAGCGGAAGAACTTCGGCTTCTCGAACTCGCCGGTCAGTTCGCGCAGCGCCAGCACGGCGGTCGTCAGCGCGCGTTCGTCGGCGCCGGCGTGGTGGTAGCCCTGCGGCGGCTGGTGCATCGTGAACGCGGGCTGCTCGCGCAGGTCGAGCACGAGGTCGAAGCGTTCCTCGATCAGCTCGGGGGCGCGCGTGAAGTCGATCGCGCCGGCGGCTTCGCAGACGCGCACGCAGTCGCGGTGGCTCTTGCAGGCGGCGAGGTCGACCCGGTAGTCGAAGCCGATCGCGCCTTCCGGGCAGGCCTCGATGCAGGCGTTGCAGCGCGTGCACAGGTCGAGGTCGATCGGCTGCTCCTGCACCCACTGCGCCGTGAAGGCGCCGAGCCAGCCGCTCAGTTGCTGCAGCCGGCCGTGGTGCGCCGCCACGTCGTGCGCCTGCGCCAGCGCGCCGCCCGGGCGGTCGATCAGCAGCGTCACGTCCAGCTTGTCGGCCAGCAGCGCGGCGGCGCGGCTGGCCGCGTCGGCGCCGCCGATGACAAGGCAGCGCCCGGCCGAGCGGTAGGTGACGGTGGGCACCGGCTCCGGCGCCGGCAGCTGCGCCGCGGCGATCAGCGCGGCGATCTTCGGCGTCGCCGCCTTCGCGTCGCGCGACCAGCCGCCGGTCTCGCGGATGTTGACGAAGCGGATCGGCCGCACCTGCACGCCGGCCGCGCCTTCGGTCTGCTCGTTCAGGTCGAGGAACAGCCGGCTCTCCTGCGTGCAGGCGACGAGCAGGTCCTCCGCGGTGGCGCCGGTGGCCTTGGCGGCGCGCTGGAAGGCGCCGGCCTCGCGCCGGCACAGCACGCTGTGGACGGTCTCCAGCCCGTCAGGGCTCGCGCCGCTCGTCTTCGCCAGCGCCTGCGCGAGGCTCGGCACGTCCAGCGGCATCGTCCGGTTGCAGTCGCAGATCAGGGTCTTCATCGGGCAGGGTTTCGGCAGGCGGGGCGGGCGGATCGGATGGCGCGGCCGACGCCGGCGGCGTCGCGGCGACGCCGGCTTCGGGCTCGTCGTCGAACAGGCCGAGCAGCCGCGACTGCACCATCTGGCGCAGCATCGACTTCGGCAGCGGGTCGGGCGTGTTGTAGTCGCCGATGTAGATGTCCAGCCCGTCCATCACGTTGTAGTGCGGGTCGGCGAACAGCTTCTTCAGCGCCGCGTTCTTCACGCCGGCATCGACGTCGGCCTTCACGAAGCGCGAGAAGTCGGCGGCGGGCGTGAGCCGCTCGACGTCGGCCAGCGTCGGCGGCGGGTCGGGTGCTTCGGCGGCGGGTTCGGGTGGGGCGGCTGCTTGCGGGGCGGCTTGCGGGGCGGCGATGGCGGGCGCGACCGCCAGCACCGGCGCCGCCTCGGGCGGCGGCGGTTCGGGCGGCGGCGCGCCGCGCAGCGTCTCCGTCTTGCGGCGCGACCAGCGCGCGAGGAAGCCGTCGTCGGTGGCCATCGCGGTCAGCGCTGCCCGGGCGCGCGGAACGACGCCGGCCGCCGGCGCTGCTTCGGCTCGGGGCGGTAGTGCTCGTCGGCGTAGGCCTGCAGCCAGGCCTGCACGTCGGCCGGCAGCGGCACGTTGTCGACACGCTCCTGTGCGTCGAGCAGGCGGCCCGCCTCGTTGTACGACAGCGTCACGCGCTCCGGCCAGGCCGACGACGGGTCGTCGTCGGCGATGCGCCACATGACGAACCACACGGGCGCACCGGACGTGAGGTTGAGGTGGTAGCCCTCGCCTTCGTCGGCGTGCAGCGAAACCTCGAAGCCCGGGTGCAGGAACAGCGCCTGGCGGCCGTCGTCGCGCAGGCAGCGCGGCGCTCTGCCGAAGCTGCCGTCGTCGGCCAGCACGTCGACGATGCGGAAGCGCCACTCCTCCCACACCGACGGCCGGCACAGCCTTTCGATCTGCACCGCGACACGCAGCGTGGGGTTCGGGGTCATGGGAGGGCGGGTCGGCGAAGGGGGCGGATTCTATCGACGCAGGGTGGGCGGCCCGACCGGCGAAACCCTGCGCTCGGCAGGCGTGCTGCACGCTCTTCGGGCCCGCGCCGAACCGGCTGCGACAAGTTGTCGCATGCCGCCGCTACCGCTTGCGGGTGGCACCCTATTGAAGCGGGATGCGTGCCCGAGATGATATGGTCGCAGGCCCATATCTGAAGGTCTGCGCCTGTCCTGGAGACATCGATGAGCAAGTCCACGTCATCCCCGTTGTCCCGTCGCACGGCCCTGGCCGGTGCCGGTGTTGCCGGTGCCGCCGCCGCGGCGGTCACGCTGCTGCCGCGCACGCCGGCCGCGCCGGCCGTTGCCGAGGTGGCGCCCACGAAGGCGCCGGAAGGCGGGGGCGGCTACCGCGAAAGCGCACACGTCCTCCACTACTACCGCACCACGCGCGTCTGAGCGGCCCGCTCCCCGTCTGCCCGCCACCGCCAGAGGTTCCGTCATGCTGCTCACCCGCAAGAACACATCCGCTCCTGCCGCGTCGTCGTCCGGCCTCGTCGCCAGCCTGGCGCGCGGCGTCGCCCGCGCCATTCCCACGATGGACCGGCGCGCCTTCCTGCGCCGTTCCGGCCTGGGCGTCGGCGCCGGCATCGCCGCGTCGCAGCTGACGCTGGTCAAGAAGGCCGAGGCCGCCGACAAGCCCGCCACCGGCACCGGCAAGGTCGAGGTCAAGCGCACCGTGTGCGGCCACTGCTCGGTCGGCTGCGCGATCGACGCCGTCGTCGAGAACGGCGTCTGGGTGCGCCAGGAGCCGGTGTTCGACAGCCCCATCAACCTCGGCGCGCATTGCGCCAAGGGGGCGGCGGTGCGCGAGCACGGCCACGGCGAGTTCCGCCTGAAGTACCCGATGAAGCTCGTCAACGGCAAGTACGAGCGCATCTCCTGGGACGTGGCGCTGAACGAGATCAGCGCCAAGATGCTCGAGCTGCGCAAGGCCAGCGGTCCCGACTCGGTGTTCGTCGTCGGCAGCTCCAAGCACAACAACGAGCAGTCCTACCTGCTGCGCAAGTGGATGTCGCTGTGGGGCAGCAACAACTGCGACCACCAGGCCCGCATCTGCCACAGCACCACCGTCGCCGGCGTGGCGAACACGTGGGGCTACGGCGCGATGACGAATTCCTACAACGACATGCAGAACTCGAAGGCGGCGCTGTACATCGGCTCCAACGCCGCCGAGGCGCACCCGGTGTCGATGCTGCACATGCTGCACGCGAAGGAGACCGGCACCAAGATGATCGTCGTCGACCCGCGCTTCACGCGCACGGCGGCGAAGGCCGACGAGTACGTGCGCATCCGCTCGGGCACCGACATTCCGTTCCTGTTCGGCGTGCTGCACCAGATCTTCAAGCACGGCTGGGAAGACAAGAAGTACCTCGAGGACCGCGTCTACGGCATGGACAAGGTGCGCGAGGACGTGATGGCCAAGTGGACGCCCGACAAGGTCCAGGAGGCCTGCGGCGTCGACGAGGCCACGCTGTACAAGGTGGCCAAGATCATGGCCGAGAACCGGCCCAGCACCATCGTCTGGTGCATGGGCCAGACGCAGCACAGCATCGGCAACGCGATGGTGCGCGCCTCGTGCATCCTGCAGCTGGCGCTGGGCAACATCGGCGTCAGCGGCGGCGGCGCGAACATCTTCCGCGGCCACGACAACGTGCAGGGCGCCACCGACGTCGGCCCCAACCCCGATTCGCTGCCCGGCTACTACGGCCTGGCCGAAGGCTCGTTCAAGCACTTCGCGAAGACCTGGGACGTCGACTTCGAGTGGATGAAGAAGCAGTACGCGCCGGGCATGATGACCAAGTCCGGCATGACGGTGTCGCGCTGGGTCGACGGCGTGCTCGAGAAGAACGAGCTGATCGACCAGGACAGCAACCTGCGCGGCCTGTTCTTCTGGGGCCACGCGCCCAACTCGCAGAGCCGCGGCCTCGAGATGAAGAAGGCGATGGACAAGCTCGACCTGCTGGTCGTCGTCGATCCCTTCCCGTCGGCCACCGCCGCGATGGCGGCGATGCCCGGCAAGGCCGAGGACCTGAACCCGAACCGCGCCGTCTACCTGCTGCCGGCCTGCACGCAGTTCGAGACCAGCGGCTCGTGCACGGCGTCGAACCGGTCGATCCAGTGGCGCGAGAAGGTCATCGAGCCGCTCTGGGAGAGCCGCACCGACCACATGATCATGTACCAGCTGGCGCAGAAGCTGGGCTTCGACAAGGAGCTGGTCAAGAACTACAAGATGCAGAAGGTCAAGGGCATGGACGAGCCCATGCCCGAAGACATCCTCCGCGAGATCAACAAGTGCGTCTGGACCATCGGCTACACGGGCCAGAGCCCGGAGCGCCTGAAGGCCCACATGCGCAACATGAACGTCTTCGACGTCAAGACGCTGAAGGCCAAGGGCGGCGTCGACAAGGAGACCGGCTACTCGCTCGACGGCGACTACTTCGGCCTGCCGTGGCCGTGCTGGGGCAACCCGGAGCTCAAGCACCCGGGCAGCCCGAACCTGTACGACACCAGCAAGCACGTGATGGACGGCGGTGGCAACTTCCGCGCGAACTTCGGCGTCGAGCGCGACGGCGTGTCGCTGCTGGCCGGCGAGGGCTCGCACAGCAAGGGTGCCGACCTGACGATGGGCTACCCCGAGTTCGACCACCTGCTGCTGAAGAAGCTGGGCTGGTGGGGCGAACTGACCGAAGCCGAGCAGAAGGCCGCCGAGGGCAAGAACTGGAAGACCGATTCGTCGGGCGGGATCATCCGCGTGACGATGAAGAACCACGGTTGCCATCCGTTCGGCAACGCGAAGGCGCGCGCCGTCGTGTGGAACTTCCCCGATCCCATCCCGCAGCACCGGGAGCCGATCTACAGCAACCGGCCCGAGCTCGTTGCCAAGTACCCGACGCACGACGACAAGAAGGCCTTCTGGCGCCTGCCCACGCTCTACAAGAGCCTGCAGGAGAAGAACAAGGACATCGGCAAGACCTTCCCGCTGATCATGACCAGCGGCCGCCTGGTCGAGTACGAAGGCGGCGGCGAGGAGACGCGCTCGAACCCCTGGCTGGCCGAACTGCAGCAGGAGATGTTCGTCGAGATCAACCCGCGCGCCGCGAACGACCGCGGCATCCGCAACGGCGAGTACGTGTGGGTGAAGACGCCGTCGATGGCCGCGCTGCCGGAGTTCAAGGGCCTGCGCGTGAAGGCGCTCGTCACCGAGCGCGTCGACGCCGAGACCGTGTTCCTGCCGTTCCACTTCTCGGGCCGCTGGGGCGGCGTCGACCTCGCGCCGTACTACCCCACCGGCGCGATGCCGGTGGTGCGCGGCGAGGCGGTCAACACCGCCACCACCTACGGATACGACAGCGTGACGATGATGCAGGAGACCAAGACCACGGTCTGCCAGGTCGAACGCGCCACGGCTTAAGGAGTCGCAACGATGGCCCGAATGAAATTCATCTGCGACGCCGAGCGTTGCATCGAGTGCAACGGCTGCACGACGGCCTGCAAGGCCGAGCATGACGTGCCCTGGGGCGTGAACCGCCGCCGCGTCGTCACGCTGAACGACGGCGTGGCCGGCGAGAAGAGCATCTCGGTGGCGTGCATGCACTGCTCCGACGCGCCCTGCATGGCGGTCTGCCCGGTCGACTGCTTCTACCGCACCGACGAAGGCGTGGTGCTGCACGACAAGGACGTCTGCATCGGCTGCGGCTACTGCAGCTACGCCTGCCCGTTCGGCGCGCCGCAGTTCCCGACCAACGGCACCTTCGGCCTGCGCGGCAAGATGGACAAGTGCACCTTCTGCGCCGGCGGCCCGGAGGCCAACGGCAGCGAAGCCGAGTGGGACAAGTACGGCCGCAACCGCCTTGCCGAAGGCAAGCTGCCGGCCTGCGCCGAGATGTGTTCGACGAAGGCGCTGCTGGGCGGCGACGGCGACGTGGTGGCGGACATCTTCCG
>CAUJHQ010000107.1 GCA_963204815.1 Pseudomonadota bacterium | reverse complement strand
GTGGCGTGCCCGCAGGTCGCACGCCACCAGCGGTGCCGGAGCGAGTGCACGGGGTGCCCCACGGAGCGAAGTAAAGGAGGAGCGGCGGGCGCAGCCCGACGCGGGGGACATGAGCGCAGTGGGGCACCCCGGGCGCTCGCGACCGCCACAGAACGAACGGGCGCAACGTGCCGAGAGACGTCGAAGGCCGCAGCATGAGAACCTGGCGGCTCCCGGCCGACATCGACACCGACCAGCTCGCCCCGGGCCACGCCATGAAGCATGGCCTGGAGGTGATCGGCAAGCATTGCCTCGAGGCCGTGCGGCCCGAGTTCGCGCGCCAGGTGCGGCCGGGCGACGTGATCGTCGCGGGCGAGAACTTCGGCATCGGATCTTCGCGCGAGCAGGCGGCCAGCGTGCTGGTGCACCTGGGCGTGGCAGCCGTGATCGCGCCGAGCTATTCGGGGCTGTACTTCCGCAACGCCTTCAACGTGGGCCTGTTGCTGCTGACCTGCCGGGACGCGAAGCGCATCCTCGACGGCGACGCCATCAGCTTCGACGCCCGCGCCGGTGTCGTGCGGCGTGCGCGCAACGAGGAAATCGTCTGCGAACCGATCCCCGGCTTCCTGCTCGACATGGTCGAAGCCGGTGGCCTGATGAACCAACTGAAACGACGAATGGAGAAGAGCGGATGAGCACGCCGGAATTCGACCTGTTGCTGAAGAACGTGCGCGTGGTACGGCCGCACGGCAACGTGGTGCACGACGCCGACATCGCGGTGAAGGACGGCAAGGTCGCGAAGATCGCGCCCGGCCTGGGCGTGCAGCGCGCGAAGGCGGTGTACGACGGAAAGGGGCGCCTCGCCTTCCCCGGCGTGGTGGACGCGCACATGCACAGCGGCATCTACTCGCCGCTGGAAGAAGACGCGGTCAGCGAGAGCAAGGCCGCGGCGATGGGCGGCGTGACCTCGTCGCTGAACTACTTCCGCACCGGCCAGTACTACCTGAACAAGGGCGGGCCCTACGCGAAGTTCTTCCCCGAGGTGTTGAAGCTGGCGAAGAACCGCTTCCACGTCGACTACGGCTTCCACCTCGCGCCGATGGACCGCAAGCACATCGAAGAGCTGCCGATGCTGATCGACAAGCACGGCGTCGCCAGCTTCAAGATCTTCATGTTCTACGGCTCGCACGGCCTGCACGGCGCCAGCGATTCGCAGCGCCAGTTCCTGATGATCGGCGACGACGAGCGCTACGACGTGGCGCACTTCGAGTTCATCATGCGCGGGCTGCAGGCCGCGCGCGAACGCTTCCCGGAGCGCGCGCACCAGATCTCGCTCAGCCTGCACTGCGAGACGGCGGAGATCATGACCGCCTATACGAAGCTGGTCGAGAAGGACAAGTCGCTGAAGGGCCTGGCCGCGTACAGCGCCTCGCGCCCGCAGCACAGCGAAGGCCTTGCGGTGTTCACCGCCGCCTACCTGGCGAACGAGACCGCGCTGCCCAACATCAACCTGCTGCACCTCTCGTCGCGCAAGGCGGTGCAGGCGGCGATGATGATGAGCGAGGTCTTCCCGCACATCGACTTCAAGCGCGAGGTCACCATCGGCCACCTGGTGCTCGACGTGAACTCGAAGGCGGCCGAGCTGGCGAAGGTGAACCCGCCGATCCGCCCGCGCGAGGACGTCGAGTTCCTCTGGGAAGCGCTGCTCGCCGGCGAACTGGACTGGGTGGTGAGCGACCACGCCTGCTGCCGCCACGAGACGAAGGTGCCCAAGCGCTACTTCGGCAACATCTGGATGGCCAAGTCCGGCTTCGGCGGCACCGAGTACCTGCTGCCCGCGCTGGTGAGCGAAGGCACGAAGCGCGGCATGGGCTACAACCACATGGCGCGCGTGCTCAGCTGGAACCCGGCGCAGCGCTACGGCCTCAACCGCAAGGGCGACCTGGCCGAAGGCTTCGACGCCGACATCGCGATCGTCGACCCCGCGAAGACCTGGACCATCGCCGCGAAGGATTCGCCGTCGACGCAGGGCTACACGCCGTTCGAAGGGCTGGAGATGTCGGCACGCGTCGACGCCACCTTCCTGCGCGGCCACAAGGTCTACGAAGACTGCCAGGTGCTGGGCAAGCCGCGCGGGCAGTACCTGCACCGGCCGACGGCCTGAGCGCGTGGCGCCGAGCATCGTCCACGCCAAGGCGATGCCCGCCGGCACGCCCGCGGTGCCGGTGGCCATCGTCGGCGCCGGCGCCTGCGGGCTGACGGCGGCGATCTTCCTGCGCGAACGCGGGCTCGACTGCGTGCTGCTGGAGCGCGACGCCACGCCGCAGGGCAGCACCGCGCTGTCGTCGGGCTTCATCCCGGCCGCCGGCACGCGCGTGCAGCGCGCGGCGGGCGTCGACGACAGCGCCGCGCTGTTCGCGGCCGACATCCAGCGCAAGGCCCACGACACGGCCGCGCCGCATCTCGTGAAGGCCTACACCGAGGCCATCGCCCCCGCGCTCGACGCGCTGCAGGAGCGCCACGGCCTCGCCTTCGAGCTGCTCGACGGCTTCCTCTACCCCGGCCACTCGGTGCGCCGCATGCACACGCTGGCCGCGAAGACCGGCGCCGCGCTCGTCGGCGCGCTCGCCGCTGCCGCCGAGCGCGCCGGCGCGATGCTGGTGACGAACGCGCGCGTGCACGAACTCTGGTGGAACGGCGAACGCATCGTCGGCGTCGGCTACCTGCGGCCGGACGGCGGCGTCGAACACCTCGCCTGCGGCGCGCTGCTGCTGGCCTGCAACGGCTTCGGCGGCAACGCCGCCATGGTGGACGACCTGCTGCCCGAGATGCGCGGCGCCGTCTTCGGCGGCCACGCCGGCAACGACGGCAGCGCCATCGCGTGGGCGCGTGCGCTCGGCCTCGAACTCGCCGACCTCGGCGGCTACCAGGGCCACGGCTCGTGGGCGGTGCCGCAGGGCGCGCTGATCACCTGGGCGCTGATGATGGAAGGCGGCGTGCAGGTCAACGCCGAAGGACAGCGCTTCCACGACGAAACGCAGGGTTACAGCGAAGCCGCCGTGCACGTGCTGGCGCAGCCCGGCCGCACGGCATGGAACGTGATCGACGGTCGGCTGCTCGCGCTGGGCCGCGCGTTTCCCGACTTCGTCGACGCCGAAGCGCACGGCGCGGTGAAGGTTGCGGCCGACGTGCCCGCGCTCGCCGCGCTGATCGGCTGCGACGCCGACACGCTGCGCGCCACGCTCGCCGGCACGCAGCTCGAAGCGCCGTATGCCGCGGTCAAGGTGACCGGCGCGCTGTTCCACACGCAGGGCGGCCTGGCGGTGGACGCGCGCTGCAACGCCCGCGCCAACCTCTTCGCCGCCGGCGGCGCCGCGCGCGGCGTGTCGGGCAATGCGGTCTGGGGCTACCTGTCGGGCAACGGGCTGTTGAGCGCGGTGGCCGGCGGATACATCGCAGCGCGGGAGATGAACGCATGAAGCAACGCCTGGCCCAACCGAAGCTGCTGCTGGCCCCCGGCGTCTACGACGCACTCACGGCGCTCGTCGCCGAACAGGCCGGCTTCGAGGCGCTGTACCTCAGCGGCGCCAGCATCGCCTACACGCGCCTGGGCCGCAGCGACATCGGCCTCACCACCTTCACCGAGGTGCAGGACACGCTGGCGCGCATCACCGAACGCGTGCGCGTGCCGGTGATCGTCGACGCCGACACCGGCTTCGGCAACGCGCTCAACGTGCAGCGCACGGTGCGCGGCTTCGAACGCGCCGGCGCGGCGATGGTGCAGCTGGAGGACCAGACCTTTCCCAAGCGCTGCGGCCACCTCGACGGCAAGGGCGTGGTGCCGGTGGCCGAGATGGTGGGCAAGCTGCGCGCCGCGCTCGATGCGCGCGAGCGCACGCTGGTGATGGCGCGCACCGACGCGCTGGCCGTCGAAGGGCTGGAGGCGGCGCTCGACCGCGCCGCGGCGTACCTGGCCACCGGCGTCGACGCCCTCTTCATCGAGGCGCTGCGCACGCCCGAGCAGATGGACGCCGCCTGCGCACGCTTCGCGCACCGCGTGCCGCTGCTCGCCAACATGGTCGAAGGCGGCAAGACGCCGGTGCAGGACACGGCGGCGCTGCAGGCGCGCGGCTTCCGCATCGCCATCTTCCCCGGCGGCACCGCGCGCGCGGTGGCGAAGACGCTGCAGGACTACTACGGCAGCCTCGCCGCGCACGGCAGCACGCGGCCGTTCCAGGACCGCATGCTCGACTTCGACGGCCTCAACACGCTCATCGGCACGCCCGAGCTGCTGGCCGCCGGCCGGCGCTACGATGGGCCACCATGAAGCCCCTGCTGCCTGCCGTCCTCGTCGCCACGCTTTGGCTGGCCGCCGCGCCGGCAGCGGCCCAGCCGAACGCGTCGCGCGGCGCCCTGCTCTACGACAACCACTGCGGCGCCTGCCACACGACGCAGATGCACTGGCGCAACAACCGCGCCGCTACCGACTGGGCGAGCCTGCGCGCGCTGGTGAAACGCTGGCAGAGCGAGGCGCAGTTGAACTGGCCCGACGCCGACATCGACGAGGTGGCGCGCCACCTGAATCAGCGTTTTTATCGTTTTTCTGAACCTGCCTCGCGGGTCTCCCGCGCCGCTGGCTGAAACCTCGCGCCACGAGGGCCCGCAGCGCCGCTGCGGTGCGCAAAGCGTCACATCCGACGTCGCCAGATCGATCGAATCACTTCACTCCTGAAGTATCATTTTGATCATTGTGAGGCGCCACCGTGCCTCCGTCGACCGGAACGCTCGCCATGAACCTGCTCAGCCGACTCTCCGTGCGCACCAGTGTCGCGGCCTTCGCCGCCATCGCGCTGCTCGCCATCCTCGCCCTCGGGGGCCTGTCCGTCGTCAACATGCAGCGCAGCCAGGCCATGGCGCAGGACGTGCTGGGCGACGTGCGCCTGACCCACGCCCAGGGCGAGGTCGACATGCTGCACGACACCCTGCGGAGCTATGTGCTGACCGCGCAGCTGGCCGGCCCGAAGGCCGAGGCCGAGCGCAAGCAGACGATCCTGAAGGAACTCGCCGAACACGGCGACGAGCTGCAGACGCACCTCGGCACGCTCGACCGCGAAGTCGACACCGAGGCGCTGCGCAACGCGCTGGCGACGACGCGGCCGCTGCTGACGGCCTACGTGGACGGCAGCCGCCAGCTCGCCGAGGCGGCCCTCGCCGGCACGGCGACGGCGGCGCAGATCGCGGACTGGGAAAAGCACTTCGACGCGCTCGAACTGCAGCTGGCGCAGCTGGGCGAGCTGATCGGCGAATCGGCCAAGTCCACCGTCGCCGGGCAGGAGCGCCTGTTCGCCGAGAGCCGCTGGGTGCTGCTGGGCGCCATCGCCGTGGCGGCCACGCTGCTGTCGGCGTTCGGCCTGCTGTTCGTGCGCACGCTGCTGCAACGCCTGGGCGCCGAGCCGACCGAGCTGCGCGAGTTCACGGCGCACATCGCCGACGGCGCGCTCGACGGCCGCTTCCACGCCCTGCCGGCGCCCGACAGCGTGGCCGGCGCCCTGCTGCGCATGCAGGGTCAGCTCGCGAACGTGGTCGGCGACGTGCGCCAGAACGCCGAGTCGGTGGCCACCGCGAGCGCGCAGATCGCGCAGGGCAACCTCGACCTGTCGGGCCGCACCGAAGAACAGGCCAGCTCGCTGCAGCAGACGGCGGCGTCGATGGAAGAGCTGAACACCACCGTGGCGACGAACGCCGAGGCCGCCCGCCGCGCCAGCACGCTGGCGCAGGAAGCGAGTGCGGTGGCCGGGCGCGGCAACGCCACCATCGGGCAGGTGGTCGACACGATGAAGGGCATCGACGCCGCCGCGCGCCAGATCGCCGAGATCATCGGCACCATCGACGGCATCGCCTTCCAGACCAACATCCTCGCGCTCAACGCTGCGGTGGAGGCGGCGCGTGCGGGCGAGCAGGGGCGCGGCTTCGCCGTCGTCGCCGGCGAGGTGCGCTCGCTGGCGCAGCGCGCCGCCGCCGCCGCGAAGGAAATCAAGGCGCTGGTCGGCAACAGCCTGGACCGCGTCGAGGCCGGCAACACGCTGGTCGACGAGGCCGGCACGACGATGCGCGAGGTGTCGCGGTCGGTCGAGCGCGTGACCGAGCTGATGGGCCAGATCAGCGCCGCCAGCGCGCAGCAGAGCGCCGGCGTCGAGCAGGTCGGCGAAGCGGTCGGCCAGATCGACAAGGTGACGCAGCAGAACGCGGCACTCGTCGAGGAGAGCGCCGCCGCCGCCGACAGCCTGAAGCGCCAGGCCGAGCGCCTGCTCGAGACGGTGGCGGTGTTCCGCCTCGGCGCGCCGGCCCCGGCCGCGGCGCCGATGGCCGCGATGGCGGCGGTCGAGCGGCCGGCGGCGATCGCCGCGCGCGTGATCGCCACGGCGGCAAAGCCGGCACCGCTGCCGGCCGCCAAGCCCGCCGCGAAGCCGGTGGTCCGCAAGCCCGCCGCCGCCCCGGCGCCCACCGCCGCGCAGGACGACGGCAACTGGGAAACGTTCTGAAGGCTGCGGCTTCTCAGTCCGCGTAGCGCACGTGCACGTTCGCGCCGGGTGCGTCGGGCGCCGCGGCGGCGGGCACGCGGGCCGGCACGCGCCGGCCGCGGCCCGGGGCGACGAGCCAGCCGTGCCAGGCCGTCCACCACGAACCTTCCACGCGCGGCGCCGCCGCGGCCCAGGCCTCCGGGTCCTGCCAAGGACCGTCGGCCGGGCGCGTGGCGATGGCGTAGTGCCGGTTCGCGTGGCCCGGCTCGCTGACGATGCCGGCGTTGTGGCCGCCGTTCGTCAGCACGAAGGTGATCTCGGTGTCGGCCAGGCGGTGGATCTTGTAGACCGACTTCCACGGCGACACGTGGTCCTTCTCGGTGCCGACGACGAACATCGGCCAGTGGATGTCCGACAGCGCCACCGGCCGCCCTTCGACCGGGAAGCGCCCTTCGGCGATCTCGTTGCGCAGGTAGCAGCGGCGCAGGTACTCGCTGTGCATCACGGCCGGCATGCGCGTGGTGTCGGCGTTCCAGGCCATCAGGTCGTTCGGCGCGCTCTCCTCGCCGAGCCAGAGCTCGCGCGTGCGCTGCGACCACACCAGCTCGCGCGAGTGCAGGTACGCGAACGAGCCCGCCATCTGCGGCCCGGTGAGGAAGCCGCGCTCGGCCATCATGTCCTCCAGCAGCGTGACCTGCGACTCGTCGATCAGCACACCCATCTCGCCCGGCTCGGTGAAGTCGGTCTCGGCGGCCAGCAGCGACACGCTGGCCAGCGGCGCCAGCATCTCCGCGCGCGCGATGCGTGAGGGCCGCGCCAGCGCCGCCGCCGCCAGCGACAGCAACGTGCCGCCCAGGCAGTAGCCGCAGGCGTGCACCGCCTCGCCGGGCACCAGGCGGGCGATGGCGGCGAGCGCATCGAACACGCCGAGCTCGAGGTAGTCGTCCAGTCCGAGCAGTGCGTCGCCCTCGTCCGGGTTGCGCCAGCTGAGGATGAAGACGGTGTGGCCTTGCGACACCAGCCAACGCACGAACGAGTTCGCCGGCGACAGGTCGAGGATGTAGTACTTCATGATCCAGCTCGGCACGATGAACACCGGCTCGGCGTGCACCGTGGGCGTGGCCGGCGCGTACTGGATCAGCTCGACGAGGTGGTTGCGGTGCACCACCTTGCCCGGCGTGACGGCGACGTCCACCCCCGGCACGTAGGGGCGCGGCAGCGGGCGCAGGCGCTCCAGCCCATGCTGCTCGCGCCAGTGGTCGAGCGCGTTCAGCGTGCCGTCGACGAGGTTGCCGCCCAGGCGCTCGCCGGTGCGCTGCAGCACCTCGGGGTTGGCGAGGCCGGCGTTCGCCGGCGACAGCATGTCCAGCCACTGGCGCGCGAAGAAGCGCGTCATGTCACGGTGGTGCGGCGTCATGCCGCGCAGCGTGGTGGCGTCCTGCCACCAGTCTTCGGCGGCGCGGTAGGCCTCGGTCAGCACCGGCCAGGGCCAGGTGCTCCAGGCCGGCGCGGCGAAGCGCGGGTCGTCGCTCGCCGGCGCCGTGCCTTCCAGCAGGCGCAGGCCGGCCTCGGCGACGCGCTGCTGCGCCGCCACCGCGAGCCGCGCCGCCTGCGCCGGCTGCGTGGCCAGGTGCAGCGACCAGTCGACCCAGGCCAGCGCCAGCGAGATCGGCGACAGGCCGCCCCAGCCCCGCGCGGCCAGCGCATGCAGGTGGCTGTCGAAGCGCTCGGCAGCTTCGCGCTGGGCCGCCGCCGAGGTGGTGTCAACCATAGGTGTTAGCCAGCGTGCCGATTCCGTCGACGACGACCTCGACCGTGGTGCCCGGCTTCATCGGCAGCACGCCCAGCGAGGTGCCGCAGAGGATCACGTCGCCCGGCTCCAGCGTCATGTCGTGCGACAGGCGCGACACCAGCTCGGCGGGCGGGAAGAACATGTCGGAGAGTGCGTAGTTCTGGCGTTCGCGCCCGCCCACCAGCGTGCGCAGCGTGGCGCCCGCGGGGTCGAAGGCGGTCTCGATCACGGGGCCGAGCGCGCCGAAACCGTCGAAGCTCTTGGCGCGCGCCCACTGCGGGAAGGCGGGGTCGCGCTGCAGCAGTTCGAGCGCGGTCACGTCGTTGGCGCAGCAGTAGCCGAAGATGTGCGAGGGCGCGTTGTCCACCGACACCGCGCGCGCGCGCCGGCCGATGACGACGGCGAGCTCGCCTTCATAGGCCACGCGGCCGTCGTACGACGTGGGCACCGGGATCGGGTGGCCGGGCCCGACCACGCTGCCGGGCGACTTCAGGAAGTACAGCGGCTCGGCCGGCGCGGCCCAGCCGTTCTTCTCGGCCGCGGCGCGGAAGTTGTTCCACAGGCCGATGACCTTGCCGGGCACCACCGGCGCCAGCAGCGCCAGGCCGGCCAGCGGCAGGCGCTCGCCGGTGGGCTCGGTGGCGCCGAAGAGGTGGCCGCGCTGCCGCAGCACCGTGTCGCCGTCGAGGGTGCCGAAGGCGGGTTCGCCGCCGTGCAGGAAACGCAGCCACTTCATGTGCGGTCGGTCCTTGGGGTCAGTCGATCAGGCCGTGCGCGCGCAGCGCGGGCAGCGCGGCGGCGGCATCGGTGAAGGGTTCAGCATGCCAGCCCGCGGCGCGCGCGGCCTTGATGTTGGGCAGGTGGTCGTCGAAGAACAGCAGCTCCGCAGGCGGCACGCCGAACCGTTCGGCGGCGAGCGCGAAGATGTCGGGCTCGGGCTTGATGGCCTTCACGCGCGCCGAGAACACGCCGTCCTCGAACCAGCCGACGAAGTCGTGCGTGGCCTCCAGGTGGTCGGCATAGGGCGCCGGCATGTTCGACAGGAAGACCTGCGAATGGCCGGCCGCGCGCAGCTGCGCCAGCAGCGCCACCGACTCGCGGATCGGCTGCAGTTCGTGCGGCACGCCGTCGACCACCGACTGCACCTCGGCTTCGGTGAGGCCGGTGCGGCGTGCGATGCGCTGCACCAGGTCGGGCACCTCGACCGTGCCGCGGTCGAAGTGACCCCAGTCGCCTTCGTAGCCCTGGAAGATCTCGCGCACCCAGTGCGCGGCGGCTTCGTCGGTGGCGGCACGCTGCGGCAGTTCGCGCTTGATCAGCTCGGGCGGGCGCCACTGGAAGAGCACGCCGCCGAAGTCCCAGACGATCCTCATGCGGTGAGCCTCTTCAGCAGGCCGGCGGTGCTGCCGTCCAGGCCGGCGGTGTCGCCGCTGGCCAGGCGCGGCAGCAGGTCGTTGCACAGCGCCTTGCCGAGTTCCACGCCCCACTGGTCGAAGCTGTTGATGCCCCACAGCGCGCCGCTGGTGAACACGCGGTGCTCGTAGAGCGCGATCAGCGCGCCCAGCGAGCGCGGCGTCAGCGCGTCCAGCACGAAGGTGGTGCTGGGCCGGTTGCCGGGGAAGCTGCGGTGGCGCGCCAGCACGTCGCGGTCCAGCGTGGCCGACGCGGTGGGCGCCTTCTCGGCGCGCGCGCTGTCGGTGTCCTTGCCCAGCATCAGCGCGGCGCTCTGCGCCAGGCCGTTGGCGAGCAGCTTGGTCTGCAGGTCGGCATGCGGGTGCGCCGCCGTCTTGACGAGGATGAACTCGACCGGGATCACGTCGGTGCCCTGGTGCAGCATCTGGAAGTAGGCGTGCTGGCCGTTCGTGCCCGGCTCGCCCCACACCACCGGGCTGGTGCCATAGGGCAGCGCGTGGCCGTCGACGTCGACGCACTTGCCGTTGCTCTCCATCTCCAGCTGCTGCAGGTAGGCCGGCAGGCGCCGCAGCCCCTGGTGGTAGGGCGCGACGCTGCGGCTGGTGAAGCCGTGGAAGTTGCGGTACCAGACGTCCAGCAGCCCCAGCAGCACGGGCAGGTGCTGCGCCAGCGGCGCCTCGGCGAAGTGGCGGTCCAACGCGTGCGCGCCGGCGAGCAGCGCACGGAAGTTCGCTTCGCCGATGGCGATGGCGATCGGCAGGCCGATGGCGCTCCACAGCGAGTAGCGGCCGCCCACCCAGTCCCAGAAGCCGAAGGTGGTGGTGATGCCGAACTCGGCGGCGGCCTTCACGTTGGTGGTGGTGGCGGCGAAGTGGCGCGCGATGTCGCTTTCGTTCACGCCTTGGCCGCCGGCCAGGAACCAGGCGCGCGCGACCGCCGCGTTGGCCATCGTCTCCTGCGTCGTGAAGGTCTTGCTGGCGACGATGACCAGCGTCTTCTTCGGGTCCAGCCCGCGCAGCACCGGCGTGATGTCGTGGCCGTCGACGTTGCTGACGAAGTGCAGCCGCTTGCCGCGCTGGCAGAAGGCGTCGAGCGCCGGCACCACCATCTGCGGCCCGAGGTCGCTGCCGCCGATGCCGATGTTGACGATGTCGGTGATGCCGTCGTCGGCGCGCACGCGCTCGGCGTAGGCGAGCATGGCGTCGAGCACGGCGTGCACGTCGGCGTTGAACGGCGAGGCCACCCCCTTCGGCGCGCGCAGCGCGGTGTGCAGCACGGCGCGGCCTTCGGTGAGGTTGGCCACTTCGCCGGCGAGCAGCGCGTCGCGCCGGCGCTCGAGGTCGCATTCGCGCGCCACGTCCTGCAGGAAGCGCAGCGTGGCCAGGTCGACGAGGTTCTTCGACAGGTCGGCGAAGAGCTCCGGCGCCTCGACGCTCAGGCTCGCGAAGCGGCCGGGGTCGCGCGCGAAGGCCTCGCGCAGGTCGAGGTCGCGGCCGTGGGCCTCGTAGTGGCCCTTGAGCGCCGCCCAGGCTTCGGTGCGGTCGCAGCGCAGCGGGTTCATGCCCGTGCCCTTTCGATCAGCTGGTCGAGCTTGCCGGCGTCCACCGCGAAGGCGCGGATGCCTTCGGCGAGCTTCTCGGTCGCCATCGCGTCCTCGTTCAGCGCCCAGCGGAAGCGGCGCTCGTCCAGGTGCACGGCGGGCAGGTCCATCGACCTGGCGCGCGCGGCGTCCAGCGCCTGCGGCACCGGCGCGTCGCTCGCCTGCAGCGCGGCCAGCAGCTCGGGGCTGATCGTGAGCAGGTCGCAGCCGGCGAGCGCGACGATCTGCCCGGTGTTGCGGAAGCTGGCGCCCATCACTTCCGTCGCGATGCCGTGGCGCTTGTAGTGGTTGAAGATCGCCGTCACGCTCTTCACGCCGGGGTCGTTCGGGCCGGCGTTCGCGGCCTCGTCCCACTGCGCGCCGGCGGCCTTCTTGTACCAGTCGTAGATGCGGCCGACGAAGGGGCTGATGAGCGTGACGCCCGCGTCGCCGCAGGCCACCGCCTGCGCAAACGCGAACAGCAGCGTCAGGTTGCAGTGGATGCCCTCGCGCTCCAGCGCCTCGGCGGCGCGGATGCCTTCCCAGGTGCTGGCGATCTTGATCAGCACGCGCTCGCGGCCGATGCCCGCCGCTTCGTAGAGCCCGATCAACCGGTGCGCGCGCTCCAACGTGGCCGCGGTGTCGAAGGACAGCCGCGCGTCGACCTCGGTGCTGACGCGGCCCGGCACCACCTTCAGGATCTCCTGCCCGAAGCGCACGAGCACGCGGTCGACGATGGCGTCGAGCGCCAGCGTGCGGTGCGCGGCCACGGTATCCACGAGCAGCGGCGCGTAGTCGGCCTGCTGCACCGCCTTCAGGATCAGCGACGGGTTGGTGGTGGCGTCGCGCGGCGCGAACTGCGCCAGCTGCTTGAAGTTGCCGGTGTCGGCGACGACGGTGGTGTGCCGCTTCAGTTGGTCGAGCTGGTTCATGGCGCCCATTATTCGCGCTCCCGGTTACGGCAAAGTCACGGAATCTCGACCTCGCGACGCGGGGTCTTGCGCTTAAGCTTCCGCCACCCCCACTTCGGCTCGGTAGTGCCATGGCTCTCGTCATCGCCGGCGGCGTGCTCGCCCTCCTCGGTCTCGCGGCGGCGCTGCTGCTGGTCGCCGCCGCGCTGGGTTTCACCGGGGCGTCGCCGGGCCTGTCGCTGTGGGTGCTGTTCCCGCTGTTCTCCGTGCTCGGCTACGCGCTGCTGGTCATCGGCAGCCGCGACCCCGCGGTGCGGCTGCCGACGCGGCTGCTGGCGCTGCCGATGCTGCTGGTGTCGCTGGTCGCGGCGGTCGGCCTCGTCGCCGCCGGCGGTGGCCTGCTGAAGCTCGCCGGCAGCAGCGCCGCGCTCTGGTACGTGATGGCCTTCGCCGGCCTGGTGGGTGTGATCGGCAGCGCCGCCGGCGGCGGCTCGCGCAGCAGCTGACGCCGGCCGCTCAGCCGCGGCCCAGGCGCAGCCTCACCCAGTCGCGGTAGAGCCGGAAGGCGAAGCGGTAGCCGAACACCGCGACCGCCACCGCGGCCACGCCGGCCCCCACCAGCAGCGGCGTCGCGGCGCCTTCGCCACGGCCCAGCAGCACGAACACCGGCAGCGCGGCCAGCAGCAGCAGCGCCATCGCGCGCCGCTCGCCGAGGCCGCGCGCCAGCACGCAGAACCCGACGAAGTCCAGCAGCGCCAGCGCCGCCAGCGTGGCCAGCAGGCGCCCGCCCGTGAGGCCGTGCCAGCGCGTGCCCCACGGCAGGCCGCCGGCGCTGCCACCGCGCGCGGCCCGTTCGACGAAGCCCTGCGCCACGCTGTCGAGCAGCGTGAGGTCGACCGAGCGGCGGCCGTCGCCAGGCTGCCACTCCGGCGCGAGCGAGCCTTCGCGCAGGACCTGCATCGCCTCGGCCCAGGTGCTCGACTGCCGGCCCGGCACGACGTGCGTGCGGCACAGCAGCTGCACCTCGGCGCCGGGCGCCAGCGCGGGCACGGCCTCGGGCGCCGTCGGCTCGCAGCGCCATGGCAGGCCGCCGCCGCCGCTGGTGGGGATGCGCAGGTGCAGCGCGGCGACCGGCAGCGCCAGCGGGCCTTCGTTGCGCACGCGCGGCGTCCACAGGCCGACCCGGCGCTCGCCGGCCTCGACCCAGGCGGCCGGGGCATCGGCGACGAAACGTTCGCCGGCGCTGGCCGCCGCGGCGGGCAGCGGGTCGGTCGACGAGGCCGGCAGCGTCGTCAGCCAGCGCTGCAGCGCCACTTGCCACTTCTCGCGCAGCCAGCCGGGGTCGACCTGGCGCTGCGCCAGCTCGGCGAGCCTGCCCTCCGGCAGCCAGCGGCCGCCGGTCAGCTGGCGCAGGTGCAGGTCGAGCACGTTCAGGCGCAGGCGCTGCTGGTCGCGGGTGTCGCCCGGGGCGAGGCGCGCGTGTTCGGCCACCCAGGGCCACAGCGTCGCCGGCGCGGGGCCGGTGCGCAAGGCGAGCACCGCCTCGGGCGACGGGCGGGCCACGCCGAGCAGCGAGCCGAACAGCAGCGCGGCCAGCGTGGCCAGCGCCACCAGCGGCAGCCAGCCGGGCCAACCCCAGGGGCGCACCTCGCGCGACGTGATCACGGCCGCCGGCGCGTCGGCGGCGGGGGCGCGGCGGCCGCTCGGGAAGCGCTCGCGCACGCGCGCCACGGCCGCGGCGTGGGCCGCGAGCGCGGCCTCGGCCTCGTCGAGCAGCGGGTCGATGTCGGGCAACTGCAGCGCGACGACCGGGTGGCCGCAGGCCGGGCATTCGGCGTCGCGCCCGGGGTCCAGCGCGGCGCCGCAACCGCGGCAGGGCCAGCTGGCGTGGCGACCGCGTTCGCCCGGCGACGGCGCCATCGCGGCGTCGCGCACCTGCAGCGAATGGGCCAGGCGCGGCAGGTCGATCACCGAGAGCACGGTGCCGCACCAGCTACAGTGCTCGTCGTCGGCGGCGGCCGGGCCGCCGCAGTTCAGGCAGTGCAGCGGGTGGCGCTCGGCGGCCAGCGCGCGCCGCTCGGGCAGGCCCAGCGGGCGCACCAGGCCACGTTCGGCCAGCAGGCTGGCGTGGCCGCTCAGGTGGCCGTGGCCCTGCGGGCATTCCTGCGCCGCGAAGCGGCCGTAGCGGGTGCGGTTGCGCACCACCTTCAGGCCGACCTGGCAGACCGGGCACGCCGGCCGCGCCACCTGCGCCAGGGCGAGCGGCCGCGCCAGGCCGCTTTCCATCGTGCGCAGCAGGCGCACCCAGCCGAGCGCGTCGAGCTGCACCGATTCGAGGGCGTCGAACCACACCAGGCGGCAGCCGCCGCAATGGTCCACCGTGACCGGCGCGTGGCGGTGCGAGCTCAGCGCCAATGCGGTCATCGGCTCGGTGCAGCGCGGGCAGCGCAGGCGGCGCGCCGGGTCGGCGGGGGCGGGCGGGGTGTCCGGCATCGGGCGGCCATTCTCGGTGCCGCCCGGGGCGCGCCGGCACGCGTGCGCCGGCGAACGTGACGGCTGCCGCGGTTCGGCCTGCGGCTATCCTCGGGGCCATGTACGCGGCGCACTTCCGCCTCAAGCGCGAGCCCTTCTCGATCGCCCCCGATCCGCACTTCCTCTTCATGAGCGAAGCGCACCGGGAGGCTTTGGCGCACCTGCTGTACGGCGTCTCGGGCGGTGGCGGCTTCGTGCTGCTGACGGGCGAGATCGGCGCCGGCAAGACCACGGTCTGCCGCTGCTTCCTGGACCAGGTGCCCGAGAACAGCAACGTCGCCTACATCTTCAACCCCAAGCTGGAGGTGATCGAGCTGCTGCAGACGGTGTGCGAGGAGTTCGGCATCGAGCGCCCGGCCGCCACCGCGACGGTGAAGGAATACGTCGACCGCCTGAACGCCTTCCTGCTGCAGCAGCATGCCGCCGGCCGCCACAGCGTGCTCATCATCGACGAGGCGCAGAGCCTGTCTCCTGCGGTGCTGGAGCAGTTGCGCCTGCTGACCAACCTGGAGACGGCCGAGCGCAAGCTGCTGCAGATCATCCTCATCGGCCAGCCCGAGCTGCGCGACATGCTGGCGCGCCCGCGCATGGAGCAGATGGCGCAGCGCGTGATCGCGCGCTACCACCTGCCGGCGCTGAGCGCGGCCGAGACCGTGCACTACATCCGCCACCGCATGGCGGTCGCCGGGCTCGACGGCGAGGCGCCGTTCGACGAGCGCGCGCTCGCGCGCATCCACCAGCTGACCGGCGGCGTGCCGCGGCGCATCAACCTGCTGGCCGACCGCGCGCTGCTGGGGGCCTACGCGAACCGCAAGGCGCGCGTCGACCGCGAGATCGTCGAGAAGGCGGCCGACGAGGTGTTCGACAAGGGTCGCCGCGCCACCCCCGCGGCCCCCGCGCGCAAGCCCGCGCCGGCGCGCGGCAGCGGGCTCGCGAACGGCGCGCTGACGGCGGCGCTGGCGATCGCCGGCGCCATCGGCCTCGCGGTGGCGGTGGCCTACTGGCCGACGCGGCCGGCCGCGCGCGCCGTGGCGGCGGAAGCCGCGGAAGCGGCCTCGGCGGCGGCGGCTGCAGCGTCGGCCGCGGCCTCGGCGGCGCTGGCCGCGGCCTCGGCGGCATCGGCGCCGGCGGCCGCTCCGGTGGCCGACGACCTCGGCGCGCTGGCCACCGCCGTGCTGCGCAGCGAAGCGGCCGCGTGGCGCGAACTGGCGGCACTGTGGCGCGCCGACCTGCCGGCCGGCGACCCGTGCGAGCAGGCGCCGCGCCTGCAACTGGCCTGCTTCCGCGGCAGCGGCGGCGCGGGCCCGCTGCGCGACCTGGGCCGGCCTGCGCTGCTGCTGCTGCGCGACGCGCAGGGCCAGCCCGGCTGGGTGCTCGTCACCGCGCTCGGCGACGGCAGCCTCGCGCTGCGCGCCGGCAGCGTCGTGCAGGCGGTGTCGCCGGCGGCGCTGGCGGGCGCCTGGCGCGGCGAATTCGCCACCCTCTGGCGCACGCCCCCCGGCTGGCGCGACGCCCCCGGCGAGGCGCCCTCGCCCGCCTTGTCGGCGTGGATGTCCGAACGCCTGCCGGGCAAGCCGGCGGTGCCGCTGAAGACCCGCATCACCGCGTTCCAGGTCGCGCAGGGCCTGAAGGCCGACGGCCTGGCCGGCCCGATGACGCTGATGCAGCTGAACCGCGCCAGCGACGTCGACGAACCTCGACTGGGGCCCTGAACGATGTCCTACATCCTCGACGCCCTTCGCCGCGCCGACGCCGAGCGCGAACGCGAGCGCGGCCAGGTGCCGGGCCTGCACTCGCAGGCGATGGCCGGCGCCGAGGCCGCGCCGGCGGCCGCGCGATCGTCGCTCGCACCCTGGGTGGCGGCCGCGGTGCTGGCGGGCGCGGGCGTCAGCGGCGCCTGGTGGTGGTTCGCGGGCAGCGCGCCGTCGGCGGTGGCGAGCGCCCCCGCCGCCCCGGTGGTGGCCATGCCCGTGCCGGCAGCGACGCCGGCGCCCACGCCCACACCATCACCCGCACCGGCATTCGAGCTGCCACCGCCCGCCGCAGCCCCGCCGCCGCCGCGCGCGCCGGTCGCGGCCGCCCCGGTGGCACCACCGGCGGCCCCCGTGGCCGCGGCGCCGGCGCCCGAACCGGCCGCGCCAGCGGCCCGCGCGCGCGAGCGCGTTGCCTCCGAGGCCACGCCGGCCGCGCCCGTGATCGCCTTCGACCAGCTGCCCGAGGACGTGCGCCGCCAGTTGCCCGCGGTGGCGATCGGCGGCGCGATCTACTCCGACGCGCCGGCGGCCCGCATGCTCATCGTCGCCGGCCAGCTGCTGCGCGAAGGCGATGCGGTGGCGCCCGGCGTCACGCTGGAGACGATCCGCCCGCGCAGCGCCATCCTGCGCTGGAAGGCGCTGCGCTACGAGGTGGTGTTCTAGCGGGCCGGCTGCGCGTTGACCACCGACACGCCGCGCGCGCCCAGCGTCAGCGCCGCGCGGTCGCCGGGCGTCCAGGCGCGCTGCACGTCGGGCACGACGACGAAGATCGAGCCGAGCTCGGTGTCCAGCGTCACTTCGAGGAAGCTGCCCAGGTAGGCGCTCTTGCTCACCGTGCCGGCCAGGCCGCCAGCGGCGTCGCCCAACGCCCAGGCCTCGGGCCGCACCGCCAGCTTCACGCGGCCGGCCGGCGCCGGCTTGCGCGGCTGCACGGTCAGCGGGCCCAGGCGCACGCGGCCGTCGGCCAGCGACTCGGCGTCGAACAGCATCGCCTCGCCCATGAAGCCGGCGACGAACTCGCTGGCGGGCTGTTCGTACAGCTGCTCGGGCGAGCCGGCTTGCGCGACGAGGCCGGCCTCCATGACGATGATCTGGTCGCTGACGGCCAGCGCCTCGGCCTGGTCGTGCGTGACGTAGGCCACCGTGAGCTTCAGGCGCTGCTGCAGCGCGCGGATCTCCTCGCGCATGTTGCGGCGCAGGCGCGCGTCCAGGTTCGACAGCGGCTCGTCGAACAGCATCACGCTGGGTTCGAGCACCAGCGCGCGCGCCACCGCCACGCGCTGCTGCTGGCCGCCGGAAAGTTCGCTCGGCAGGCGCTCGTCGTAGCCGGTGAGGCCCACGGTTTCCAGCGCGCCGCGCGCGCGGCGCTGGGTCTCGTCCTTGCTCACGCCGCTGACCGACAGGCCGTAGCCCACGTTGCCGATCACGCTCATGTGCGGGAACAGCGCGTAGCTCTGGAACACCATGCTGACGTTGCGCTCGGCCGCGCCCAGGTGCGTGACGTCCTGGCCGTCGATCAGGATCCGGCCGCCGCTGGGTGCGTCGAGCCCCGCGATCATGCGCAGCGTGGTGGTCTTGCCGCAGCCGCTGGGGCCGAGGATGGTGGTCAGCGTGCCCTTGGGCACCGTGAGGTCGATGCCCTTCACGACCAGCGGCGCGTCGCCGCCGCCATAGCGCTTCGTGACGCCCTTGAATTCGATGCTCATGCGGTCTTTCTGCGGCCCAGCTTGCGCTCGCCGACGAGAAGTTGGATCAGCGCCGTCGCCGCCGACATCAGCACGATCAGCACCGTGCAGTAGGCGAGCGCGACGCCGTAGTCGCCGTTGCCGACGCGGCCGATGATGTAGGTGGTGGCGAGCTCGTTCTCCGCCGTCACCAGGAAGATCACCGCCGACACCGTCGTCATGCTGCGCACGAAGCTGTAGACCAGGGCGGCCACCAGCGCCGGCTTCAAGAGCGGCAGCACGACGCGGCGCAGCGTCGTCGCCGTGCCGGCGCGCAGCATCGTGCTCGCTTCGTCGAGGCTCTTGTCCAGTTGCTTGAAGCTGGCGGTGCCGGCGCGCACGCCCACCGGCAGGTTCCGGAACACGAAGCACAGCACGATGATGAGGCCGGTGCCGGTCAGCTCGAAGGGCGGCACGTTGAAGGCGAGGATGTAGCTCACGCCGAGCACCGTGCCGGGGATCGCGAACGCCAGCAGCGCGCCGAACTCGAAGGCCTGCTGGCCGACGAACTGCGTGCGCGCCAGCAGCCAGCTGATGAGCAGGCCGATGGCGGCGCAGACCGGCGCCGCGATGGCCGCCAGCTTCACGGTGGTGAAGAGCGAGTTCCACGCCGTGCCCGCCCACACCAGCCCGTGCGTGCCCCACTGCAGGTCGAACGCGGTGATGAAGTGCTTCAGCGTCGGCGTGTAGTCGCGGCCCCAGGTCTGCACGAAGCCGCCGATGAAGGCGAACAGGTAGACGATCAACGTGAACGCGAGCCATGGCCCGGCCACGCCCACGCAGAGCTTGCGCACGCGATCGGGCAGCGGCATCGGCAGCCCGGCGTCGCCCTTGCCGGACACGGTGGTGTAGTTGGCCTTGCCCAGCACGCGCTGCTGGATGAAGAACACCGCGAGCGCGAAGCCGGTGAGGATCAGCGCCAGCGAGGCCGCCCTCCCCTGGTCGTACTGGGCGCCGACGATGGCGAAGAAGATGTCGGTCGACAGCACCGCGTACTGCCCGCCCACCACCACCGGGTTGCCGAAGTCGGCAATGCTCTCGATGAAGCCCACGAGGAAGGCGTTCGCCAGCCCCGGCTTCATCAGCGGCAGCGTCACCGTGGTGAAGGTGCGCAGGCGCGACGCGCGCAGCGTCTGCGCCGCCTCTTCCATGCTGGGGCTGATGCCGGCGACGACGCCACGCATGATCATGAAGGCGATCGGCGTGAAGGCGAACATCTGCGCCAGCCAGACGCCGAAGAGGCCGTAGAACCAGCGCGTCGGCGGGATGCCGAAGGCCCATTCGAGGAACTGGTTCACCAGCCCGGCGCGGCCGAACAGCAGGATCAGCCCAAGGCCGACGACGAACGGCGGCGTGATGATGGGCAGCAGCGCCAGCACGCCCAGCGGCTGCTGCAGCCGGCGGTTGCCGCGCTCGGCGTAGAGCGCGATCAGCGTGCCCAGCACCGTGGTGCCGGCGGCCGTGAGCAGCGCCAGGAACAGCGTGTTCCAGGCGACGCCGCAGCGCACCCCGCCGGCCAGGCAGGACAGCCCCCACACGCGCTCGTGGCCGAGCCGCTCGCCGATGGCGCCGACCGAGAACGCGCCGGCCTCGTCGAAGAAGGCGCCGGCCAGGCTCTTGGCCACCGGCAGCGCGACGAACAGCAGCAGCAGCACCGAACACAGCAGCACCGCACCCGACACGAACAGGTCGCCGCGGAAGTAGCCCAGCCGCGCGAGCCCGGCGCCGGCCAGCATCAGCAGCGCCAGCAGCACCAGCACGCCGCCCAGGCCGATGCCGAACTGCCCGCTCGCGAGGTTGCCGAACCAGGCGCCCAGCACGTCGAACGACCAGCCGCGCGCGCCGATCGCGAAACCGCTGGCGAGCAGCCCGACGACGCCCAGCGCACCGCCGCCCAGCAGCAGCCAGCCCTGGCGCTTCGACGGCGCCATGAAGGTGCCGGCGCCGGCGAGCAGCAGGCCCAGCAGCCCGAGCGCCAGCCAGGGCTTGCCGTGGCGCAGCGCCTGCACCAGGCCACTGGCGGTGTCGCTGCCGCCGAACACGCCCGGCAGCGCCTTCAGCACGCCCAGGTCCTGCTGGAAGTACCAGGGCAGCAGCGCGTAAGCCGCCAGCCCCAGCACCCACCAGCCGAGCACCGCCCGGCGCGTGCGCGCCTGTCCGCGAGTCATGGCCACGGCGTGCTCAGCGCGGCAGCGAGTTGACTTCCTTCTCCCACTTGGCGATCAGGCGCCGCCGCTCGGCGCTGGCGCCGTACTTCGCGTAGTCGTAGTTGATGAACTTGATCTTCTTGAAGTCGGGCACGTTGGGGTCGACCTTGGCGGTCTTGTTCGACGGCAGCTGGAACTGCTTGGCCGCGGCACCGATCTCCTGCGCCGGACCGGTGAGCGCCCATTCGTAGAACTTCTTCGCCGCTTCGAGGTTGCGCGCGCCCTTGATGAGGCTCATCGAGCCGATCTCGGCACCGGTGCCGTCCGACGGCGTGATGGTCTCGATCGGGAAGCCCTGCAGCTTCTCGCCCGGGCCGTCGTGCACGAAGCTGATGCTGATGGTGGTCTCGCCGCGCGCCGCCGCCTTGATGGGGCCGGTGCCGCTGCGCGTGTACTGGCTGATGTTGGCGTGCAGCTTCTTCATGTAGTCGAAGGCCTTGTCCTCGCCCATCAGCTGCACCAGCGTGGCGACCATCGTGTAGGCGGTGCCGCTGGAGGCCGGGTTGGCGACCTGGATCTCGCCCTTGAACGCCGGGTTCAGCAGGTCGTTCCAGGTCTGCGGCGCCTTCAGCTTCTTCTTCGCCAGCAGCTCGGTGTTGTAGCCGAAGCCCAGCGGGCCGCTGTAGATGCCGACCGTCTTGTACTTGCTCTGCGCGGCCTGCTGCTGCGCCCACGCGTGCAGCTGCGGCAGGCTGGGGCTCTTGTACTCGAGCGTCAGGTCCTGCTCGGCGGCCTGCAGGTGCGGGTCGCCGGTGCCGCCGAACCAGATGTCGGTCTTCGGGTTCGCCTTCTCTGCAATCAGCTGCGCGAGCGCCTCGCCCGAACCCTTCAGCGACATGTTGACCTTCACGCCGGTGGTGCGCGCGTAGACGGTCTGGATCAGGTTGCACCACTCGGCCTGCACCGAACAGATGATGTTGATCTGGCCGGCGTCCTGCGCCTGCGCGCTGCCGAGCGTGGCCACCGCGGCCAGCGCGAACAAGGTCTTCTTCATGCGTCGTCTCCTGTCGTCGAAAGGGATGGGGTCGAAAGGGTGGCGGTCGTGATCGGGTGCGGCGCGTGCCAGCGCACGACGGCGTCGACGCCGACCACGCGCTCGCCGTCGCTGCGGTTGTAGAGGTGAACCTCGGCGCCCATCGCCTGCGCGAGCTGGCGGCAGATGCTGAGTCCCAGCCCCACGCCGGTGCCGCCGGTGGCGGCGGCGAAGGGTTCGAAGAGGCGTTCGCGCAGGTCGTCGGCGATGCCCTCGCCGCTGTCGCTGACGATCAGCTCGGGCAGGCCGGCGGCGCGCCGCACCACCATGGTCAGCGGCGCGCCGTGCGGCGTGTGGCGCACCGCGTTGGCCAGCAGGTTGCGCACCATCTCGCCCAGCATCCAGGCGTCGGCCGGCACTTCGAGCGGCACGGCGTCGAGCGCGAAGGCGAGGCGGCGCTGCGCGATCAGCGGCGCGAATTCGAGCGCGGCCTCCTGCGCCACCTGGTCGAGCCGGATCGGCGCCCACTGCACGCGTGCGGCCAGGCGCTGCTCGAGCTTCATGCGCGAGAGCAGCTCGTCGGCGACCGCGGTGGCGCGGTCCAGCGTGCGCAGCATCTCGGCCGACAGCGCGCTCGCCGGGCCCGACTGCAGCTGCGTGCGCAGCACCGCCAGCGGCGTGCGCAGCTGGTGCGAGGCGTCGGCGAGGAAACGCTTGTGGTGGTCCATGGCCTCGCGCTGATGGTCGAGCAGGCGGTTCAGCGCCGCGGCCACGGCGCGCGGCTCGGCGCGGCGCGGTTCGGCGAGCGGCGACAGGTCCTGCGGCGCGCGCTGCGCCAGCGCCGCGGCCAGCGCGCGCAGCGGCTGCACGGCCAGCCGCGCCGCGGCCGCCGCGAGCGCGGCGATGGCCGTGAGCCACAGCCACGGCAGCGGCGGCGCGGCGAGCGCCAGCACGGCCAGCAGCGGCAACGCCACCGCCCAGGCCACGCCGGCGCGCACCGAAGCACGCGGGTCCAGACGCGCGGCGGCGTTCACGGCCGGCGCTCCGCCACGGTGTCCTCGCACAGCACGTAGCCCACGCCGCGCAGCGTGACGATCTCGACGCCGGCGCCGGCCAGCCGCTTGCGCAGGCGGTGCACGACGACGTCGATGGCCTCGGCATTCGGCGCCTCGGCGTCGTCCGCGAAGACCGCGCCGAAGAGGCGGTCGCGCGGCACCGCGTGGCCGGGGCGCTGCATCAGCGCGCGCAGCAGCGCCGCTTCGCGCGGCGACAGTTCGAGCGGCTTCTCGTCGGCGAAGACGGCGCCGCTCTCGCGTTCGCAGCGCAGGCGGCCGCAGCGCGCGTCGCCGGCGCCTTCGCGGCGGCGGATCAGCGCGCGCACGCGTGCTTCGAGCTCGTCCATGTCGAAGGGCTTGGCGAGGTAGTCGTCGGCGCCGGCGTTCAGCCCGGCGACGCGGTCGCCCACCGCGCCGCGCGCGGTGAGGATCAGCACCGGCGTCAGGTCGTCGCTGCGGCGCAGGCGCTGCAGCACGTGCAGTCCGTCCAGCCCCGGCAGCGAGAGGTCGAGCACGATGGCGCTGAAGGCCTGCTTGCGCGCCATCACCAGCGCCTCGGCACCGTCGGCGCAGCTCAGCACGCGAAAGCCGCGCTCGGTGAGGGCGCGGCTGAGCGCGCGCACGAGGTCGAAGTCGTCCTCCACCAGCAGCACATCCATGGGCCGAAGCATCGCACCGCGGCACACCGGGCCGCCACGGGGGATTCACCGTCGGCCGCTGAAAGGCGGCCGAAAGGCGGCTACGCGGCGAGCAGCGCCACGCCCGCGGGCGCGAGCTGCAGGCTGACCGGCGCACCGTCGGCGTGGCGGTGCCGCGTGTGCGGCGACACCGCCAGCAGTTCGCCGAGCTCGCTGGCCAGCGTGTACTCGATCGTCGCGCCCTGGTAGCGGCTGCGCAGCACACGCGCCGCCAGGCCCGCGGTGCTGGCGCGTTCGATGCGCCAGGCGTGCGGGCGCACCGCGACGCGACAACCCGCCGCAGGCGCCGACAGCGTGACGCGCAGCGGGCCGAGCCAGCCGCTGCCGTCGGCTTCGACGCGCAGGTCGTACAGCCGCGTCTCGCCCATGAAGGCGGCGACGAAGGCGTTCGCCGGGCGCTCGTACAGATCGCGCGGCGTGCCGTCCTGCTCGATGCGGCCGGCGCGCATCACCACCACGCGGTCGGCCACCGCCAGCGCCTCGGCGTGGTCGTGCGTCACGTAGAGCGCGCACAGCCGCAGGCGCTGCTGCAGCGCGCGGATGTCTTCGCGCAGCTGGCGGCGCAGCGCGTGGTCGAGGTTGGACAGCGGTTCGTCCAGCAGCAGCAGCGCCGGCTCCAGCACCAGCGCACGCGCCAGCGCCACGCGCTGCTGCTGGCCGCCGGACAGCGTGGCCGGCGCGCGCCCGCCCAGGTCCGGCAGGCCCACGAGCGCCAGCGCGGCGTCGGCACGCGCCAGCGCGCTCGCCTCGCCGACGCCGGCCGCACGCAGCCCGAAGGCCACGTTGTCGCGCACGCCCAGGTGCGGGAACAGCGCGTACTGCTGGAACACCAGGCACACCGGCCGCTCCGCCGGTGCGCGGCCGGCCATGTCCTGCCCGGCCACTTCGACGCGGCCGGCGGCCGGCGGCTCCAGGCCGGCCACCACCCGCAGCAGCGTGCTCTTGCCGCAGCCCGAGGGCCCGAGCAGCGCCAGCAACTCCCCGGCGGCCGCGCGCAGGCTCACGCCGTCCAGCGCCGGCTGGGCGGCGCCGGGGTGGAGCACGCGCAGGTCGTACAGGGCCAGGGCGTCGGCGGTCACGGTGGGCGGCGATGGTAGCGGCGGCGCGTTGACCGTCGGCTGAAACTCGGGCATCATCGATCGTGTAACCTTATTACATCACGTCATGTCCTTCGACCTCGTCCTCTTCGGCGGCACCGGCGACCTCACCTGGCGCAAGCTGATGCCGGCGCTGTTCCAGGCGTTCCGCCACGGCAAGCTGCCGGCCGGCGGCCGCATCCTCGCGGTGGCGCGCGACGAGCGCACCGACACCGAATACCGCGACTACATCCGCGAGAAGTTCGCCGGCGTCGACGAGGCCAAGCAGCCCAACGCGGACGAGTTCGCGCGCTTCGCCGAGCTGCTGCACTACCGCCGCATGGACCTGTCGCAGCCCGAGCACTACCAGGGGCTGAAGCAGTGGGTCGACGCACGCGGTGCCGACACCGTCGTGCTGTTCCTGGCCACCAGCCCGAATCTGTTTCCGGCCATCTGCGGCCAGCTCGGCGCGGCGGGGCTGAACGGCCCGCACGTGCGCGTGGTGCTGGAGAAGCCGCTCGGCCACGACCTCGCCAGCGCGCAGGAGATCAACCGCATCGTCGCCGGCGCGTTCCGCGAGGAGCAGGCGCTGCGCATCGACCACTACCTCGGCAAGCCGGCGGTGCAGAACCTGATGGCGCTGCGCTTCGGCAACGCGCTGTTCGAGCCGCTTTGGCGGCGCGAGAGCATCGCCAACATCCAGATCACGCTGGCCGAGAGCATCGGCGTCGGCACGCGCGGCGACTTCTACGACCAGACCGGCGCGCTGCGCGACATGATCCAGAACCATGCGCTGCAGCTTCTGACGATGATCGCAATGGAGCCGCCGCCGGCCAACGAGGCCGACGCGATCCGCGACGAGAAGCTCAAGGTGCTGAAGAGCCTGAAGCCCTTCACGCGCGAGAGCGTGGCGCGCGACGTCGTGCGCGGCCAGTACAAGGCCGGCACGGTGGGCGGACAGGCCGTGGTCGGCTACCTCGACGAGGCCAAGGTGCCCGCCCACAGCCACTGCGAGACCTTCGTCGCGCTGCGCACCGAGGTGCAGAACTGGCGCTGGGCCGGCGTGCCCTTCTACCTGCGCACCGGCAAGCGGCTGGCCGGGCGCGAGGCGCACATCGTCGTCAACTTCCGCCCCGTGCCGCACCCCATCTTCCCCGGCACCACGCGCGCGAACCGGCTCATCATCAAGCTGCAGCCGGAAGACGGCCTCGAACTGCACCTGCTGGCCGCGAAGGGCGGCGGGCCGACCAGCAGCGGCCACGAGGTGCTGTCGCCTGTGTCGCTGGACCTCGACTTCGACAAGGCCTTCGCGTCCGAGCGCGTGGGCGGCTACGAACGCCTGCTGCTCGACGCCATCGCCGGCCGCCTGAACCTCTTCGTCCGCAGCGACGAGCAGGTGCAGGCCTGGCGCTGGGTCGAGCCCATCCTCGACGCCTGGGCCGAGGACAGCGGCGGCCCGCGCCCCTACACCGCCGGCAGCTGGGGCCCGGCGGCCGCGAGCGCGCTCATCGCGCGCGACGGCTGCGCCTGGGCCGAAGAACAATGAAGGCGACCCCGACATGAGCGCCATGCTCGAACGCATCCGCGCCTCCATTCCGGCGCTGCCGCCGGCGGAACAGCGCGTCGCCAAGCTGGTGCTCGCCGACCCGCGCAGCTTCGCCAGCCTGCCGGTGGGCGAGCTCTCGGAGCGCTCGCACGTCAGCAAGCCCACCGTCGTGCGCTTCTGCCGCAGCGTGGGCTACGACGGCCTTGCCGACTTCAAGCTCAAGCTTGCCGGCAGCGTCAACGAAGGCGTGCCCTTCGTGCACCGCTCGGTCGACGACGACGACAAGGCCGGCGACATCGTCGTCAAGGTCATCGACAACGCGGTGGCGGCGCTGCTGCGCTACCGCAACGCGGCGGCCGGGCAGTCGGTGGAGCGCGCCATCGCGGCGCTCGCCGAGGCCTGTCGCAACGGGCGGCGCATCGAGTTCTACGGCGTCGGCAACAGCGGCATCGTGGCGCAGGACGCGCAGCACAAGTTCTTCCGCCTCGGCGTCACCGCGTCGGCGGTGGTCGACGGCCACACGCAGGTGATGAGCGCGACGATGCTGAAGCCCGGCGACTGCGCGGTGATCGTCAGCAACTCGGGCCGCAGCAAGGACCTGCTGGACGTGGCCGACATCGCGCGCAAGAAGGGCGCGACCGTGATCGCCATCACCGCCAGCGGCTCGCCGCTCGCGCACGAGACCTCCAACGGCGCGCACAACATCCTGCTCGCCGCCGACCACCCGGAAGACGCCGACCGCTACAGCCCGATGGTCTCGCGGCTGCTGCACCTGATGATCGTCGACATCCTGACGACCGGCGTCGCGCTGCGCCTGGGCTCGGCCGAGCTGCGGCCGATGCTGCAGGAGATCAAGAAGAACCTGCGCGCGCGACGTTACGTCGAGACGCCCTCGAACGACATCAAGCCGTCGACGCCGTAGAGCTTGGCCAGCGCCACCAGCTTCTGCGGCGCATTGCGCACCACCAGCGGCTTGCCCTGCGCGTGGGCGCGGCGGCGCGCTTCGAGCAGCAGCGCCACCGCCGACGTGTCGCAGGACTTCAGCGCCGAGGCGTCGATCTCGGCGACGTCGGCGGCCAGCTGCGCCACCAGCGTGCCGGCCTCGGCCAGCGTCAGCGAGGCCGGCAGCTGCATCACGACTTGGTCCCGCCCGCGGCCTTGGCGTTGCGCTCGACCAGCGTGGCGATCAGGCCGTCGAGGCCGCCCTTGCTGAGCTCCTGCGCGAACTGCGAGCGGTAGCTCGTGACGAGCCAGATGCCGCCGACGTTGACGTCGATGATCTTCCAGCCGGCGTCCACCTTGTCCAGGCGGTAGTCGAGCTTGATCGGCTCGCCCTTGCCCTTCACTTCCGACTGCACGACGACCTGGCTGCTGTTGGGCACCGGCTGCGTCTTCGTGATCTCGGTGGTCTGGTCCTTGATCTGCGTGAGCGCGCCGGCGTACACGCGCACCAGCAGCGTCTTGAACTCGGCCTGCAGCTTGGTGCGCTGCTCGGGCGTGGCCTGGCGCCACTGCGGGCCGACCGCCGAGCGCGTGACGGCCTCGAAGTTGACGTGCGGCATCACCTTCGTGTCGACGAGGGTGACGATCTTGGCGATGTCACCGGCCTGGATGGCCTTGTCGGCCTTGGCGGTGTCGAGGACTTCGTTGGAAATCGTGCGCACGAAGGCATCGGGCGCGGTGTCGGCCCACGCGGCGCCGGCCAGCGAAGCCAGCAGGGCGAACGACAGCAGCAGTTTCTTCAGCACGGTCTTCCTTTCGTCGGCAGGCCCGGAAGCGGGCTTGCGCAGAGCGGTAACGCGCGAGGCGGCGTCCCGGTTCACTTCTTCGGCGGCGCCGGATCGGCTTCGTCCTCGAAGACCTCGAGCGGCGGCGCGCCGTCGTACACCTGGTCCAGCCGACGCGCGAGGTAGCCGTCGCGGATGAAACTGTAGCGGTCCAGCGCAACCTCGCCCACCAGCCGGGTGGTGGCCAGCAGGTTGGCACGGGTATCGACGAGTTGGAGCGCGGTGATGCTGTAACTCACGGCATCGTCCGTGGCCCACTGTGACGCCGACCACGACGCACGGTCGACGATGAAACCGCCGGTGTCGCGCACGTTGGAAGGGCCGAGAAACGGCAACACGATGTACGGCCCGGGCGGCGCGCCCCAGCGGCCGAGCGTCTGGCCGAAATCCTCCGACCGCCGCGTCAGGCCCATCTCGGTGGCCGGGTCGAGCAGGCCGCCGAGGCCGAAGAAGGTGTTGGTGAGCACGCGCATGCCCATGTCCAGGCCGCTGAACAGCTTGCCCTGAAGCAGGTGGTTGGCGGCCGACCAGACGTCGCCGATGTTGCCGAAGACGTTGCCGATGCCGGTGCGCACGAGTTGCGGCACAACCTTGCGGTAGCCCTCGGCCACCGGCTTGAGCACCGCTTCGTCGACGGCGTCGTTGAAGGCGAAGACCTTGCGGTTCCAGTTCTCCCAGGGGTCGACCGGGTTCGCCGCCGCCACCGGCGCGGCGGCAGTCGGCGCCACGCCGTCGGCCGGAACGCTGGCGCAACCACCGAGTGCGAAGGCGGCCGCGAGCAGCAGCGCCTGCGCGAGCCGCTTCACGGCTTGGCGGCGCCGCCGGCCGGCGCCTCGCCGGCCGAGTCGGCCTTGCCGGTCAGGAACTGGCCGATCAGGTTTTCCAGCACAACGGCCGATTGCGTCTGCGCGATCGTGTCGCCGGGGTTCAGGTTCTTGTCGTCGCCACCGGGCTCCAGGCCGATGTACTGGTCGCCGAGCAGGCCGGCGGTGAGGATCTTCGCCGCCGAGTCCTTCGGGAACTGGAAGCTGCGGTCGACCTCGAGCTTGACGACGCCCTGGTAGGTCTTGGCGTCGAGCGAGATCGACACCACGCGGCCGACGACGACGCCGGCGCTGCGCACCGGCGCGCGCGCCTTCAGGCCGCCGATGTTGTCGAAGCGCGCCACCAGCGGGTAGGTGTCGCCACCGCCGAAGCTGCCCAGGTTGGCCGCCTTCAGCGCGAGGAACACCACCGCCACGATGCCGAGCGCCACGAACAGCCCGACCAGGGTCTCGATACCTTTCTTGCCCATCTTCTTTCCTTGCGCCCCGAGGGTCAGGGCGTCGAGAACATCAGTGCCGTGAGCACGAAGTCCATGCTCAGCACGGCGAGCGAGGAGATCACGACGGTGCGCGTGGTGGCATAGGCCACGCCCTCGGGGGTGGCCTCCGTCTCGTAGCCTTGATAGAGCGCGACGTAGGTGCAGACGACACCGAAGGCGGCGCTCTTGACGATGCCGTTGCCGACGTCGCGCCAGACGTCGACCTTGCTCTGCATGATCGACCAGAAGTTGCCCGAGTCGACGCCGATCAGCAGCACGGCCACCACGTAGGCGCCGAGGATGCCGATGGCCGAGAACAGCACCGCCAGGATCGGCATCGACACCATGCCCGCCAGGAAGCGCGGCGCCAGCACGCGCGTGCGCGGGTCGACCGCCATCAGCTCCATCGCGGCGAGCTGCTCGCCCGCCTTCATCAGGCCGATCTCGGCGGTGAGCGAGGTGCCCGCGCGGCCGGCGAACAGCAGCGCCGTGACCACCGGGCCGAGTTCGCGCACCAACGACAGGTTGACCACCAGGCCCAGGCTTTCTGCCGCACCGTAGGTCACCAGCGCGTAGTACATCTGCAGCGCCAGCACGAAGCCGACCGCCAGGCCCGACGCGAGGATGATGACGAGCGAACGGTTGCCGATGGCGTGGATCTGCGCGACGACGAGGCCGAAGCGCCGCAGCGAGGCCGGCGCGTGGCGCAGCAGGTCGACGAAGAAGAAGGCCGCGTGGCCCAGCGAGCGCAGCCAGGCCAGCGTCCACGCGCCGAGCGCGCCGACCACGTTCGTCATCGCGCGACCCCCAGGTCTTCCTCGATCGTGGCGGCCGGGTAGTGGAACTTCACCGGACCGTCGGGTTCGCCGCGCACGAACTGGCGCACCTCGGGGTCGGTGCTGGCCATCAGTTCCGCCGGCGTGCCCTGCGCGACGATGCGCCCGCCGGTGGCCAGCAGCACGACCCAGTCGCTGATCGCCATGCACTCGGGCACGTCGTGGCTGATGACGAGCGAGGTCGCGCCGGTGGCGTCGTTCAGGGTGCGGATGAGCTTCGCGGCGACGCCCATCGAGATGAGGTCGAGGCCGGCGAACGGCTCGTCGTACATGATGAGCTCGGGGTCGAGCGCGATCGCGCGCGCCAGCGCGATGCGGCGCGCCATGCCGCCGGAGACTTCGCTGATCTTCAACGGCGCGGCGCCGCGCAGGCCGACGGCGTTGAGCTTCATCAGCACGATGTCGCGGATCATCGACTCGGGCAGGTTCGTCTGCTCGCGCAACGGGAAGGCCACGTTGTCGAAGACCGTGAGGTC
>CAUJHQ010000106.1 GCA_963204815.1 Pseudomonadota bacterium | reverse complement strand
GAGGACGCCGGGTGCCGGGTGGAGCGAAGTAAAGGAGGAGCGCTGGGCGCAGCCCAGCGCGGGGGACATGAGCGGAGCCCGGCACCCGGCGGCCTCGGCCTTCGCGCCAATCCGAGCACGCGAATGACTGCCATGTGCCGCGACACGCCGATGCCCCCGCCTGCGACTCGAATGTCGACGACAGCCGCGCCATGTCAGACCTTCGCCCACCACGTCAGCTCGGGCCAGGCGAGCTGGGGTTCGAGATCCTGCGTGACCGACACCGTGAAGAAGCGCGGCTTCTTCGCCGGCAGGCCGAACTTGTTCCAGTACGACATCGGGATGTCGGCGGCGTACAGCTGCGGCACCTGGAAGTGGCTCCACATGACGATGCGGTCAAGCGCCCGGCAGGCGTCGCGCAGCTGCGCCATCGTTTCGGCGCGGCCCATCGCGGCCAGGATGTGGTCGATGGCGCGGCTCTTGACGCCGCGGTAGTTGTCGTTGCCCTTCTCGTCGGCCGACTTGCTGCTGTACAGGCGCAGCAGGTCGCCCAGCGCCGGCAGCGTGGCATGGCCTTCGACGATGGTCGTGGTGTCGAAGTCGTATTCCTGCAGGCGGCGCGAGAAGAGCGCGAAGTCGACCTTGCGGATGTTGAGCTTGATGCCGAGCTTCTCGAGGTTGCGGCCCCACTCGATCTCGCGCACCACGTTGTCGCCCGGGCCCACGTACTCGAACTCGAAGGCTTCGCCGGCGGCGTTGCGCAGGCGGCCGTCGGCGCCGAGCTTCCAGCCGGCGGCCTCGAGCAGCGCGCGCGCCTTCAGCAGGTTGCGGCGCAGCGCCTTCGGGTCGTCGTTCGTGCGCGGGGCGCGGTACGGCGGGCCGAACACCGCCGGCGGCAGCTCCGCGCGGTAGGGCTCCAGCAGCGCGAGCTCGCCGGCCGACGGCAGCCCCTCGGCGGCGAACTCGGAGTTGTTGAACACGCTGTCGGCCTGCTTGAAGGTCTTGTAGCGGTTGCTCTGCTCGAAGTCCCAGGCCAGCCCGAGTGCCTCGCGCACGCGGATGTCCTGGAACTTCGGTCGCCGCAGGTTCAGCTGGTAGGACTGCAGCAGTTCCACCGTCTCGGTCGGGAAGCGCACCTTGACGATGCGGCCGTCGTTCCACTTCGGCCCGCGATGCTGGCGCGCGAAGATGCGCGCGCTGTAGGTGCGCAGGATGTCGAACTCGCCGGCCTTGAAAGCCTCGGTCGCGATGTCTTCGTCCTGGTAGTAGCGGTAGACGACGCGGTCGAAGTTGAAGAAGCCGCGCCGCACCGGCAGGTCACGCGCCCAGTAGTCCGGCCGGCGCTTGAACTCGATGCGCCGGCCGCCTTCGGTGCGGTCGATCAGGCAGGGCCCGCTCGTCAGCGGGTATTCGGTGACGATCTCGTCGAAGGCCTTGCCGGGCGCCCACTTGCGCGAGAACACCGGCAGCAGCGTGCCGACCGTGAAGAGCGCGTCGTTGCTGCGCTCCTTCATGTCGAAGCGGATCGTGCGCTCGTCGAGCACCACCGCCGCGCCGACCACCGCCATGCGCGACTGCCATCCGGGGTCGGCCTTCGGGCTGGCGAGGCTGTCGAAGCTGAACTTGATGTCCTCGGCGAGCACCGGGTCGCCGTTCGAGAAACGCGCCTTCGGGTGCAGACGGAAGGTGATCGAGGCCTTGTCCGGCGCGACGAGCATCGCCTCGGCGAGCAGGCCGTACATCGTCATGCTCTCGTCGCTGCCGCGCCAGGCCAGCGTCTCGTGCATGAAGTGCATCAGGCCGGCTGGGGCCTCGCCCTTCAGCGTGAAGTAGTTGAACTTGTCGAAGCTGCTGCGCCGGTCGGGGTTGGACAGGTACAGCGTGCCGCCCTTCGGCGCGTCGGGGTTCACGTAGGGAAAGTGCGTGAACTCCGGTGGGTAGGCCGGGCGGCCGAAGGCGGCGTAGGCGTGCACCCACTGGCCGGTGACCGGGCGTTCGTCGTCACCCGCGGCCGCTGCAAGCAGCGGCCAGGGCGCGCCCAGCGCGGCGGCAAGCGCACGCGCATGGAAACGCCGCCGCCCGCGGTCGGGCGTGTCGCCGGCGCTAGCCACTCAGGTGGCCTTGGCGGGCGCCAGCAGCGCCTGGCAGGCGGCGCGCTGGCCCTCCGCCGCGTCGACCTTGCGGCACAGGCCGTCGAGCTGCGCGCGCAGCCGCTTCAGCGCCGCGGCCTGCTGGCCGTCGGCGTTCCAGCCCTGCAGCTTGCGGCCCATGCGCTGCAGCGAACGCACGCTGCGCCCTTCGAAGGCGCCGCGGTCCCGGCCCGCTTCGGCGATCAGCTTCGCGGCCGTCTTCTCGATGCGCGCGGCCTCGGCCGGCGCCAGATCGACCAGGGCGCCCAGATAGCCGGAGCCCCACTGCAGGCGCGTCGCCGGGCCTTCGCTCTTGTCCCAGGCCTGCTGGTACCACTGCAGCGCCTCGGCCTTGCGGCCGAGCTTGCGGGCATTGCTGCCGAGCTGGCTCATCAGGTAGTACGGCGCCTGGCTCTTCGCGAGGTTGGCCTTCAGCAGCGCGTCGCTTTCGGCCCACAGGCCGGCGTGCGCGAGCGCGTAGCCGCCGGACGGGATCACCGCCATGCGCTCGTAGCCGTCGGTGATCTCGCGGTCGTCGCGCGCGACGTGGTCGCGCACGTCCTTCAACAGCGCCTCGGGCAGCTTCGGCGCGACATCCTCCTTGGTCGTGCCCAGGCGCGCGAGGTCGATGCGCGAGATCAGCGCCGAGATGCGGTCGCCGCGCGACAGCGTCGCATCGGCGGCCAGCCGGCGCAGCGCGGCGTCGAACGGGGCGACGAGCGACGAGGTCTCCGGCGCGGCATCGCCCGCCAGCACGCGCACCAGGTCGGCGGCGCTGCCGGCGACGACGTCCATGTGGGCGCGCGCCTGCGCCGGGTCGTTGACGACCTTCATCACGCGCTCGCGCAGTGCGTCGTCGGGCTTGACGCCCTTGCCGTCGTCGCTGGCGGCCAGCGCCTTCAGCCACAGGCGCGTCGTCGTCTCGGCGTCGGCGGCGCTGCTGGCGGCGGCCAGCGTGGCCAACGTGGCAGCCACCTCGGCGCGCGGCACCAGCTGGCCGTCGTCGGTCTCCCACGAGTAGTAGGCGAGCAGGCGCCATTCGTCGGCCGCCAGCGGCTTGCCGGCCCTCGCGTCGGCCAGCACGGCCTTCACCGGGCGGCCGCCGGCCAGGCCCAGCTGCATCAAGGCCAGCACCTGTTCGGCGTCGACCTCGCCGGGCAGGCGCGTGAGTTCCTGGCCGGCGGTGTTGAAGACCACCAGCGTCGGGTAGCCGCTGACGTTGAAGCGGCGCGACAGCTTCTGCGCCGCCGGCCGGTCGCCATCGACGTGCACGGCGACGAAGGAGCGCGCCTGGGTGGCGAAGTCCTGGCGGTTGAACAGCGTCGCCTTCAGCTGGTTGCACGGCGGGCACCAGGTCGCGCCCCAGTACAGCAGCACCGGCTTCTTCTCCTGCCGCGCCTGCGCGAAGGCGCGGTCGATGTCGGCATCGGCGGCGGCGCTGCGCCAGGCCACGTTCTTCGACGGCAGGCCGGCGGCGGTGGCGGGCGGCGCGGCGGCGGCCAGGCCGGCGGCCAGCGCGAAGGCGGCGAGCGTGTGGGCGGCGAATCGCATGACAGGCCGTTCAAGTGACCGTGAAGCGGCGAATTGTGCGCCGAAGGCGGCGCCACTTGCGGCACCGGGGCACGGGGGAATCTCCGGAGCCCGCGGTCTATGGGGGTGGGTCCGGCGGCGCGCCCAGCCAGCCCTGCCCGTCGTCCGGCGCCGGCTCGGCATTGGCGCGCGCCAGGCTCATCCAGACGGCGAAGGGCACGCGGGCGGCCCGGCGCGGCGCGGCGCGCGCCACCTCCAGGCCCCCGCCGGCGGCGACGAGCACACCGTACTCGGGCGGAATCTCCTCGGCCGCCGCGATGCCGTCGGCCAGCACGTACCAGCACTGGCTGGCCAGCGCCCGGTAGGCGGCACCCTTGTCCGGCCGGCGCAGGTCGGACAGCAGGTCGGCGCGGCGCACCTTGATCTCGTGCACCACCGGCTCGGCGTAGTCCTCGACCGTGGTGTGGCGGATCGAGAAGACGTCGGGCATGGCCATCACCCAGCGCGTGGCGCCGTCTTCGCCCGCGAGCGGCGCCCGCAGCGAGAGGCCGCGCCAGACCACCCGCCCGGCGCGCTGCATCTCGGCGGCCACGCGCGCCACCAGATCTTCGTGGGCGCTGCGCGCGGCGCGGTTCTTCTGCAGCGTGGCGGCGAGCACGCCGATGCCGGCGTCGGTGACGCGCAGCGTCTCGCGGCCGGCCGCGTCACGCACGCGCTCCAGCCAGCCGGCGGCGAGCAGTTCGACCTCGACGAGGTCCTGGCAGGGCCAGCCGGCCGAGCGCCAGACCTCGCGCAGGCGCCGCCGGTGGGCGGCGCCCAGGCCGTCGGCCATGGGCCTACTCCGTGACCTTCACGCCCTTCCAGAACGCGATGCGGTCCTTGATCTCGGCCGCCGCGTCGCGCGGAGCGGGGTAGAACCAGGCGGCATCGGGGTTGGCGTCGCCGTCGACGAAGACCGTGTGGTAATGCGCCTCGCCCTTCCAGGCGCAGTGCGTCTTCGTGTTGCTGGGCAGCAGGAACTTGCGGTCCACCGCCGACGCGGGGAAGTAGTGGTTGCCTTCGACGACGACGGTGTCGTCGCTCTCGGCAATGACGGTGCCGTTCCAGATCGCCTTCATCGAGCCTCCTTCGGTGCCACGGTGTCCAGCCAGTGCAGCGCGAATCGGCGCTGGCCGTCGGTCCACACCGCCTGCGGCTGCCAGCCGGCGCGCCGCGCCATCGCCTGGAAGCCTTCGACGGTGTACTTGTACGAATTCTCGGTGTGAACGCTGTCGCCTTCGTCGAACTCGAAGGCCTCGCCGGCCAGGTGCACGGTCTGCCGGCGCCGGCTCACCAGGTGCATCTCGATGCGCCGCAGCGGCGGGTGATACAGCGCCGCGTGCTCCCAGGCCGCGAGATCGAAGTCGGCGCCGAGCTCGCGGTTGGCACGCGCCCACAGGTTGAGGTTGAAGGCCGCCGTGACGCCGGCGGCGTCGTTGTAGGCCGCGTGCAGCAGCGCCGGCGACTTCACGAGGTCGACGCCGATCAGCAGCCCGCCGCCCGGCAGCCAGGCGCGAAAGCGCGCCAGCAGCCGCTCGGCCTCGGCGGGGTCGAAGTTGCCGATCGAGCTGCCGGGGTAGAAGCCGACGCGCCGACCGGCCGCCGGCGGCAGCACCAGCGCCTCGGCGGTGTAGTCGGCGACGAGCGGCCGCACCGGCAGCCCCGGGTGATCGGCGCGCAGCCGCGCGGCCGCGGCCATCAGGTGCTCGCCCGAGATGTCCACCGGCACGAAGCCGGCCGGCCGCTGCAGCGCCGCCAGCAGCAGCCGCACCTTGACGCTCGACCCGGCGCCGAACTCGACGATCTCCGCACCCGGCCCGATCGCCGCCGCCATCTCGGCCGCATGGCGGTCGAGCAGCGCGAGCTCGGTGCGGGTGGGGTAGTACTCGGGCAGTGCGCAGATGCGGTCGAAGAGCGCCGAGCCGGCGGCGTCGTAGAACCACTTGGGCGCGATGCAGCGCGGGCGCGCGCGCAGGCCGGCGGCCAGCTCGTCGGCGAAGCCCATGTCAGAGGTCCCGCGCGAGCCGCAGCCCGCTGAACTGCCAGCGCGCCGCCGGCGGAAAGAAGTTGCGGTACGTGAGCCGCGCGTGGCCGGGCGGCGTCGCCAGGCTGGACCCGCGCAGCACGATCTGGCCGACCATGAACTTGCCGTTGTACTCGCCCACCGCGCCGGCCCACGGGCGGTAGCGCGGGTAGGGGTCGTAGGACGAGCGCGTCCACTGCCAGGCGACGCCGAAGCACTGCGCCGGCGGCGCCGCCAGCGCGGCGGCGGCCTCCCACTCGAACTCGGTCGGCAGCCGCGCGCCGGCCCATTCGGCGTAGGCCGCGGCCTCGTAGAAGCTCAGGTTCAGCACCGGCTCGTCGGGCCGGCGCGGGTGCTCGCCGTGCAGGCCGAAGGCGCGGCCTTCGTCGCGCCAGTACAGCGGCGCCGTCCAGCCGTGCTGCTGCACCGCCGCCCAGCCGTCGGACAGCCAGAGCGCCGGCCGGCGGTAGCCGCCGTCGTCGACGAAGGCCTGGTACTCGCCATTCGTGACGAGCCGGCGGCCGACCGCGAACGGCGCCAGCCGCACCGGATGGCGCGGCGTCTCGTTGTCGAACGCGAAGCCGGCGCCGGCGTGGCCGACCTCGACCTCGCCGCCCGCGTGCTCGACCCAGCCGGCCTCGGCGGCCGGCAGCGGCGGCGGCGCGCCGGCCCGCAGCGCTGGCGCCAGCGGGTTCTGCGCCAGCGTGTACTGGATGTCGGTGAGCAGCAACTCCTGGTGCTGCTGCTCGTGCTGCAGGCCCAGCTCGACGAGCGGCAGCGCGGCGCTGCGGGTGTCGCCGTCGGCGCCTTCGATGAAGCGCAGCATCGCGGCGTCGACCGCCGCGCGGTAGGCGTGCACCTCGGCCAGCGACGGCCGCGTCAGCAGCCCGCGCTGCGGCCGCGGGTGGCGCGGGCCCAGGCTTTCGTAGTAGGAATTGAAGAGCGGCGCCCAACGCGCGTCGTACGGGCGGTGGCCGGGGGCGTGGGCGGCCAGCACCAGCGTCTCGAAGAACCAGGTCGTGTGCGCCAGGTGCCACTTGGTGGGGCTGGCGTCGGGCATCGGCTGCACGCACTGGTCCTCGGGCGACAACGGCGCCGCGAGGTCCAGCGAGTGGCGGCGCACCGTGGCGTAGCGCGCCCCCAGGTCTGATGGCGTGAAAGGTCTCATCCGTCTCGGTCGCCGGTGGGGGGTGCAGCTTACAGACGAAGCGGGCTTTCGTCTTGCACCGGCGCCGGCGCCGAATGCTGTCTTCAAGTGCACGCAATGCGCGGCGGCGCCGCCGCCGCTACATTGACCGCATGGACACGAACACCCTCTCCCCCGTGACATCACCGGTGACCCGCCCGCGTGCCGTCGAACGCCTCGTGCAAGGCCAGGCGACGAGCGACGGCGCCGGCGTCAAGCTCACCCGCGTGCTGACGCAGAACCTGCAGCGCCGGCTCGACCCGTTCCTGATGCTCGATGCCTTCGGCACCGACAACCCGGGCGACTACATCGGCGGCTTCCCCGACCACCCGCACCGCGGCTTCGAGACCGTGACCTACATGCTGCAGGGCCGCATGCGCCACCGCGACAGCGCCGGCAACGAAGGCCTGCTGGTGCCCGGCAGCGTGCAGTGGATGACCGCCGGCCGCGGCGTCATCCACAGCGAGATGCCCGAGCAGGAAGACGGCGCGATGGAAGGCTTCCAGCTCTGGCTGAACCTGGCCGCGAAGGACAAGATGCGCGACCCCTGGTACCGCGACATCGGCTCGGAGACGATCCCGGAGTACCGCGCCGCGGGCGTCACCGCGCGCGTCATCGCCGGCCACACGCATGGGGTGGACGGCGCGATGCAGCGCGCCACCACCGAGCCGCTGTACCTGGACCTGCACCTCGAGCCCGGCGCGCGCTTCGAGCAGCCGCTGGCGCCCGAGTTCAACGCCTTCGTCTACGTGTACCGCGGCGAGCTCGTGCTGGGCGACCAGATCGTGCGCCGCCAGCGCATGGTCATCCTCGCCAACACGCCGGGCAGCGACGGCATCGTGCTCACCGCCGGCGCCGAGCCGGCGAAGGCCATCCTCATCGCCGGCCGCCCGCTCGGCGAGCCGATCGCCCAGTACGGCCCGTTCGTGATGAACACGAACGAAGAGATCTACCAGGCGGTCGAGGACTTCCGCGCCGGCCGGCTGGCCTGAACGCGGCGCGGCCTAACGGTCCTTGCGCAGGATGCCGGTGGCCGAACCCGCCGGCCCGACGACGAACAGCGTGTACGCCGAGTTCGCCAGCAGGTCGCGGTCGGTCACGCTGACGATCGTGCTCGCACCGACGCTGACGTCGAGCTGCGCGCTCGTCGTGTTGTCGACGTTCGCATAGGCCGAGCCCGTGCCCTGCGCCACGCCCTCGGCGACGGCGACGAAGTCCAGCCGCATCGCCGCCGCGACCGCAGTGTCGGCGAGGCCGTTGACGAGGCGCAGCCGGGCCTGCGTCGACACCAGCGGCAGCGTGTTGTCGTCGGCCAGCATCACCGCCTGCGGCGCGGCCGGAGAGCCGTAGACCAGCAGCGTGTAGTCGCCGCCGCCGGCCAGCGGCGCCGATGTCAGCGCCGCCGCCACGCCGTCGGCCGAGGCCGCCACCGCCGCGGTGCCGGCCGCCACCAGCGTGTAGCCAGTGAGCGAAGGCGCCGGCACCGCGCTCATCAGCGCCGTGCCGGAGACGCTGGCGCTCACCGCCGCGCCGCCGCTGACGCCGCCGACGACGCGCACGCGCGCCTGCGGGTTGGCCGCCTTCGCGATGCCGCCTTCCTGCACGACGACGAGCGCGTTGACGAGCACGCCGCCGGCGCCCGGCGTCAGCACCAGCGTGGCGACCGACCGGCTGTCGAAGGCGACCGCCGGCACGTCCAGGCGCAGGTCGGTCTTGCTGCCGGCAGCCGTGACGCGCAGGCGCCAGCTGCCGCTGTTCAGCGTCGCGAAGGCGCCCAGCGAGCCGTAGGCCGCCGCGGCCTGCAGCGGCGTCGACTCGTTCAGCGTCTCGCCGCTGCCGGTGACGTAGACGTCCAGGCTGCCGGCGTCGGCCGCCGCGTTGACCACGCGCACCAGCGCGCGGCCGCTGTCGGGCTGGCCGGTGTTCTCGTCGAGCAGCAGGGTGCCCAGCGTGCCGGCCTTGTCGAAGGCGAGCACGCTGTAGTAGTCGCCGCGCGAGACCGACACCGTGCTCGACGACAGCAGCGTGGCCGACCCCGGCCGGCTCACGTCGGCGGTGCGGCTGCCGGGGTCGACGTCGGCGTAGGCCGCGCTCTCGCCGTAGGCCGCCGAGCCGGTGACGTTGTCGTCGCCGACCTTCAGCGCCAGCGCCGGATAGCTGCCGCTCGCGTTGACGAGGCGCACGTGCGCCTTCGTGCGGTCTTCGCCGCCACCCGAGCCCAGGTTCAACAGCAGGCCCGCCGCCACCACGGCGACCAGGCCCACGCGATTCAGCCATCCATGCATCGTCGGCTCCCTTCGAGGGCGGCCATGCTAACCGCCGGGCCGCACAGGCACCACCCACTTCACAGAGCGAAACGCCCGGCCGGGCCGGCGCCGGTGCCGAGGTGCAGCGCCAGCCAGTCGTCCAGCGGCAGCTGCCCGGCCACCGCGTCGGCGCTGGCGTGCTCGACGATGTCCAGCCCGGCGCGCAGCTCGTGGCTGGAGTCGAACCAGCCGCAGCCGGCCGGCGGGGCGTCGTCGCCCGCTTCGGCGTCTTCGGGGCGGGCCGGCAGCGGCGGCACGGGCGCGGCCCAGGGGCGGGCAAGGCTGGCGAACAAGGCGATCATGGTGCGGCTCCGTGGCGCCAATCCCGTGGGCGCCTGGGTCGTCATGGTCGGCGCGCGGGGCCGGGCGCACCATCGCCCGCTGGGCGGGCCGCGGCGGGCCCCCGCCCGGGGGCCCCCGGCACCCCCACCCCCGGCCGTGCGACGATGTTGGCCATGTGCGGTCGTTACGTCGTCGCCTACGACCCCGAGACGCTGGTCTCGGGCTTCTCGCTCACGCGCGCGGTGCCGTTCCCGAAGCGCTGGAACGTGGCGCCGCAGTCGGCCGTGCCGGTGGTGCGCGAGACAAAGGAAGGCGAGCGCGTCGTCGAGCTGATGCGCTGGGGCCTCGTGCCGAGCTGGGCAAAGGACCCGGCCGTCGGCCACAAGCTGAACAACGCGCGCAGCGACGGCGTCTTCGACAAGCCCTCGTTCCGCCAGGCCGCGCGGCGCCGCCGCTGCCTGCTGCCCGCCAGCGGCTTCTACGAGTGGCAGGCCACGCCCGGCGGCAAGCAGCCCTGGTACATCAGCCCGACCGACGGCCCGTTCCTCGCGATGGCCGGGCTGTTCGAGGCCTGGCGGCCGAACGAGGACGCCGACTGGCTGCTCACCTGCTGCGTCATCACCACCGACGCCAACGCGCTGATGGCGCCCATCCACGAGCGCATGCCGGTGCTGGTGCCGCCGCAGCACTGGTCGGCGTGGCTGTCGCGCTCGGTGCAGGAGCCGGCGGCGATCGCGCCACTGCTGGCAGTGCCGCCGGTGGCGGGGCTGCAGGCCTGGCCGGTGGCGCGCGCCGTCAGCCGCGGCAGCGCCGAGGGCGAGGCGCTGATCGCGCCGATCGAGCAGGTCGGCTGAAGGGCCTCAGCCGAACGGCCGCACGCCGATCCAGGCGGCGTGCGCCCAGAACGAGAAGCCGGCCCAGGCCGCCGTGCCGGCCACCACCGTGACGAGCGTCATCGGCAGGCTGCCCGGCGGGTAGACGGTGCCGGCGGCACGGTCGCGCTGGCGTGCTGCGCGGAAGCAGAGCACCGCCCAGACGAGGAAGCCGCCGAACAGCAGCAGGTCGGCCAGCGTGTGGTTGGCCAGCAGGTGCGCCAGCGCCCAGACCTTCACGCCCAGCACCATCGGGTGGTGCACCCGGGCCTTGATGCCGTTGCCCGGCACGTAGGCGGCGGCGAGCAGGATGAACGACACCAGCATCAGCAGCGCCGCCAAGTGGCGTGCCCACAGCATCGGCGCCCACAGCGGCACGGGGTCCAGTCGGGCCTGGCCGTAGCCCCACACCAGCAGCGCGAAGCCGGCCAGCGAGGCCACCGAGTAGGCGCCCTTCCAGGCGTTTTCGCCGATGCGCGCTCGCACGCCGGTGCGCCACGGCTCGGCAAAGATGCGCACCGAGTGCACGCCGAGGAAGATCAGGAGGCCGACGATGAGCGCGGTCATGGGGTGGCAGCAGCGGTTGGAATGGCCCGAAGTATGCTGCCCGCCATGGCCTACAGCATCTACTGGGAAGACTTCCCCGTCGGCGACGTGCGGGAGTTCGGCGCCACCCCGGTGACGCGCGAGATGATCGTCGAGTTCGCGTCGCGCTACGACCCGCAGCCCTTCCACGTCGACGAGGAGGCGGCACGCCAGTCGCTCTTCGGCGGCCTGTGCGCGAGCGGCTGGCACACCAGCGCGCTGGCGATGCGCATGATGTGCGACGAGTACCTGCTGAAGGCCGCCAGCCTGGGCTCGCCCGGCATCGACAACCTGCGCTGGCTCAAACCCGTGTTCGCCGGCGACACGCTGTCGGTGCGGCTCACCGTGCTGGCGACGCGGCCGATGGCGAGCAAGCCGCACGTCGGCCTCGTGCAGTCGCGCTGGGAGGTGCTGAACCAGCGGCGCGAGACCGTGATGACCATGGAAGGCTGGGGCATGTACCGGCGGCGCGACGTGGCGGCGCCGGCGGTCGGCGAAAATCCGCGCTGACCCGTTGACGTCCGGCCCACTCCCCCTACGAGGACCCGCCCGCCATGAAGCACCGCCTGCCCGCCCTGCTCGCCATCGCCCTTGCCGCCGCCGCCGGCCCTGCGCTCGCGCAGGGCGAGTCGAAGGTGCTGAACATCTACAACTGGTCGGACTACATCGCCGACGACACGATCAAGAACTTCGAGAAAGAGACCGGCATCAAGGTCCGCTACGACAACTACGACAACAACGAGATCCTCCACGCCAAGCTGGTGGCCGGCAAGACCGGCTACGACATCGTCGTGCCGAGCGCGCACTTCGCGAAGACGCAGATCGAGGGCGGCCTGTTCCAGAAGCTCGACAAGAGCCTGCTGCCGAACTGGAAGAACCTGGACCCCGCCATCCTCGAGCAGATGGCCAAGGTCGACCCGGGCAACCAGTACCTCGTCGACTGGATGTGGGGCTACGTCACCGTCGGCATCAACGCCGGCAAGGTGAAGGCCGCGCTCGGCGCCACGCCGATGCCCGCCAACCCCTGGGACCTGATCTTCAAGCCCGAGTACGCCAGCAAGCTCAAGGGCTGCGGCATCAACCTGCTCGACAGCGCCTCCGAGGTGCTGCCGGTGGCCATGATCTACGCCGGCAAGGAGCCCTACAGCCGCAACGCGAAGGACTACGACGCCGCGAAGGAGGTGCTGGCGAAGGCGCGCCCCTACGTCACGCGCTTCTCGTCGTCGGGCTACATCAACGAGATGGCCAGCGGCGCGCTGTGCGTGGTGCTGGGCTACTCGGGCGACATCAACATCGCGCGCGCCCGCGCCATCGAGACCAAGAGCGGCCAGGACATCCATGCGCTGATCCCGCCCTCGGGCGCGACGATGTTCTTCGACTCGATGGCGATCCCGAAGGACGCCAAGAACGTCAAGAACGCGCACCTCTTCATCGACTACATCATGCGGCCCGAGGTGCACGCGAGCCTGACCAACAAGGTCTTCTACGCCAACCCGAACGCGGCCTCGAAGAAGTTCGTCAAGAAGGACGTGGCGGAGAACCCGACCATCTTCCTGTCCGCCGCCGACATGAAGAAGCTGACGCCGCCGGACGCCGTGCCGCAGGACATCCGCCGCGTGCAGACGCGCATCTTCACCGGCTTCAAGGCGGGGACGAAATAGCCGCGACCCCGGCCGACGCGCTGGCCTTCTGGTTCGGCGCGCCGCCGCTGGCGGCGCGGCGCGAGTGGTTCGTCAAGAGCGAGGCCTTCGACGCCGCGATCCGCGCGCGCTTCGGCGCCGAGGTCGAGGCCGCGCTCGCCGGCACGCTGCCGGCGGCCTGGGCCGCCGAGCCGCTGGCCGAGATCCTGCTGCTCGACCAGTTCACGCGCAACATCTTCCGCGGCACGCCGCGCGCGTTCGCCGGCGATGCGCGCGCGCTGGCGCTGGCGCGGGGCCTCGTGGCGCGCGGCGACGATGCGCGGCTCGACCCGGTGCAGCGCCCGTTCGCCTACCTGCCCTTCGAGCACGCCGAGGACATGGCCTGCCAGGACGAGGCGGTGCGCCTGTTCACGGCGCTCGCCGCCGACCCGCGCTTCGCCGACATGCTGGACTACGCACACCGCCACCGCGACGTGATCCGCCGCTTCGGCCGCTTCCCGCACCGCAATCCGATCCTCGGGCGCGCCAGCAGCGCCGACGAGCTGGCCTACCTGGCCACGCCCGGCGCGGGCTTCTGAGGCCGGCGCGGATAATCGCGCCGCATTCGAACAGCCCCAGGGAACCCACCGTGCTCGCCAAGCGACTGATCCTCGTCCTGCTCGCCCTCGTCGTGCTCGCCGCGCTGTACTTCTGGGCCGCGCTCAGCTGGAGCTATTCGAGCGGCGAACGCGCCGGCTGGGTGCAGAAGTTCAGCCACAAGGGCTGGATCTGCAAGACCTGGGAAGGCGAGCTCGCGCTCGTCTCGCTGCCGGGCTCGACGCCCGAGATGTTCGCCTTCACGGTGCGCGACGACGCGGTGGCCGCCCAGGTGACCAAGGTGATGGGCAAGCGCGTCTCGCTGCACTACGAGGAGAAGGTCGGCCTGCCGACCACCTGCTTCGGCGAGACGCGCCACTACGTGACCGGCGTCTCGGTGTCCGAGGAGATCCCGCTCGCCACCGGGGTCGTGGTGCAGACGCCGGCCGGCGCCGCATCGGCCGCCGCCGCCGCGGCCTCGGCCGCATCGAAGTGACTCAGTGATCTTCCAGGCGGGTCGCCGTGCCTTCGGCGAGCTCGCCGGTGTCGGGGTCCAGCCAGTCGGCCAGGCCGAGCTCCTGCTCGGCTTCGGCGAGCGACTCGCCCGGCTCGATCGCGTCTTCGTCGCCCACCGCGGCCATCGCGGCGGCGGCTTCCTCGGCGCTGCCGTAGGGCCCGAACTGCTGGCGGCCGGAATCGGCCAGCCAGTACCAGCCGTCGGGGTGGCGCACCAGCGTGCCTTCCTGCGGCGGGCTCAGGTCCAGCGGCTGCGTTTCCTCGAAGGCGGTCTCGGGCTGCGGCTTGCGGGCCGGCGCGGCGGGGGCGGTGCGCTTCATCTCATCGGCTCCTGGGGGATCGAAGCCCATTCTGGGACCGCACCGGCGCGCGTGGTTTGCCCGAGCGCAACATGACGTGTCCGGCCCCGCGCCGGCGCCCTCGTTAACATCGGCCTCCCCCTCGACCGTTGCCCCATGGAAGTCAAGCTCGAAAAGCGCTACCCCGTCGCCGCCAGCGTCGATCAGGCCTGGGCCGTGCTGCGCGACGTGCGCGCCACCGCCGCCTGCATGCCCGGCGCCGCCATCACCGAAGAGGTCGACGCCACGCACTACAAGGGCAGCGTGAAGTCCAAGATCGGGCCGGCGATGATGAACTTCGGCGGCGAGATCGAGGTGCTCGCGCTCGACGCCGCGACGAAGTCGATGCAGATGCTCGGCAAGGGTGCCGACAAGGCTGGCTCGTCGGCGTCGATGAACCTCGCCGCCCGCGTGGAGCCGGGCGAAGGCACCGCCGACTCGGTGCTCGTCGGCACCGCCACCGTCGTCGTCAGCGGCAAGCTGGCGCAGTTCGGCAGCCGGCTGCTGGTGCCGGTGTCCGACGCCATGCTGGCGCAGTTCGCCGACAACTTCCGCGCCGCGGCAGCCGCGGTGCCGGTGGCCGCCGCCGGCACGCCCTCCGCCGCGCCGGCCGCCACCGAAGCCGCACCGGCCCGGCCGGTGAAGGAGCTCAACGCACTGGCGCTCATGTGGCAGGTGTTCAAGACCTGGCTGGCCGGGCTCTTCGGCCGCAAGCCCTGAACATGGCCACCGGCGCACCGCTCGCCATCGTCCACCGCGCCGAGGCGTCGCGCTTCGAGGCCGACCTCGGCGGCCCGCTGGCCGTGTGCGCCTACCGCCGCGTCGGCGACACGCTGCACCTCACGCACACCGAGGTGCCGCCCTCGGCGCAGGGCCAGGGCGTCGCGGCAGCGCTCGTGCAGGCGGCGCTGGACTGGGCGCGCGCCGAAGGCCTGCGCGTGCGGCCGCTGTGCAGCTACGTCGCCGCCTACATGCGGCGCCACCCCGAAACCCGCGACCTGCTCTGAGGAGACACCTCGTGCCCCTGCCGACCCGCCGCGCCGTGCTGGCGCTCGCCGCCACCCTCGCCGCCGCCGGCCCCGCCGCCGCGCAGGGCACGTTTCCGACCAAACCGGTGAAGATCATCGTCGGCTTCCCCGCCGGCGGCCCGCTGGACGCGCACGCGCGCCTGCTCGCCGACCGCCTGAGCCAGAACCTCGGCCAGCCGGTCATCGTCGACTACAAGGCCGGCGCCGGCGGCACCGTGGGCGCCGACTTCGTCGCCAAGAGCGATGCCGACGGCCACACGCTGCTGATGGCCAACACCGGCACGATGGTCATCAACCCGGCCATCTACACGAAGATCCCGTACCAGACGCTGCGCGACTTCGCGCCCGTCGCGCGCACCGCGATGCAGCCGCTGGCGCTGGTCGTCCACCCGGCGGTGCCGGCGAACAACCTGCAGGAGTTCATCGCGCTGGCGAAGAAGAACCCGGGCCGGCTGAACTACGGCTCGGCCGGCAACGGCGGCATCAGCCACCTCGTGCCGGAGATGTTCAAGCAGGCCACCGGCACCTTCATCGTGCACATCCCGTACAAGGGCAGCGCGCCGGCCTTCACCGACCTGATGGCCGGCCAGGTGCAGGCGATGGCCGAGTCGATCCCGCAGGCCAGCCAGTACGTGAAGGCCGGCAAGCTGCGCGCGCTGGCGGTCACCAGCCGCGAGCGCAACCCGGCGCTGCCGGACACGCCGACGATGATCGAGGCCGGCCTGAAGGGCTTCGAGGTCGTCGGCTTCTACGGCGTGCTGGCGCCGGCGGCCACGCCCAAGCCGGTACTCGACCGCCTGTCGGCCGCGTTCAAGGCCGCGCTCGACGCCCCGGACGTGCGCACGAAGATGGTCACGCAAGGCGCCGACCCCGCGTTCCTGGGCGCCGACGACTTCAAGACCTTCCTCGCCGCCGAGATGCCCCGGTGGGCGAAGGCGGTGAAGGACTCGGGCGCGCGGCTGGACTGAACCGAAGCGGCGCCACGCCGCTAGCGTTCGCCTAACGGGGGCTTTCGACACTCCCTTCACCGCTCACGTGAAGGAGAGTTCGAATGAAGAAGGCCCTCGCCACCCTCACCGCGCTGGCCGCCCTGGCCACGGCCCTCGCCGCCGGCCCGGCCGCCGCGCAGGACTACGGCGCCATGGTCCAGCAGGGCATGGCGCGCATGGACGCCATCGTCCGGCAGAGCCAGCAGGGCGTGCAGCAGATCGTCGCCCGGCGCATGCAGGACCCCGCCGTGCAGGCCGCCTGGCAGCGCTACCTGGCGCAGACCGGCGGCCAGCCGGCGATGGACTACCCGACCTTCACCTACCAGTACGTCTACACGAACGGCTTCTCGGCCCAGGGCATCGCCCACGCGCGTCAGAACGAGGCCGGGATCCAGCAGCGCGAGTGGGCCGCCTGGCAGGGCGTGCGGCAGGCCGAGCAGGCACGCGGCCAGGCGCAGCAGGCGCTGCGCGACCATCACTTCGCGAACCAGCAGGAAGCCGGCCGCGGCCTGATGGGCCAGAGCACCTACCTCGCCCCGAACGGCCAGGGCCTGCAGCTGCCGCACACCTGGCAGGCCAATGGCACCTACCAGTGGCAGGGCGGCACCTACCACGTCGACGCCAGCGGCCGGTACTGGGCGCTGGCCGGCAACGGCTGGTGGTACCCGCTGCAAGCGCGCTGAACCGCGACGGAGGGAACACGCCATGAAGATCCGCACCCCCGCGATCCCGTTCGATGCCACGCGCCGCCGCCTCGTGCTGTCGCTGCCCGGCGGCCTGGCGATGGCCTCGCCGCTGGCCTTCATCGCCTGCGGCGGCGGCGACGGCGGCAGCGACCCCGAAGCCGAGCGCGCCGCACGCATCAAGGCCATCGGCGAACGCCTGCCCGCCGGCCAGCGCGCCACCGCGGCGGTCACGGTCTCGCTGCCCGCCGGCACCGGCGCGGCGCTGGCCGACTGCCATCTCGTCACCGCGAACAACGTCGCCCAGGTCGGCGCCGACGGCACCAGCGGCGCCGTGCTGGTGGAAGGCGGCGCGCAGCTCGCCTACCTGTTCGACCCGGCCGGCCGCCTGCTGCTGCTGGGCGTGGTCGAGCCCGGCGCCGGCCAGACGGTCGACAGCCGCAGCACCGCCGAAGCGCTGGTGCTGCTGGCCTCGCAGGTCACGCTGCTGGGCGACGCGCCGGCGGCCGCGCTGCGCCAGGCGCTGCGCTCGCACGACCTCGTGCGGCCGGTGCAGCAGGCGGTCGAGGCGGCGGCCGCGCGCAGCGGCATCGACGCCGCCGACCCCGCGCTGATGGCGGCCCTGGACGGCGCGCTGAAGACGCTCTTCCCGAGCGCCGCCGCGACGGCGAAGGCGCGGCCGAACGCCGTCACGCTGCAGCCGGCCGACCTGCAGAGCGGCGTCGCGGCCAGCACCGTGGGTGGCGCCTTCAACACCGTGCAGTTCCAGAACACCTTCCGCCGCCGCACCCACGTGTGGGTGGCGCGCGAGGGGCAGACCGACGACAACGGCACCTACACCGCCGCCACGCCGCCAGTGCCGCTGAAGGACTTCGACCTCAACGCCACCACGCCGCTCAGCTTCGACAACTTCGTCGTCGCCGTCGGCGACTACCTCGCCGAGCTGGCCGAGAACATCGGCGTGCTCGGCAGCTACGACGCGGGCACCGCGCCCTGGAGCCCGGTGACCAGCGAGGCGCTGCCGCTGCCCTTGCCCACCGGCGCGAGCGGCGCGAAGTACGCGGCCCGCGTGGTCGGCGTCGGCGCGTCGTCGGGCGGCACGCTCAGTGCGGCCGAGCAGGCCAAGCTCGACGAACTGCTGGGCCTGACGCTCTACCACGACATCGTCGTGCCACTCGTGAAGACGCTGATCCTGCCGCTCATCGGCGAGAAGCTGTCATCCACCTCGTACAGCGCGCTCGAGCGCTTCGGCACCAACGTGCTGCTGAGCGGCGCGCTCGACCTCGGCAGCATGGTGGTCGCCGACCAGACGCTGCCGGCCACCGCCACGTCGATGCGCGCCGGCGACGCGCAGGGCGTCATCGTCAACTTCCTGTCCGAATTCTTCGGCGGCAACACCTTCCAGACGCTGCTCACCGAGATCCTCACCGCGCTCACCGCGGTCAGCGACCCGCGCAATCCATTCTTCTCGGGCGCGCTCGACCTGCGCGACGGCGCCGGCAACCTGATCGGCGTGAACCTGCTGAACGACGCCGCGCTGATGCGCCGCAACATCGACCGCCTGCAGGGCGCGGCGACGAAGCTGGCGCGCATCGTCGCGGTCGCGAAGGCGCTGGCCACCGGCGCCGACTACGCCGCGATGGCGAAGGACTGGACGGCCTCCGCACGCCTCGCCGTCTTCACGCTCGACGCCGCCGGCGCCAAGGTCGGCCTCACGCCGGCGAAGCCGGAAGTGGTGTCCACCGCCGGCACCGCGGGCACGGCGGCGATCACCGCCGCGGTCCAGGGACTGGACGCGGGTCTCGAGCCGGGCAACGTGTTCCTCGCCTGGCACTGCACCGGCCGCTACGGCAACCTGTTCGAGCGCGCCGGTGCCGGCGTCGACGACTTTGAGAGCACGCTCACCGAGGCCACGCACGACTACATCCCCACCGGCGTCGACGACGACCCGGCCGCGCCGGACACCGTCACCGTCACCGCGTACTACCGCAACCCGACCACCAACCAGCGCGTGCAGTTGGGCCTGGCGACGGCGGTGATCACGTTCAAGAAGCCGTTCTCGCTGAGCATCACGCCGCCCGGGCCGAACGAGCTGCCGGCCAACATCACGCTGCCGCTGATGGGCTTCGTCAACGAGTCGCTGCCCACCGGCGCCACCGTCGACTGGACCTGGTCGCACGGCGGCACCGGCACGCTGGGCGCGGTGCCGCCGGACGGCAACGCACGCGACAGCAGCGTCGACTTCGCCACCGGCAGTGCCGACGGCGCGGCCACCGTCACCGTGTCGGCGCGCATCCACGTGCCGGCGGTGGGCAGCACCGCCGCCTACAGCGTGACGACGAACCCCGTGACCGCCGCCTTCACCGTGAAGAAGGGCCTGCGCCAGTTCACGTTCCAGGCCCCGGGCGGCGTGTTCCCGTGCGGGCCCACCTGCGGCGTCAGCGACTACACCGCGTTCATCGTGCCGCGCTACCCGCAGGCGGTGCTCTACACGGCGGTGTTCAGCGAGTTCGGCTACGGGCCGTGCAACCGAAGCGTGTCGTGGACGACCGAGAAGGGCGACGGCGGCGGCTGCAACTTCCCGATCAGCTACCACCCGTTCTCGGCGCGCGAGGCGGCCAAGGCCTGGGCGGTGTGGATCGGCTTCGGCGGCCCGCTGAGCGGCCCGGGCAAGTGCATGGTCACCATCACGGTGCCGGCCTGAGCGCCATCGCCTGCGCGGCCTGCAGCGCCTGCGCGCGCAGCCGCGTCACCGCCTCGGCGCGCGGCGGCCCGTCGCCGCAGGCGGCGACGGCCAGGCGCTCGGTGTCGCCGCCCTCCACGTCCAGGTGGGTCGCGCCGGTACCGAGCTCGACCACGGTGGCGGCGGCCGCGTGCAGCGCCGGCCGCGCGTTGCCCTGCGCGTTGCAGGCCGCCGGCGGCGCGACGAAGGCGTGCGCCGGCGCGCGCACCGCCGCCAGCGCCGGGGCGAGCGCGCCGGCCGCGTCCACCGGGTCGAACAGCAGCACGCCGGCCACGCGCGCGGCCGGCAGCGCCGCCGCCACGCGCGCCGCGAACAGGCCGCCGGCCGAGTGCCCGGCGAGCACGAGGCGCGGCGCGTCGGCGCGCTGCGCCAGGTGCGCCGCCAGCGCGGTGGCGAGCACGGCGTTGCCGCGCGCCATGTCGGCGTCCAGGCACAGCACCGTGAAGCCGCCGGCGGCAAAGCCGAGCGCGGTCTCGCGCAGGTTCGCGCAGCGCCGCGCGAAGCCGTGCTGCAGCAGCAGCAGGCCGGCGGGCGCGGCGTCGGCGCGGTACCAGGTGGCCTCGACCTCGGCGCCGGCCAGCACCAGCGTGCCGGCCTCGGCGCGCGCCCCGGCCACCGGCGCGGCCGGCGGCAGCGCGGCGCAGCCGGCCGCGAGGGCCGCGCCGGCGAGCGCCGCGATGCGCCTCACACCGAACGCGTGAGCCCGCCGTCGAGGCGGATGTTCTGCCCCGTCATGTACGCCGCCTTGTCCGACGCCAGGAAGGCGATCAGCTCGGCCACTTCGTCGGCGCGGCCGTAGCGGCCCATCGGGATGCGCGCGCGGCGGTCTGCCTTCTCGGGCAGGCTGTCGATGAAGCCGGGCAGCACGTTGTTCATGCGCAGGCCGTCGGCCGCGTGCTGGTCGGCCCACAGCTTGGTGAAGGCCGCGAGGCCGGCGCGGAACACGCCCGAGGTCGGGAACGCCGCCTCGGGCTCGAAGGTGGCGTAGGTCGACACGTTGACGATGCTGCCGGCCTTCTGCCGCTGCATCACCGGCGTCACCAGGCGCGCGATCTTCACCACGTTGAGCAGGTAGAACTCGAGGCCGCGGTGCCAGTCCTCGTCGGCGATCTCGAGCAGCGGCCCCTTCGGCCCGTGGCCGGCGCTGTTGACGATGGCGTCGATGCGGCCCCAGCGCGCGAGCGCGCCGTCCACCAGGCGCTGCAGGTCGGGCGTGCTCTGGTTCGAGCCGGTGACGCCGAGGCCGCCCAGCGATTCGGCCAGCAACGTGCCCTTGCCCGACGACGACAGGATCGCGACCTGCCAGCCGTCGGCGGCGAGCTTCTTGGCGGCGGCGGCGCCGATGCCGCTGCCGGCGGCGGTGAGGAGTGCGACTCGGGTGTTCATGCGCCCGATTGTCGACCGGCCGCCCCTAGACTCGCCTCATGGATGCCCCCATCGCGCTCATCGTCGCCGGCGCCGCCACCGCGGGTTTCGTGCAGGGGCTCACCGGCTTCGGCTTCGGGCTCGTCGCGATGTCGTTCTGGGCCTGGTCGCTGGACCCGCGGCTGGCCGCCGTGCTGGCCGTCTTCGGCGGGCTGACCGGGCAGACGCTCGCCGCCCTCACGGTGCGGCGCGGCTTCGATGCGAAGCGCGTGCTGCCCTTCGTCGCCGGCGGGCTGCTCGGGCTGCCGATCGGGCTGTGGCTGCTGCCGCGCATCGACGCCGTGATGTTCCGCGTCTACATCGGCACGCTGCTCGCGGTGTGGTGCCCGATCATGCTGTTCTCGCAGCGTCTGCCGCACCTCACGGTCGGCGGCCGCGTCGCCGACGGCCTGGCCGGCGCCTGCGGCGGGCTGATGGGGCCGCTGGGCGGCTTCACCGGCGCCATCCCCACGCTGTGGTGCACGCTGCGCGGCTACGAGCGCGACGCGCAGCGCGCCGTGATCCAGAACTTCAACCTCGCGATGCTGGCGGTGACGATGGCCAGCTACCTCGCCACCGGCGTCGTCACGGCGCCGATGCTGCCGCTGATGGCGGTGGTGGCGCCGGCGCTGCTGGTGCCGGCGCTGGTGGGCATGAAGGTCTACGTGGGCATCAGTCCGGCGGCCTTCCGCAACGTCGTGCTGGGGCTGCTCACGGCCAGCGGCCTGGCGATGCTGGCGAACGCGCTGCCGCGCCTGCTGGCCGCTTGACGCCGCGCAACGGCGGCCCGGCCGGATAGGCTAGGGTGTACCTATGCACTTCGCCGATCGCACCGACGCCGGCCGCCAGCTGGCCACGGCCGTGCAGCGGCTGGCCCTCGACCGCCCCGTGGTGCTGGCGCTGCCGCGCGGCGGCGTGCCGGTGGCGCTGGAAGTGGCCCGTGCACTGAACGCGCCGCTGGACTTGCTGCTGGTGCGCAAGATCGGCGCACCGTGGAACCCCGAGTTCGCCGTCGGCGCCATCGCCGAAGGCGCCGAACCGCTGGTCGACGACGACAGCCTGCGCGCCGCCGGCGCCACGCCCGCCCACGTGGCGCGCGAAGCCGCCGCCGCGCGCGCCGAGATCGCGCGCCGCCGCCAGGCCTGGCTCGCCGGCCGGCCCGCCGTGCCTGTGGCCGGGCGCGACGTGGTCGTCGTCGACGACGGCATCGCCACCGGCAGCACCGTGCGCGCCGCGCTGCGGGCACTGCGCCAGCGCGCGCCGGCGCGCGTGGTGCTGGCGGTGCCGGTGGCGCCGCCCGACGTGGTGGCCGCGCTGCGCGCCGAGGTCGACGCGCTCGTCTGCCTGCGCGAACCGGTGCCCTTCGATGCCGTGGGCGCGCACTACGTCGACTTCCACCAGGTGCCCGACCACGAGGTCACCGCCCTGCTCGCGGCGCCATGAACGCCGACGCCAGGCAAGCCGCGCTCGTCGACGCCTGGCGCGCCACGCTCGGCGAGCCGACGACGCTGGTCGAGACGCACATCTCGCGCCTCGTGCTCGGCGCCACGCGGGTGTGGAAGTTCAAGCGCCCGGTGACGCTGCCCTTCGTCGACTACGCACCGCCCGCCGCGCGCGCGCACTTCTGCGAAGAAGAGCTGCGCCTGAACCGGCGCCTCGCGCCCGATCTCTACCTCGACGTCCTGCACCTGCCCGAGGAGGCCGCGGTCGTCATGAAGCGCTTTCCAGACGGCGCGCTGTGGAGCGAGCAGCTCGCCGCCGGAACGCTGACGCACGCGCACGTCGACCGCCTGGCGGCGCGCCTGGGCGCCTTTCACCTCGCGGCCGCGGCGGCGCCGGCCGGCCAGGGCTTCGGCAGCGTGGCCGAGCGCCGCGCCGAGGCGCTGGACGCCGTGCGCTCGCTCGCCGGCGCCGTGCCCGAGGCCGCGCGCGCCGAGCTCGAAGCGTGGTTCGACGCCGAGGCCGCGCGCCTGGCGCCGCTGTGGGCGCAACGCCAGGCCGCCGGCTGCGTGCGCGAATGCCATGGCGACCTGCACCTGCGCAACCTGCTCGTGATCGGCGACGAGGCCTTCGCGTTCGACGGCATCGAGTTCAACGACCGCCTGCGCTTCATCGACATCACCGACGACATCGCGTTCGCGGCGATGGACCTGCAGGCGCATGGCCGGCGCGACCTCGCGTTCCGCCTGCTCGACCGCTGGCTCGAAGCCACCGGCGACCACGCCGGCCTGCCCGCGCTGCGCTTCGCGATGGCCTACCGCGCCACCGTGCGCGCCGAAGTGTCGGTGCTGCAAGGCGCGGCCGCCGACGCGCAGCGCTACCTCGCCACCGCGCTGGCCATCGCGCGGCGGGCCGACGCGCGCCTGCTCGTCACCCACGGCCTGCCGGGCGCCGGCAAGTCCACGCTCGCCGGCGCACTGCTCGAAGCCGCCGGCGCGGTCAGGCTGCGCAGCGATGTCGAGCGCAAGCGCCTGGCGGGGCTGGACGCGAACGCCGACTCGCACTCCGCCGGGCGGGCGATCTACGGCGAAGACCTCACCGAGCGCACCTACGCCGAACTGCTGCGCCGCGCCGCTCCGGCGCTCGACGCCGGCTGGCCGGTGATCCTGGACGCCGCCTACCTGCGGCGCGCCCAGCGCGACGCCGCCGCCACCTTCGCCGCCGACCGCGGCCTGCCGTTCGCCATCCTCGACTGCGCGGCGCCGCTGCCGGTGCTGCGCCTGCGCGTGGCGGCGCGCCAGGCGCGCGGCGGCGACGCGTCGGAGGCCGACGTCGGCGTGCTCGAGCACCTGCACCAGGCGCAGGAGCCGCTGGTCGCCGACGAACGCGCGCGCACGCTCGTCGCCGACTCCACCGGCCCCTTCGACGCCGAAGCCGCCGACGCCGCCTGGCGCCGCTGCGGCCCGCCGTTCACCACACGCTGATCGGGTCGCGCGCCGCCATCGGCGCACCGGGCTTGCACTGGAAGGCCTTCGCGAAGGCCGGCGTGTGCGCCAGCGGGCCCAGCACGCGGTACGGCGTGGGCGAATGGGTGCCGGTGCGCAGCTGGTTCACCACCGCCTCGATGCGCTGCTTGCTGCGCCAGATGGTGGCGTAGGCGACGAAGAAGCGCTGCGACGGCGTCAGCCCGTCGGCCCCCGCCACGGCCTTCGCGCCGCGGCGCTGCAGCGCGATCTGCAGGCCGTCGTACGCGATCTGCACGCCCGACAGGTCGGAGATGTTCTCGCCCAGCGTCAGGCGGCCGTTGATGCGATGGCCTGGCACCGGCTCGAAGCCGGCGTAGAGCGCGGCCACGCGGTCGGCGCGGGCCTTGTAGGCGGCGGCGTCGGCCTCGGTCCACCAGTCGGCGAGGTTGCCGTCGGCGTCGAACTGGCGGCCACGGTCGTCGAAGTGGTGCGTGATCTCGTGGCCGATGACGGCGCCGATGGCGCCATAGTTGGTGGCATCGTCGGCCTGCTCGTCGAAGAACGGCGGCTGCAGGATGCCGGCCGGGAAGATGATGTCGTTCAGGCCGCCGGCGAACGCGTTCACGATGTGCGGCGACGTGTTCCAGCGCGTGCGGTCGACCGGCCGCCCCAGGTCGGCCAGGCGCTGCGCGGTCTGCCACTCGGCCAGGCGCAGCGCGTTGCCGGCGAAGTCGTCGGCCGCCAGCACCAGCCCTTCGTAGCGGCGCCACTCGGCGGGCCGGCCGATCTTGGGCACCAGCGCGTCGAGCTTGGCGACGGCGCGCGCCTTCGTCGGCGCACTCATCCAGGCCAGCCGCTCGATGCGCGCGCGCATCGCGGCGCGCACGTCGGCCACCAGCTGCAGCGCGCGCTGCTGCGCCTGCGGCGAGAACGCGCGCGCGACGTAGAGCTCGCCCAGGCCTTCGCCGATCGGCGAGCTGCCGATGGCCTGCAGCACGCGTTCGGCGCGCGGCGGCGCCTGCAGCACGCCGAGCACGGCGGCATCGTGGAAGGCGCGCTCCGCGTTCTCGAAGGCCGCCGGCAGCCGGCGCGCCTGGCTGTCGATCAGGCGCATGCGCAGGTAGTTGCGCCACACCGCCGGCTCGGCCGCGGCGAGCCGCGCCACCGCCTGCACGAAGCCCGGCTCGCCGACGACGATGCGCGCGTCGGCGCGGCCGGCGTAGGCGGCCAGCCAGGCCGCCCAGTCGAAGCCCGGCGCCACCGCGGCCAGCGAGGCCGCGGTGTGCGGGTGGTAGACGGCGTTCGGGTCGCGCAGCTGCGCACGCGGCACGGTGGCGCCGGCGAGCCGGGTCTCGAAGTCGAGCAGCGCCTCCAGCGCCGCCGCGTCGGGCGCCGCGCCGGCCAGGCCGAGCAGGCGGCGCGCGTAGACGCGGTAGGCCTCGCGCAGGCGGCGCGCGCGCTCGCCGTCGTCGAAGTAGTCGTCGCGGTCGGGCAGGCCGAGGCCGGCCTGGCGCACGCCGATCGTGTAGCGCCGCTTGTCCTTCGCGTCGGGCGCCACGCCCAGCGCCAGCGGCGCCGCCACCTGCAGCCGCGCCAGCGCGCCGAGCAGCGCGGGCAGGCCGTCGGCCGACTTCAGCGCCGCGATGCGCTCGAGCCAGGGCGCCAGCGGCGCGAGGCCGCGCGCCTCGATCGCGCGCTCGTCGAGACCGGCGGCGAAGTCGGTGGCGACGAGCCGGCGGCCCGGCGTCGGCTCGGCCTGCGGGCGTTCGGCGGCCGCGCGCAGCGCGCCGTCGAGCAGGCGCGCGTTGGCGATGCGCAGCGCGTCGAAACTGCCGATGCGCGTGCGCTCCGGCGGCAGCTCGGTGCGGTCGAGCCAGCGCTGGTTCACGTGGGCGTAGAAGTCGGTGCAGGGGTCGACGTCGGCGGCGAGCGCGGCGCCTTCCGCCGCGGCGGCGCCGCAGGCGAGGACGAGCGCGCCGGCGATGGCGGCAAGGCGGAAGCTGGGCATGGCCGCGAGCGTAGCGGGAAGGCCTCAGCCCTGCCCGGCGCGGCGCAGGCTCGGCAGGCCGATGCCGGTGGCGTCGAAGCCGCCGTCCACCGCCAGCGTCTGCCCGTTCACGTAGGCCGACTCGGGCGCGCAGAGGAACCACACCGCGGCCGCGATCTCCTCTTCCAACCCGTAGCGCGCGAGCGGGATCGCGTCGTGGTAGTCGGCGCGGATCTCCGGCGTGTGCACCGCCTTCGCCATCGCCGTCTCCACCGGGCCGGGCGCCACCGCGTTGACGCGGATGCCGCGAGCGCCGAGCTCGGCCGCCTGCTGCTTGGTGAGGTGGATCAGCGCCGCCTTGCTGGTGCCGTAGGCGACGCGCAGCGTGCTCGCGCGCAGCCCGGAGATCGACGCGATGTTGACCACCGAGCCGCCGCCGCTGCGCAGCATCAGCGGCGCCGCGGCCTGCGTGCAGTGGAACGGGCCGCCGAGGTTGACCGCGATCACGCGGTCCCACTCGGCCGCCGTCGTCTCCAGGATGGGCTTGAAGACGGCGACGCCGGCGTTGTTGACGAGCGCGTCGAGGCGGCCGAAGCGCCGCGCCAGCGTGTCGAAGGCGGCGGCCACCTGCGCGGGGTCGGCGACGTCGGCCACCAGCGCGAGCACGTGCGCGGGGTCGGCGAAGCCGGCTTCGGCGCCGGCGAGCGTGGCGGCATCGATGTCCAGCAGCGCGACACGCCAGCCCTCCTGGCGGAAGCGCCGCGCGATGGCCAGGCCGATGCCGCGCGCCGCGCCGGTGACGAGGACGACGGGCTCGTGGTCGGGAATCGGGGTCATGGCGGCGGTGGCAGCGGCGGGGCCGCCATTGTCAGCGCGCGCCGAGGTCCATCGTCCAGTAGGTGGGGTAGCGGCTCGTGCCGCCGGGCACGCAGGCGACACCGATGTCGCGGAAGTTCGCGTTCATGACGTTCGCGCAGTGGCCGTCGCTGGACATCCAGCCGTCGATGACCGCCTGCACCGAGCCGTAGCCGGCGGCGATGTTCTCGCCGTAGGTGCGGTACGCGTAGCCGGCGGCGGTGATGCGCTGGCCGGCACTGCTGCCGCTGGAGCCGGTGTGCGAGAAGAAGTCGTTCGTCGCCATGTCGCGCGAATGCGCGAGCGAGGCCGTCGTCAGCGCCGCGTTCCACTGCAGCGCGCCGGCCGGCGCGAAGGCGCCGCGCGCGCCGCAGCTGGCGCCGGCGGCACGCAGCGAGTTCACGCGCTGCAACAGTTCTGCCTGGAAGCCGGCGAGGTTGCAGGTGGCCTCGGCGGGCACCGGCGGTGGGGTCGGGGTCGGGGTCGGGGTCGGAGACGGAGACGGAGACGGAGACGGAGACGGCGTGGGCGACGGGCTCGGGCCGGGCGAGGTCGAAGGGCTCGGCGACGGGCCGGCCGCTGCCGGCTCCGGGTTGTCGGTGCCACCGCCGCCGCAGGCCGCGAGGAGCGCGGTGCAGGCGGCCAGCAGCGCCACGCGGGCGGGGCGGAGGGGGCGGGTGGGGTTCACCGGGCCATTCTCGGCAGCCCGCCGCGCCCGGGTGTTACCAGAGATCACCGCGCGCCCCACGGGCCGCCAACTCCGGCACGCCGGCCCGCCGTGCCGTCGTTTCGCGCCGCCGCGCTGCCGTTCGTCGCACGCCGCGCGACCGCCCGCCGCCGGCTCCGTAATCTTGCGGCACGCTGTCACACGGGAGAACCACCATGAGCCCCTTCAAGTTCGTCACCCGCCCGATCGGTCACCTCACCGACGCCATCGTCATGCCCTTCAAGGCGCTCTTCGTCGTCGGCCTGTGCGCCGCCATCAACGCGATGACGTTCCACGGCGTCTGGTGGGTGAAGTGGGTCGCGCTCGGCATGGGCATCGCGGTGCTCGTGGCCTTCGCCCGCGCCGCGAAGACGCTGGCCGTGCTGGCGCTGCTGGCCTGGGGCGGCTGGTGGCTGCACAAGCACTACGGCGCCGCCGCGAAGGCACGCTTCGACGAGTGGGCCGAACGCACGCAGCCGCAGGCGCGCCAGGTGCTCTCGGTGCTGCGCGGTGGCGCGCACGCGACGGCGCCCCGCTGAAGCGCAGCGGCGGCACGGCGCAAAGGCGCGGCAGCGGCGACAATGCCGTCCCCGCCTTGCCGCGCCCTGCCCCCTTCATGACCGACGACACGCCGAAACCCGAAGCGCCCGCAGTCGCGCCCCCCGCCGCGACCGACGCTGCGCCCGCCGCCCCGGCGCCGGCACCTGAAGGCGAGCTCGTGGCTGCCGAGGCCGTGGCCGAAGCCACTGCCGGCATACAGGCCGAAGCCGAAGCCGCTGCCGAAGTCGTCGCCGAAGCGCCCGCCGAAGACGCAGCCGCCGAACCCGCCGACGCCCCGTCGGCCGGCGCGAAGACCGATCTCTCGCCCGCCGCCACCGGCGCGCGCCTCGCCGAGCTGTTCCCGGCGCTGTTCGCCGCGCCGGCACGGCCGATCAAGCTGCGCATCCAGGCCGACATCCAGGCGCGTGCGCCGGGCGCCTTCACGAAGAAGGGACTGTCGCTCTTCCTGCACCGCCACACCACGAGCACCGCATACCTGCGTTCGCTGGTCGCGAGCCCGACGCGCTTCGACCTCGACGGCCAGCCCGCCGGCGACATCGCCGAAGAGCACCGCGAAGCGGCGAAGCTGGAAGTCGAACGCCGCCGCGCCATCGTCGAAGCCAAGCGCGCCGCCGAGCGCGACGCGCTGCGCCAGCGCCAGCGCGAGCAGGCACGCGAACAGGGCCGCGAGCCCGGCCGCGGCGCGCCGCGCGAGCGCGCCCCGCAGGCCGAAGGCGCTGCGCCCGACGTGCCGCCGCAGCGGCGCCCGGAGCGGCGGCCGGACCGCCCGCCGCGTGCCCCGCGCCCCGACCACGCGCCGCGCGAAGCCCGTGCCGAACGGCCGGCAGACCACGCGCCGGCGCCCGTGGCCGAGCCGCCGGTGCGCGACGCCGACTTCGAAGCCCGCCGCGACCGCGCCGCGCTGCTGCGCGCCTACGAGACGAGCACGATCACGCGCGCCAACTTCTGCGTGCTCAAGCGCATCAGCGAAGCCGAGCTCGACGCCACCCTCGCCATTGCGCGCAAGGAACGCGAGGACCGCCCGCCGATGCCGCCGCGCCACGACGGCGCGCCGCGCCCGCAGGGCCGGCCGCCGCAAGGCGATCGCCGCCCCGGCGCGCGCCCCGAAGGCCGCGGCCCGCGCCCGCCCGGCAAGGGCCGCCCGCGCGAGACCGCGCCGCGGTGAACGGGGCGCCGCCGGCCACGGCGCGCCTCTTCCTCGCCCTCTGGCCCGACCCCGCGACGCGGCAGACGCTGGCCGCCTGGCGCGACCGCTGGGCCTGGCCGGCCGGCGCCGCCGTCGTGGCCGACGAACGGCTGCACCTCACGCTGCACTTCATCGGCCCGGTGGCGCGCGATCGCATCGCGGCGGTGCAGGCCGCCGTCGAACGGCCCTGCCCGCGCTTCGCCATCGGCGGCGGCCACGCGACGGTGTGGCCGAAGGGCCTGGCGCTCTGGGTGCCGGACGCGCTGCCGCCCGCCGCGCTGGCGCTGCAGGGCGCGCTGGGCGATGCGTTGCGCGCAGCCGGCCTGGCGGTCGAGGACCGGCCGTTCCGCCCGCACGTGACACTGGCGCGCAAGGCCGCCGGCGCGCTGCCGCCGGCCGACGCGCTGGTGCTCGACTGGCGCGTGCGCGACATCGCGCTCGTCGAATCGCACCAGGGCTACCGCGTGCTGGCGCGCTTCGGCGGCTGACCCTTCAGCGCGCCAGGATCTCGCGCACGCGCTCGCTGGCCGCGCGCGGCAGCTCGCCGGCCAGCGCCACCGCCGGCGGCGTGGCCAGCAGCTGCGCGAAGTGGTCGCGCAGCGCGTCGGCGGAGACCGCCCGCACGGCCTCGATCGCCTGCGCATGCGGCTTCACGCGGCCGAGCGCGAAGAGGTCGAGCGCCGCGTCTTCCAGCCGGCGCTGCGAGCGTTCGCGCGCGCGCACGCGCCGCACCACGATCTGGTGGCGCGCGCGTTCGAGGTCGTCGGCGTCGATGTGCTCGGCCTGCCGGCGCAGCAGCGCCAGCACCTCGGCCAGCAGCTCTTCCACCTGCTTCGGGCCGGTGCTCGCCTCGACGACGAACTGGCCGCACATCTCCAGCACGTCGGCCGAGCAGGCGGCGTAGTAGGCCAGGCCCTTGCGCTCGCGCACGCTGTCCATCAGCGGCGAACTCATGCCTTCGCCGAACAGCGCGGCGGCCAGCGTGCCCCGCGGGTCGTCGGCGGTGGCCGGCGCGACCGGGAATCCCAGCACCGCGTGCGCCTGCGAGCTGCCGGCGATGCGCCTGGTGCCGATGCCGCCCACCCAGGCCGCCGGCGCGACGACGTTCGGCGTGCCGCGCGGCAGCGCGCCGAAGGCGGCCTCGGCGGCGCGCGCCATCGCGTCGGGGTCGACCGCGCCGGCCACGCCGACGATCACGTTCGCGCCGCTGTACTGGCGCTGCACGTAGGCCGCCAGCGCGTCGCGCGTGAAGCGCTCCAGGTGGCGGCGCGGGCCGATCACGCCCTGCGCCGCGCCGTGCTCGCCGAAGCTCGCCTTGTCGAAGAGCTTGAAGGCGGTGGTGAGCGGGTCGTCCTCGTCCTCGGTGCACTCGTGCAGCAGCACCTGGCGCTCGCTCTCCAGCTCGGCGGCGGGAAAGGTGGGCGCGCCGACGATGTCGCCCAGCATGCGCACGAAGTCACCCGCGTGGCCCGCCAGGCCGCGCATGTGGAACGCGGTGTGGTCCTTGTCGGTGTGGGCGTTGACCTCGGCGCCCAGGCGCTCGGCGTCGACGTTGATGCGGCGCGCGTCGCGCGTGGCGGTGCCCTTGAACACCATGTGCTCGGTGAAATGGCTGATGCCGTTCTCGGCCTTCGCCTCGTGCGCGCTGCCGGTGCGCACGAAGATGCTCGCGCTGGCGGTTTCCAGGTGCGGCTGGCGGATCGTCAGCACGCGCACGCCGTTGGCGAGCGTGGTGACGGTGGTGTCGCGGTCGTCGGAAAGGGTCATCGGGGGCAGATGGGGGCGGGGGAGCGGAATCTAACCCCGCCGGCACCCACCCCGCCCGCAGTAGAGTGCGCCGCACCATGCCTGCCGACCACGAACTCCCCACCCGCAGCGCCGTCGAGCTGCGCACCCTGATCGCCCGCCGCGAGCTCGCGCCGCTGGAACTGCTGGACGCCTGCATCGCCCGCATCGAGCGTCTGAACCCCGCGATCAACGCGCTCGCCGCCACCGACTTCGAGCGCGCCCGCGCCGCCGCGCGCGCCGCCGGCGACGCCGTTGCGCAGGGCCGGCCGCTCGGCCTGTTGCACGGCCTGCCGCTGGGCGTGAAGGACCTGCAGGACACCGCCGGCCTGCTCACCACCAGCGGCAACGTGCGCCTGCGCGGCCACGTGCCGCGCAGCGACCTCGGCTTCGTCGCCCGCCTGCGCGCGGCCGGCGCCCTCGTCGCCGCGAAGACCAACACGCCGGACATGGCGGCCGGCGCGAACACGCGCAACGTGGTCTGGGGCGCGACCGGCAACCCCTTCGATCCCGCGCTCAACGCCGGCGGCTCGTCGGGTGGCTCGGCGGCGGCGCTCGCCACCGACCTGCTGCCGCTGGCCACCGGCAGCGACACCGGCGGTTCGCTGCGCATCCCGGCGGCGCTGTGCGGCGTGGTGGGGCTGCGCACCTCGCCCGGCCTCGTCGCGCACGAACGGCGGCCGCTCGGCTGGTCGCCGCTGTCCGTGATGGGGCCGATGGCGAGGAGCATCGACGACACCGCGCTGCTGCTCGCCGCCAGCGTGGGCTTCGACGCACGCGACCCGTTGTCGGTGCCGGCCGACCCGGCGGCGTTCTGGCCGCTGCCCGAGCGGGACCCGGCCAGGCTGCGCATCGCCTACACCGAAGACTTCGGCATCTGCGCCGTCGACCCCGGCGTGCGCGCCGCCTTCCGCGCGCGCATCGACGCCCTCGCGCCGCACGTGGCGCGCTGCGAGCCGCTGGTGCTGGACGTGGGCGACGCCGACCGTGTGTTCGACATCGTGCGCGCCGAGGGCTTCGTCGGCACCTTCGGCGAGCTCTACCGCCGCGAGCCCGAATCGCTGGGCCCGAACATCCGCGCCAACGTCGAGCTGGCCGCTGGCATCACGCTGGCCGACCGCGCCTGGGCGCACCGCGAGCAGACGGCGCTGGCACGCCGCTTCGCGCAGGTCTTCGAGTCCTTCGACCTCGTGCTCGCGCCGGTGACCCCGCTGCCGCCCTTCCCGTGGACGCAGCTGTACGCCGAGCGCATCGACGGCCAGCCGATGCGCAACTACTACCACTGGGTGGCGCTGACCTACATCGTCACGCTGGCCACGAACCCGGCGCTGTCGCTGCCCTGCGGGCGCGACGCGCTCGGCCTGCCGTTCGGCCTGCAGGTGATCGGCGCGCCGCGCGGCGACGCCGCGCTGCTGGCCGCCGCGCGCGCGCTCGAAGGCCTGTTCGCCGCCACGCCGGCGCTGGCGCGGCCGCGCCCCGATCTCGCGGCGCTGGCGCGGCCGCGCCCGGAGCTGAAGAGCATCGTCACGCACCCGCCGGTGTACGGCGGCGCGCCGGGCGACAACGCCGATCTCATCGCCGTGTGAGGTGCGGGCGGCTCAGCCCTGCGACACGCGCAACAGCTCGGCGCGCAGCGCCTGCAGCCGCGCCTTCAGCCGGCGTTCGTTCGTGGCGCCCACGCGCAGCATCATCTTGTGACCCGCGCTCGCCTGCTCCAGCGCGGGGTCGGCGAACTCGTAGCGCAGCCAGGGGCGGGTCGACGGGATGTCGCCCTTCACCTCGGTCAGCGTGACCTCCAGGATCTCGGGTGCCGGCGGCGCCGCGAGCAGGTGGTCGATGACGGCGAGCAGCCGCGTGTGGAAGCGCCCCTTCGGGTAGCCCAGGTCTTCGTAGGCCTGCTGCAGCAGCGGCAGCGCACGCACGTACAGCGCCACCACCGTGGCGGCGTCGGCGTGTTCGGCCAGCAGCACCAGCGGCGTGTAGCGCGCCGCGTTGTCGGGGCTCACCGCGACGCGCGCGCCAGTGCGCTCCACCACCATGAAGCGGCCGGCCGCCGGCTTCACCGGCCACAGGCCGGACGGCGCCTGCGCGCGCGGCAGGTTGTCGACGGTGGCGACGAAGCGGCGCGCGAAGTCGTCCAGCCTGAGCAGCGTGCTCGCGCCCTTCGCGCCGAACACATCGTTGAGCGCTGCGCCCAGGGTCTGCGCGCTGAGCGGCGCCTCGGCGGCCTTCGGCTCGGGCGCAGGGGCCTCGGCCACGGCCGCCGGCGGCGGCGGCGCGGCCGCGGGGGCCTCGGGCGTGGCTGCCGGCGCGGCCACTGGCGCCGGGGTGGCGTCCGGTCGGTCGAGCTGCCACCAAAGCGCGCCGGCGATGGCGATCAACCCGGCGACGGCGAGGAGGCCGAGCACGACGCGCTTGCGCGACGACCCCGGCGGGCGCAGCGGAAAGGTGGCGGTGTCGTCCATGTCGGCCCCTTCGGTGGCGCGCGGTGCGCGAGCCCTGACCGACTGCCCGCCGGGGCCGAAAGTTCCGCCGCCGGTGCAACCGGAGGCGACCGGCCGTTACTTGCCCAGGCCCATCTGCCGGCCGACCTGCTGGTAGACCTTGATGCGCTCCTTCATGAAGCCGTCCATCTGGTCGACGCCGACGTTGACGAGCTCGAAGCCGGCCTTCGCCGCCAGCTGCTGCATCTCGGCATCGGCGTTCATTGCCGCCCACAGCTCGGCGATGCGCTTGCGCGTCTCCGGCGGCGTCGACTTCGGCACGCCGATGCCGCGGAAGGCGCCGTCGACCCACTCGACGCCCAGCTCCTTGAAGGTGGGCACGTCGGGCAGCAGCGGGTGGCGCTTGTCCATCGCCACCGCGAGGCCGCGCACCTTGCCCTTGTTGGCGATGGCGAAGGGCGTGTAGGTCATCGCGCCGTCGACGTGCGCGCCCAGCACCGCCATCGTCATGTCGCCGGTGCCCTTGTAGGGCACGTAGGTGGTCTTGAAGCCGAAGGCGGCGTTCATGCGCTCATGCGCCGCGTGGTTGGCCGAGTTCAGGCCCGAGCCGCCGAGGTTCAGCTTGCCCGGCGACTCCTTCGCCACCTTGACGAAGTCCGCGAAGGTCTTGATGCCGCTCTGCTCGGGCACGACCAGGATGTCGGGCGTGTAGTGGAACCAGAACACCGGCGTGATGTCCTCGGTCTTGTACTGCACGTTGCCTTCCATCGGCTGCAGCACGGTGTGCGGCAGGTTGATGCCGACGACGTTGACGCCGTCGCCCGGCAGCGTGTTCATCGTGCTCCACATCAGCGCGCCGCCGGCCCCGGCCTTGTACTGGATCACGGTCTCGATGGCGGGGCACTTCTTCTTCAGCACGATCTGCTGGTGGCGCGCCGAGAGGTCGCTCTCGCCGCCCGGCGGGAAGGCCTGCCAGTACATCATCGTCTTGTCGGGGCAGGGCTGGGCCTGGGCGGCGAAGGTGGCGGCCAGCGCCACGGCGGCGAACAGTCGGGAACGCATCGTCTTGTCTCCTTCGTTGTGATCTTCGGGGCCGGGGGCTTCAGCGCGCGAGGTAGCGGCACACCGCGGCGGTGACCGCCTCGGTGGTGGCCGTGCCGCCGAGGTCGCGCGTGTGCAGCGTCGCGTCGGCCGTGACGGCTTCGATGGCCGCCATCAACCGTGCCGCCGCCGCATCTTCGCCGATGTGCTGCAGCAGCATCACGCAGCTCCAGAAGGTGCCCACCGGGTTGGCGAGGCCCTTGCCCATGATGTCGAAGGCCGAGCCGTGGATCGGCTCGAACATGCTCGGGTAGCGGCGCTCGGGGTCGATGTTGCCGGTGGGCGCGATGCCCAGGCTGCCGGCCAGCGCCGCGGCCAGGTCGCTCAGGATGTCGGCGTGCAGGTTGGTCGCGACGAGGGTGTCCAGCGTCTGCGGCTTGTTGAGCATGCGGGCCGTCGACGCATCGACCAGTTCCTTGTCCCAGGTGACGTCCGGGAACTCCTTGGAGATCTGCAAAGCGATCTCGTCCCACATCACCATCGCGTGGCGTTGCGCGTTGCTCTTGGTGATGACGGTCAGCAGCTTGCGGGGCCGCGACTGAGCCAGCTTGAAGGCGAAGCGCATGATGCGCTCGACGCCGGCACGGGTCATCATCGACACGTCGGTGGCGGCTTCGATCG
>CAUJHQ010000105.1 GCA_963204815.1 Pseudomonadota bacterium | reverse complement strand
TCCTCGATCTGGTGGCGCATGCGGTCGATCTCTTCCTTGACCTGCGCGCTGCCTTGGGCGGTGGCCTTCTCGCTCTTCCAGATCTCTTCGAGGTCGGCGTACTCGCGCTCGAGCTTGGCGATCTCGTCCTCGATCAGGCCCATGCGCTTGATGGACGCTTCGTCCTTCTCCTTGCGCACCGCCTCGCGCTCGATCTTCAGCTGGATCAGCCGGCGGTCGAGCTTGTCCATCGCCTCCGGCTTGGAGTCGATCTCGATCTTGATCTTGGCGGCCGCCTCGTCGATGAGGTCGATCGCCTTGTCGGGCAGGAAGCGGTCGGTGATGTAGCGGTGGCTCAGCTCCGCCGCCGCGACGATCGCCGGGTCGGTGATCTCCACGCCATGGTGCACCTCGTACTTCTCCTGCAGGCCGCGCAGGATGGCGACCGTGGCCTCGACGCTGGGCTCGTCGACCAGCACCTTCTGGAAGCGGCGCTCGAGCGCGGCGTCCTTCTCGACGTACTTGCGGTATTCGTTCAGCGTGGTCGCGCCGATGCAGTGCAACTCGCCGCGCGCCAGCGCGGGCTTCAACATGTTCCCGGCGTCGATGGCGCCCTCGGCCTTGCCGGCGCCGACCATCGTGTGCAGTTCGTCGATGAACAGGATGATGCGGCCCTCGTCGGCGGCCACTTCCTTCAGCACCGCCTTCAGCCGCTCCTCGAACTCGCCGCGGTACTTGGCGCCGGCCAGCAGGCCGGCCATGTCGAGCACGAGCACGCGCTTGTCCTTCAGGCTGTCGGGCACCTCGCCGTTGACGATGCGCTGCGCCAGCCCTTCGACGATGGCCGTCTTGCCGACACCCGGCTCGCCGATCAGCACCGGGTTGTTCTTGCTGCGGCGCTGCAGCACCTGGATCGCGCGGCGGATCTCGTCGTCGCGGCCGATCACGGGGTCCAGCTTGCCCTGGCGGGCGCGTTCGGTCAGGTCCAGCGTGTACTTCTTCAGCGCCTCGCGCTGGCCCTCGGCCTCGGCCGAGTCGACCTTCTGGCCGCCGCGCACCGCCTCGACGGCCGCCTCCAGCGACTTGCGCGTGAGGCCATGCCCGCGCACGATGCCGCCGAGGTCGGACTTCGCGTCGGCCAGCGCCAGCAGGAACATCTCGCTGGCGACGAACTGGTCGCCGCGCTTGGTGGCCTCCTTCTCGGCCGCCTGCAGCAGCGCCATCAGGTCGCGGCCGGGCTGCACTGTCTGGCCGCTGCCCTGCACTTCTGGGAAGCCGCGCAGCGCCGTTTCCATGGCGGTGGCGAGTGCGGCGGTGTTGGCGCCGGCACGGTCGAGCAGCGCCTTCGGCCCGTCGGGCTGCTGCAGCATCGCGGCCAGCACGTGGGCCGGCTCGATATACGGGTTGTCGCGCGCGACGGCCAGGCTCTGGGCGTCGCCCAGGGCTTGCTGAAACGCGGTGGTGAGCTTCTCGATCCGCATGGGCAATCTCCTCGTTGCGTCGCAGATTGGGAGCCGCCGGCCGCTTTCAAGGCCCGGGCGGCGGCGCCCGTACACTCCGCGCCTTCCTTGACCCGGAACAAGCCTGCGCCGTGCGGGCGCACGAAGCCTTGACCCAGATCGAGTGGAAGCCCGCGTCGCCGCGCGGCACCGGAGCGCCGCGGTGAGCGCCCTCGCACCGGCCGCCTGGGCGCGAGCCGCCATCGGCGGCGCGGTCGGCGCCATCGTCAACGTCGCCGTCGTGCTGACCCTGGGCGTGGTCGCGTTCGCGCCGCTCGGCACGTCGGCGGCGGCACTCGGCATCCCGGCGTCCTTCGGCAGCGTCGTCGTGAGCGCCGCCGTGTTCGCGCTGATGAGCCGCCACCCGCTGGCGGTCGGCGGGCCGTCGTCGGCCGTCGCGCTCGTCATCGCCGCGCTGGTCGGGTCGTGGCTGCAGCGCGAAGGGCCGCCGGCCGACGCCGCCGCCGTCGCGCGGCTGCTGCTGACCACCGGCGCGGCCGTCGTCGTGATGGGCACGCTGCAGGTGCTGATGGCGGCCCTGAACATCGGCCGCCTGGCGCGCTTCGTACCGCAGCCGGTGCTGGCCGGCTTCATGAACGGCATTGCGCTGCTGATCGCGCTGGCGCAGCTGCCGGCGCTGCTGTCGCTGGCCCCGGCGCTGTGGCGCGAGCAGGGCCTGCGCGCGCTGCCGGCAGCGGCCACGGGCTCGCTGGCGCTCGGCCTGGCCACCGCGCTGGCCGTCGCGCTGCTGGCGTGGTGGCGGCCACGCTGGCCCGGCGCGCTGCTGGGCATGCTGGCGGGCGTGGCCGCGTTCCACGCCGCCCAGGCACTGTGGCCGGGGCTCGCGCTCGGCCCGGTGATCGGCCCGGTCGATGCACACGGCGGCGTGGGGGTCGACCTGTCCTCCGGCCTCGACTTCGCGTCGGCGCGCGCCACGCTGTCGCGCCACGCGACCGACATCCTGCTCGCCGGCACCTTGCTGGCGCTGATCGGCACGCTGGAGTCGATGCTCACGTTCCGCGCGCTGGACCAGCAGCTGGGCATGCGCCACGACATGCGGCGCGACCTGCTGGCCCTGGGTGTCGCGAACCTCGCCGGCGGGCTCGTCGGCGCGCTGCCGATGATGCAGATGCGCGCCCGCGCCGCCAGCATCCTGCAGGCCGGGGGCCGCGGCCGCACCGCCGCGCTGGCGGCGGCCGCGGCGTCGGCGCTGATGGCCGGCGCCGGCAGTGCCGCCATCGCGCAGCTGCCGCTGGCCACGCTGGCCGGCGTGATGCTGTACGTCGCCGTGACCCTGGTCGACCGGGAGTCGGTGCGTGCGCTGCGCGATCTCTGGCGCCCTGCCGGCGCGGCGCTGCGCGGCAGCGCGCTGACGATGCTGCTCGTCTGCGGCCTCACGGTGTGGCAGGGGCCGCCGGCGGGCGTGGCGGCCGGCATGCTGGCCTCGACCGCCATCTTCCTGCGGCGCATGAACCGCTCGCTCGTGCGCTCGCGCTTCGATGCCGTCGCCCAGCCGTCGCGCCGCGTCCACCCGGACGCCGTCGAGGCCGTGCTGCAGCCGCTGCGCCGCAGCGTCCAGGTGCTGGAACTGGAAGGCGCGCTGTTCTTCGGCAACGCCGAACGCGTGGCCGACGAGGCCGAGGCGCGCCCGCCCGGCACCCGCTTCCTGGTGCTCGACCTGCGCCGCGTGAGCACGGTGGACGACTCGGCGGCGGTGGTGCTGCAGCAGCTGGACCGCCGCCTGCGCGAGCAAGGCACCACGCTGCTGCTGGCCGGCGTCGCGCCCGGCAGCGTGCAGCGTGCCGCCCTGCTCGGGTTCGCCGGCGACGGCAGCGCGCGCTGGTTCGCCGACACGGACCGCGCCGTCGAGCACGCCGAAGCGCAGCTGCTGGCGCAGCACGGCGGCGCCGGGCATGCACCCAACAGCGCGGTGCCGGTGGCGGCCGGTTCGCTGCTGGCCGGGCTGACGCCCGCGCAGCAGGCGCACGCGGCCGCGGCCATGCAGGTGCGCGCGCTGGCGCCGGGCGAGGCGCTGTTCGCGGTCGGCGCGGTGGCCGACGGCGTCTACGCGATCACGCGCGGCTCGATCAGCGTCGTCGGCTCGAACGGCCAGCGCTTCGTGAGCTTCTCGCCCGGCACGATGCTGGGCGAGATGGCCCTGCTGGACGGCGGCCGGCGCAGCGCCGGTGCGGTCGCCGACTGCGCGAGCGAGGTGCACTGGCTGCCGCAGGCCGCCTTCGAGGCGCTGTGCCGCGACGACCCGGCGCTCGGCGCGCAGCTCTACCGCAACATGGCGCGCCACCTGGCGCAGCGCCTGCGCGTGGCGTCGGCGGCCTGGCAGAGCGCAGCGGCCTGAGCCGCCCCGCGCGCCTCAGCCAGCCACCGCCACCGGGGCGTCGCCCAGGCGCCGCAGGCGCGGCCCCAACAGCGCCAGCAAGGCCAGCGCGGTGAGCAGGCCGCCGGCGGCGCTGAACAGCGTGGCCACCGGCACCGAGCGCAGCAGCACCCCGGTGGCCGCCCCGGACAACGGCGCCAGGCCGACGAAGATGAACATGAACAGCGCCATCGCGCGGCCCATCATGGCCGGCGCCACGCGGCGCTGCAGCCACGTGAAGACCCGCACCTGCATGAAGCCGCCCAGCGTGCCGATGGCGAGCAGCAGCGCCACGCCCTGCCCGGCGCCGCCGATGTGCCCCAGCGGCGTGAGCAGCAGGCCGATGGCGGCGTCGAAACCCAGGATCGTCAGGCCCAGCGTGCCCAGGCGCCAGCCTGGCCGCATGCCGGCGACGGCCAGCCCGAGCAGCGTGCCGGCGCCGTGTGCGCCGACCATGGCCCCCAGCGCCGCCGGCCCGAGCGCGGGGTTGCTGTTGGCCAGCACCGGCAGCGCCACATGCAAGGGCCCGGCCACGAAGAGGCTGACGATCCCGCCGTAGGCGAGGAAGGCGCGCAGGTCGCGGTCGGCCCAGAAGCTGCGCAGCCCTTCGGCGACGGCGGCCCACACCGCCTGCCGCCCCGCTGCGGCGCGCGGCACCAAGCGCACGCGCGACAGCGTCCACGCCGACAGCAGGAAGCTCAGCGCGTCGGCACCGAACGCGAACGCCAGGCCGGGTGCGGGGCTGCCGCCGCCGGGCGCCGGGCCGGCCAGCGCCAGCAGGCCACCGCCGAGCAGCGGGCCGACGAACATCGACAGCTGCCGCTGCCCCATCATCAGCCCGTTCGCCGCCGCCAGCTGCGCCGGCGCCACCACGCGCGGCAGCAGCGCGGTGGCCGCCGGCACCGAGAACGCGGCCGCGAAGCCCACGCCGAGCGCCAACGCGTACAGCAGCGGCAGCGTCAGCGCACCGGCGGCGATGGCCGCGGCCAGCACGGCCAGCAGCACCGTGTTCGCGTGCTTGCTCAGCATCAGCACGCGGTGAGGCGAGTGGCGGTCGACGATGGCGCCGCCGACGAGGATGAACACGGCCCGCGGCACGCCGACGAGCGCGAGCACCAGGCCCAGCTGCACCGGGTCGCCGGTCATCTGCAGCACGGCCCAGGGCAGCGCCAGCAGCGTGAACTGGTCGCCGAGGTTGGACACGAAGGCACCGGCGAACAGCCAGCGCATGTTGTGGTCGCGCAGCAGGCCGGCGCGCGGCGGCGAAGGGTCGGACATGGCAGGGCTCCTCGTGGTGTCGCGACCCCGATCGGATCGCCGAGACGCACTGTCGGACCTCACGTTGCGTGAGGGTCAAGCCCCTTCGTGCGGACCGCCTTCGTTCGCCACCGCGGCGGCCAGGAACCCGATCGATGCCGATGACAAACGCGCACCGGCGTGCAGCGCCGGATCGGTCGCGTAGGCCTTCAGGATGCGCTGGCCGAGCGCGGCGTCGCCGCTGGCGACTTCGGTGAGCAGGGCGCGCCAGCGGTCGGCCAGCGCGGCTGCAGCCGTCGACGCCGGGGTCTCGCCGCGCGCCAGCGCCGCCGCCACGTCGGCCTGCAGCCGCTGAAGCCCGGTGTCCGCCGACCGCCGGAAGCGCGCCATCTCCGCGATCGTGAAGTGGCGCAGCCAGAGCGCCATGCGCACCTCGCTGGCGGCGCCGACGTAGCGCACCAGGTCCGGGCCCGGGCCGCCCGGTCCGCGAGCGCCCGGCTCCGCCGCGTACAGGTCGCCCCAGCGGCGCATGAGGTCGAAGTCGCCGTCGAGCCAGTGGTGCACCAGCGTCATCCAGTGCTGCACCAGGGCCTGCACCTGCGGGTCGGCCGGCGCGAGGCCGCGTTCCATCGCCGCGCGCAAGTCGGCCAGCACGCGCGGCCATTCGCCGGCGACGCGCGGCCAGTTCTCGACGATGCGGCGGATCTCGTCGGCGCTGAAGTAGCGCGCGTAGGTGTTCATCAGTTCCAGCGTGCCGAGCCAGTCCTCGACCTCGGGCTGGTGGCCCCGCGCCAGCATGCCGCCCAGCAGCGCCAGGCGCTGGCGCAGCGCGGTCGCCTGCTCGATCTGGCGGTCCAGCGCGCGCAGCTGGCGGGCGACGATCGCCGGCAGGTCCGACCCGTCGCCGGCCAGCATGCCGCCGATCTGCTTGAGCGGCACGCCCAGCGCGCGCAGCGACTGGATGGCGTGCAGGCGCGCCACGTCGTTGCGGTCGTAGAGCCGATAGCCGGCCTCCGAGCGCACCGACGGCGTCAGCAGCCCGATCTCGTGGAAATGGTGCAGCGCGCGCACCGTGAGGCCGCTGCGCCTGGCGAGTTCACCGACCTTCAACAACATGCGACGCTCCGCGGGCTCCGGCCCGGCCGGGATCATCCACCCTCACGCCGCGTGAGGGTCAAGCCGGCGGCGGCGCCAGCAGCTCGCGCAGGTTCGCCTTCTGCACCTTGCCGAGCGCGGTGCGCGGCAGCGTGTCGCGCACGATGACGCGCCGCGGGTGCTTGTAGCGCGCCAGGCGGCCGTCGAAGCTGGCGCGCAGTGCTTCGGTGTCGACTTCGGCGCCGGGCTGCAGCACCAGCACCAGCACCGGCACCTCGCCCCATTGCGCGTCGGGCAGGCCGACGACGGCCGCCTCGGCGACGCCGGGCCAGGCGAGCGCGAGGTTCTCGATCTCGGCAGGGTGGATGTTCTCGCCGCCGGAGATGATGAGGTCCTTGGAACGGCCCACCAGCTCGTAGAAGCCGTCGTCGTGGCGCACCGCCAGGTCGCCGGTGTGAAACCAGCCCTCGGCGTCGAACGCCGGCGTGGCGCTGCGGTGGTAGCCGCGCATCAGGTTCGGCGCCTTCAGCAGGATCTCACCGTCGGGCGCCAGCCGCACCTGCACGCCCAGCGCCGGCCGGCCGGCGCTGCCGGGGCGGGCCATCGCCTCGTCGGGCTTCAGCACGATGGAGACCGGCCCGGTCTCGGTGCCGCCGTAGACCTGCGCCACCGGGATGCCGCGCGCGTGGAAGGCGTCGATCAGGTGGCGCGGCACGATCTGCGAGCCGCTGTTGATGAACTGCAGCGACGACAGGTCGGCGCTCGCCCAGCGCGGGTGCTCGACGAGCGCGCGCATCACCGCCGGCACCAGCAGCGTCGTCGTCGGCCGCCAGGTGGCGACGGCGTCGAACCAGAGGCCGGGTTCGAAACGCGGGTGCAGCAGCACGCGGCCGCCGGCGGCCAGCGCCGGCAGCGTCTGGATGCACAGCCCGCCGACGTGGAACAGCGGCAGCACCGACAGCACCCGGCTCTGCGCGTTCAGCCCCTGCGCCGCGATGGCGGCCAGCGCGTTGGCCTGCAGACCGGCGGCGGTGTGCAGCGCGCCCTTGGGTTCGCCGGTGGTGCCGGAGGTGTAGACGAGCAGCAGGTCGCCCGGCAGCACGCCGGCAGCCGGGCGCGGCACCGGCGAGGCCCGCGCGAGCACGTCCTGCGCGAGCGATTCGAGCTCCGGCGTGCCCATCAGGTGGCCGGCGCCGGCATGGTCGACGATGCGCGCCAGCTCGGCCGCCGCGAGGCGCCAGTTCAGCGGCAGCAGCACCGCGCCCAGCGTGTGGCAGGCGGCCAGCGTGGCCAGCATGTCCCAGCTGTTGTGGCCCAGCCAGGCGACGATGTGGCCGGGGCCGACGCCCTCGGCGCGCAGGTGCTGCAGCGCGCCTTCGGCCAGCGGCGCGGGGACGAGGCGGTCGAACATCCGGGCGTGGCGATCAGGCCTCGATGGCCTCGTCCTTCTCGCCCGCTTCGTACAGGCATTCGCGGCCCAGGCGGTCCATGCAGAGCTCTGCCGTCCACGGCAGCATCAGGCTGCCGCAACGGCTGTCGCGGTACAGGCGCTCCAGCGGCAGGCTCTTCAGCATGCTCTGGCCGCCGCAGGTGCGGATGGCGAGCCGGCAGAGGTCGTTCGCGTTCTCCATGATCGTGTAGTGCGCCGCGTACAGACGCATGCGCGTGTCCTTGTCGGGGTCGAGCGTCGCGTCGCGTGCGTTCTGCAGGAAGAGCGCTCGCGTGGCTTCGAGCTTGATGCGCATCTCGGCCACCGCGTACTGCTTGGTCGGGTACATGCGGCGCTTGACGGGCGGCATGCCGGGCACTTCGGCGCGCAGGTACTGCACCGTGAAGTCGTAGGCCGCCTGCGCCACGCCCAGGTACGTGGGCGACAGCGTGGCGAACATGTGCGGGAAGCGTGTCGCGGCCTGGAAGTACAGGCCCTCGGGCATCAGGCGTGCGTCTTCCGGCACGAAGACGTCCTTGAACAGCAGGTTGCGGCTGACCGTGCCGCGCATGCCCAGCGGGTCCCAGTCGCCGAAGACGCTGACGCCGGGCGCGTTGGCCGGCACCGCGAGGTACATCGAATCGCGCCGCGTGCCGCGGCCTTCCGCGCCCGGACGCTCCAGCGTGCACAGCACGCCGTACCAGTCGGCCGCGCCGGCGAGCGACGCGAAGATCTTCTTGCCGCTGATGACGTAGCCGCCGTCCACCTTCTTCGCCACCGTGCCCCAGGGCGCGGCACCGGCCGCCGCCGCGCCGCCCTCGGAGAACGGCTGCGCGTAGACCTGGCCCTGCTTGACGATGCGCTCGTAGTGGATGGCGCGGATGCGTGCGTGGTCGGCGCGCTGCTCGGGCGTCATGTCGAGCGCGTCGGCGATGAAGCCGCTCCACATGCACGAGCACACGTGCATGTTGAAGCTGAGCGCGGTGGCGCCGCACCAGCGGCCGATCTCGGCGGCCACCATCACGTAGGTGGCGAAGTCGGCGCCCAGTCCCCCGTACTCGGTGGGCACGCAGATGCCGAGCAGGCCGCTGGTGCGCAGGTCGTCGTAGTTCTCGAACGGAAACGTCGCCTCGCGGTCGTAGCGCTCGGCGCGTTCGGCCCAGCGCGGCCCCAATGCACTGACGCGCGCGATCAGCTCGCGCTGCAGCGGCGTCAGCGTGGCGGGGTTGCCCGCGATGTGCGAAGGCACGTAGCGCGAAGCGGCGGTGTCGGCGAGCACAGCGGACATCAGGCGGACTCCTCGGGGGGCAGGCGGCGAAGGAAATCGAGCAGCGCGGCGTCGAACGCGCCGGGCTGCTCCAGCATCAGCAGGTGGCCGGTGGCGGGCAGGATCTGCAACTCGGCTCCGGCGATGCGCGCGGCCATGCGGCGCGCGACCTCGGGCGCGGCGGTGCGGTCCTCGTCGCCGGTGACGACGAGCGTGGGCACGGCGATGGCGGGCAGCGCGGCGCGGCGGTCGAAAGGCAGCAGCGCCGCGAGCGCCGCGCGGTAGGTGGCCTCCGGCACGCCGGCCATCAAGGCCTTCGCGGCGGCCACTCGCGCGGGGTCGGCGCCACGCGCCACCATCGCCGGCACCAGGTCGGCGGCGAGGCCGGCCATGCCACGGCCGGCGTCCAGCGGCGCGAAGCGCGACGCCAGGAAGTCGCGCTGCCACGCGCCGTCGCTGGCGCCGAAGGCCGGCGAGGTGCCGGCCAGCACCAGCGCGCGCACGCGCCGCGGCGCCCGTGCGGCGAGTTCCTGCGCGACCATGCCGCCCATGCTGTGGCCGACGACGATGGCATCGGCGGCGCCGGTCCAGCCGATCAGCCGCTCGACGGCCGCCGCCATGCCGGCGAGATCGAAGGGTTCGATCGGCGGTGTCAGGCCGTAGCCCGGCTGGTCGACCGCGAGCGCGCGGAAGCCCGCCGCCGCCAGCGCCGCACCGGTGCTGGCCCAGCCCTCGCGCCCGCCGCCGATGCCGTGCAGCAGCACGACCAGCCGCCCCGCACCGCCCCAGCGCAGGTGCGCCAGCGGCACGTCGGCGACGAGGCGGGGCTCGCTCACACGAGCGCTCCGTCGCGCACCACCGCGTCGCCGTCGAGCATGACGGTGCAGCCGCGCATCGGCAGGTCGAAGTGGCCCAGCGTGTAGCGGCCGGCAACCTCGTTGGCGCCGGTCGAGTAGAGGAAGTTGCCGGCGAAGGCGCGCAGCTCGGTGCCGTTGAAGTCGGCCTTGTCGTAGAAGGCCATCGCGTCCCAGCGCGCGCCGCGGTTCAGGCCCCAGCCGACGTGCGACACCGCATAGGCCGCACGGTCGCCCCAGGCCGCGAAGTAGCCGCGCATCAGGTCGGCGTCGACGTGGGCGCCGGCGATCTCGACGACGTGGTCGTCCTCGATGGTCAGCGTCACCGCGTCGGCGAGGTAGCGCTTGAACGTGAGGTTCACGTCGCCCGGCGCCAGCACCAGCGTGCCGTTCACGCTGCCGGCGGCCGGGAAGGCGAGCACCAGGCCGGCCGGCCAGTGCGTCAGCGTGCCGGGTTTCGCGGTGAAGCCCCAGACACCGCCGACGCGCGCGCCCTGCAGGTTCACCGTGAGGTTCGTGCCGGCGGCCGACGACACGTGCAGGTGCTTCGCCGCCCGCAGCCGGCGCATGGCGTCGCGCACGGTGGCCTCGTCCTCGGCCTTGGGGATCGTGCGCTCCAGGATCTCGGGGTGCTCGTTGCTCACCACCAGCACGCGCGCCCCGCCCTTCAGGATTTCCGGCAGCTCCACGGCGTGCTGCAGCCCTTCGACCGTGAGGTCGACGACGAAGCCGCAGGACGCGAGCGCGTTCACCACCGGCTGCAGCCGGCCGATGGCGTCGGACGCGCCGGTAGAGCGCACCGGCACCGGCGCGCTGACGCGCGGCGTCGGCACCGTGACGTGGAACCAGCGCGCGCCCAGCCGCGCCAGCGCGAGTTCGGCCAGCTGCAGCAGCACCGGGCGCGACTGCGTTTCCGACAGGATGGCGCAGGCCTCGCCGGGCTGCACGCCGCAGAGCCTGAAGACGTCGACGAAGCTGTCGACCCACTTGGCCTCGACTCTCAAAGGATCTCTCCCAGCATGCGGTAGTGGCCGCTGTGGAACACCAGCGGCGCCACCGCCAGGTCGGCCAGGCGCAGCACGCGGCCCACGAAGAGCCGGTGGTCGCCGCCGTCGTGCGCGGCCTGGCGTTCGCACTCGAAGACCGCCGCCGCGCCGGCGAGCACCGGTGCGCCACCGAGCCCCGGCGTCCAGGTGCCTTCGGCGAACTTGTCGGGCACCGCGGAGGCGAAGCGCCGCGACAGGTCCGCCTGCGATTCCGCCAGAACGTTCACCGTGAAGTGGCTCGCCTGCTCGAAGGCCGCCAGGCTGGGGCTGGCGCGGCGCAGCGACCACAGCACCAGCGGCGGGTCCAGCGACAGCGCATTGAACGAGTTCGCCGTGAGGCCGATGCGCTCGCCCGACGCGTCGACGCAGGTGATGACGGTGACGCCGGTCGCGAAGCGGCCCAGCGCCGTGCGCAGCGCGCGCGGCGACAGCGGGTCGTCAGGCATTGGCAGGGTGGTCATGCTTCATGCAATATATGAAAATTCATTCAATGACGGCAAGCGGGGAATCCCCCGCGGGCCGAACGCCATGGCGCGCCGCTTCGTCCACGAGCACCTTCCGTACCTGCTGGCCCGCGCGAGCCACGCGCTGTGGCGCGGTTTCGAAGGCGAGCTGCGCGCCGCCGGACTCAACTCGCTCGAATGGCGCGTGATGGCCACGCTGTCCGACAGCGAGCCGCTCGCCGTCGGCCGCCTCGCGGTGGAGGTGCTGGCCCAGCAGCCGACGGTGACGAAGACACTGGACCGGCTGGTGGCGCAGGGCTTCGTCGAGCGCCGCGCCGATGCGGCCGACGCGCGCCGCTCGCTCGTCGCCATCACGCCCGCCGGCCGCCGCAAGGTGGCGCCGCTGCTGAAGGCCGCGCGTGCGCACGGCGAGCGGCGCCTGGCCGAACTGGCCGTGCACGACGGCGAGGCAATGCGCGACTGGCTGTTCGCGCTGGTGCAGCACTTCGACGCTGCCGAGCCGCGGGAATAGGCCACCGCTCAGCCGGCGTTGCCGGCCGGCAGCCCCCAGCGCGCCGCGGCGGCGTCGTCGGCCACGCGCGCGTCGACCCAGCGTGCGCCCTCGGGCGTCGTCTCCTTCTTCCAGAACGGCGCCTGCGTCTTCAGGTAGTCCATCAGGTACTCGCAGGCCTGGTACGACTGGCCGCGGTGGGCGGAGGTCACCGCCACCAGCACGATCTGGTCACCCGGCTGCAGCAGGCCCACGCGGTGGATGACGCGCACGCCGCGGATGTCGAAGCGCGTGAAGGCGCTGTCGACCATCGCCTCGATCGCGCGCTCGGTCATGCCGGGGTAGTGCTCGAGCTCCATCGCGCTGACGCCGCTGCCTTCGCTGCGGTCGCGCACGGTGCCGACGAAGCTGCAGACGGCGCCCACGCCGGCGTCGCCGGCGCGCAGGGCCGCCACCTCGGTGCTGAGGTCGAAGTCTTCGGTCTGGATCGTCACGCGGGGCATCGGCCGATTTTGTCACCGCTAGAATCCGCGCCCATGGCCACCCAGCGCAAATCGAAAGCGCAACTGCTCGTCTGACCGGAGCAGTGGCTGTTCCGTTGCCAGGCGAGCGACGGAACGGATGGCCGGTTGTCCCTGCTCACGCCTCTCTCGCCCAATCCTTCCGCACGCTCGCCCGGCCCTTCCTGGTCGGTTCACCGATGGAGCGTGTTCATGGATTTCTCGGGCCTCTGGATTCCCCTCGTGACGCCGTTTCGCGGCGGCGACGTCGACACCGCCGCGCTGGCGCGGCTGGTGCGGCATTTCGCGGCGCTGGGCGTGGCCGGCTTCGTGCCCAACGGCAGCACCGGCGAAGCGGCGATGCTGGACGACGACGAGCAACGGCAGGTGCTGGCCGCCACGGTCGACGCCGCCGACGGGCTGCCGGTGATCGCCGGCCTGGCCGGCGTGCGGCCGGAGCGCGTGGCCGAACGCGCGCAGCGGCTGGCCGATGCAGTGCCGATCGCCGCCTTCCTGCTCACCGCGCCGGCTTACGTGAAGCCTTCTCAGGCCGGCATCGCGCACTTCTTCGAGACCGTGGCCAGCGCCTCGCCGCGGCCCATCGTCGCCTACGACATCCCCGCGCGCACGGGGGTGCGCATCGAGGCGCGCACGCTGCTGGCGCTGGCCGACCACCCGAACATCGCTGCCGTGAAGGACTGCAGCGGCGAGCGCGCCGCTGCCGAAGCGCTGCTCGCCGATGGCCGGCTGGCGCTGCTGGCCGGCAACGACGACGAGCTGTTCGACCAGCTCGCGCGTGGCGCCGTCGGCGGCATCACGGCCAGCGCGCATCTGCGCACGGCGGATTTCGTGGCGCTGCGGCGGCACGTCGCCGCAGGCCGTCTGCCCGACGCACGCGCGCTTTGGCGCTCGTTGCTGCCGCTGGTGCGCGCCGCGTTCACCGAGCCGAACCCGGCGCCGCTGAAGGCTGCGCTGGCGCGCGAAGGCTGGATCGCCGAAGAACTGCGGGCGCCGATGCAACGTGCCTCCGCCGCGACGGCCGACGCGGTGCTCGCCGCTAGTCGCTAGCCGCCGGTGACGGGCGGGAAGAAGGCGACTTCGGCGCCGTCGGGCACGGCCGCCGACTCGTCGGCCATCACCTGGTTCAGCGCACAGCGCACGGCACGCGTGCGCGCCAGCGCCTCGGCGTGGCGACCGCCGCGGGCGAGCAGCGCGTCGCGCAACGTGCCCAACGTGGCCGCGCCGTCGAGTTCGACCGTTTCGCCGGGGCCGAGCGCTTCGCGCAGCGAAGCGAAGTAGCGCACGTGGATCTTCATCGCGCCACCCTCACCGCGCCACCAGTTCCGACAGCGGCAGGAAGCGCACGGTGTCGCCCTTCGCGATGGCCTGGCCCGGCGGGTTGTCGACGAAGCCGTCGGCCCACACCGCCGAGGTCAGCACGCCCGAGCTCTGGTTCGTGAAGAGGTCCAGGCCGCCCTTCGCGTTCAGGCGCGCGCGCAGGAACTCGCGCCGCTTGTCGGCCTTCGGGAAGTCGAAGTCGGCGCGCAGCATCAGCGGCTGCGGCAGGCCCCAGGCCATGCCCTGCATCGCGCGCAGCACGGTCGACACGCACAGCAGGTAGGTGACGAAACTGGACACCGGGTTACCCGGCAGGCCCAGGATCAATGCCGAAGACCCATCGGGCCGGCGCACCGTGCCGAAAGCCAGCGGCTTGCCGGGCTTGATGGCCATCTGCCATTGCTCGAGCGTGCCTTCGGCCTGGATCGCGGGCTTCAGGTGGTCTTCCTCGCCCACCGAAACGCCACCGCTGGTGATGATGAGGTCGTGCCGCTCGGCCGCCTCGCGCAGCGTGGCTCGCGTCGCGTCCAGCCGGTCGGGCACGATGCCGAAATCGGTCGGCTCGTTGCCGCCGGCCTGCAGCAGCGCGCGCAGCGTGAAGCGGTTGCTGTTGTAGATGGCGCCGGGCTTCAGCGGCTCGCCGGGCATCATCAGCTCGTCGCCGGTGGAGAACACGGCCACGCGCGGCCGGCGCAGCACCGCCAGGTGCGCCGAGCCCACCGACGCCGCCAGCCCCAGCGCCTGCGGCGTGAGGCGCTGGCCGGCGGGCAGCACCACGGTGCCGGCGAAGACATCTTCGCCGCGGCGGCGGATCCAGGCACCGGCCTTGGGCACCGTGTTCACGCGCACGCGGCCCAGTCCCTCGCCTTCCAGCGCTTCGCAATGCTCCTGCATCACGATGGCATCGGCCCCCGGCGGCACCTGCGCGCCGGTGAAGATGCGCGCCGCCGTGCCGGGCAGCAGCGGCTCGCCGACGACGCCGGCCGGGATCCGCTGCGCGACCGCGAGCACGGTGCCTTCGGCCGGCACGTCGGCGGCCCGCAGCGCGTAGCCATCCATCGAGGTGTTGTCCTGCGGCGGCACGTCGAGCGTGGAGATCACGCCGGCGGCGAGCACGCGGCCGAGCGCGTCGAAGGTGGAGATCACCTCCTTGTCGGTGATGCGGTGCGGCGCGGCGCCTTCGGCCAGCTTGGCCAGCGCCTCGTCCAGGCTCAGCGGCGGGCGGGGGGCGTTCATCGGTCGTGCGTCTCGATGTAGCGCTTCACCGCCGCCGCATCCACCGGCATCACGGTGAAACGCTTGGGCAGCTTCTCGATGCCCACCAGCGCGGCCGGCGGCGCGGGGTCGCGGCCGGTGGCTTCGCGGATGGTGGCGGCGAACTTCGCCGGTAGCGCGGTTTCCAGCACGATCATCGGCACGCCGGCGTCGCGGTGCTCGCGCGCGACCTTCAGGCCGTCGGCGGTGTGGGTGTCGATCAGCGTGCCGAAGCGCTGGAAGGTGTCGCGGATGGTGGCCAGGCGGTCGGCGTGCGTGCTCTTGCCGCTGACGAAGCCGAAGCCGGCGGCCGGCGCGAACTCCTCGCGCGCGAGCGTGAAGCCGCCCTCCTTCGCGATCTTCGGGCCGAAGAGTTCGGCGGTGCGCGCCGCCGCGTTCGGGTCATGGCCCAGCAGGTCGAAGACGAAGCGCTCGAAGTTGCTCGCCTTGCTGATGTCCATCGACGGGCTGGACGTCTCGTGCGTCTCGGCGCTGCCGCGCACGCGGTAGGTGCCGGTGCGGAAGAACTCGTCGAGCACATCGTTCTCGTTCGTCGCCAGCACCAAGCGGTGGATCGGCAGGCCCATCATGCGCGCCACGTGGCCGGCGCAGATGTTGCCGAAGTTGCCGCTGGGCACGGCGAAGCTCACGCGCTCGTCGTTCGACTTCGTGGCCTGGAAGTAGCCGGCGAAGTAGTACACCACCTGCGCCAGCAGGCGCGCCCAGTTGATGCTGTTGACGGTGCCGATCTTGTGCCGGCGCTTGAAGTCGAGGTCGTGGCTGACGGCCTTGACGATGTCCTGGCAGTCGTCGAACACGCCTTCGACCGCGATGTTGTGGATGTTCGCGTCCTGCAGGCTGAACATCTGCGCCTGCTGGAACGGGCTCATGCGGCCGTGCGGGCTGAGCATGAAGACGCGCACGCCCTGCTTGCCGCGCATCGCGTATTCGGCGGCGCTGCCGGTGTCGCCGCTGGTCGCGCCGAGGATGTTCAGCTGTTCGCCGCGCCGGCCCAGTTCGTATTCGAACAGGTGGCCCAGCAGCTGCATCGCCATGTCCTTGAAGGCGAGCGTGGGGCCGTTGGACAGCGCCTCGATGAAGAGGCCATCTTCCAGCTTCGACAGCGGGACGATGGCGTCGGTGCCGAAGACCTGCTTCGTGTACGTGGCGTGCACCAGCCGCTTCAGGTCCGCCGGCGGGATGTCGTCGATGTAGAGGCTGAGGATCTCGAACGCCAGGTCGGCGTACGAGAGCGCGCGCCAGCGCTGCAGCGTGGCGGCGTCGACCTTCGGGTAGTGCGTCGGCAGGTACAGGCCGCCGTCCGGCGCCAGGCCTTCGAGCAGGATGTCGGAGAAGCCGCGCGGTGTGGTGTCGCCGCGCGTGCTGACGTATTTCAACTCAGCTCCTCCTTGCGGATCTTCACGATCGGCGCCAGCACCGTGGGCAGCGCCTGCATCTTCGCCAGCGCCGCCTTCATGCGGCCCTCGACGGTGTCGTGCGTCAGGATGATGACGTCGGTCTGGCGCTCGCCTTCGGCGCTCTCGCGCTGCAGCAAGGCGTCGATGCTGATGTCGTGCTCGGCCAGGATGGTCGTGATGCGCGCCAGCACGCCGGCCTGGTCGGCCACCTGCAGGCGCAGGTAGAACGCGGTCACCACCTCGTCGATCGGCAGGATCGGCGTGGCCTGCAGTTCGCCTGGCTGGAAGGCGAGGTGCGGCACGCGGTGGTCGGGGTCGGCGGTGTGCAGGCGCGTGATGTCGACCAGGTCGGCGATCACGGCGCTGGCGGTCGGCTCGCTGCCGGCGCCCTTGCCGTAGTACAACGTGGGGCCGACGGCGTCGCCCATCACGACGACGGCGTTCATCGCCCCTTCGACGTTGGCGATCAGGCGCGTGGCCGGGATCAGCGTCGGGTGCACGCGCAGTTCGATGCCCGTGTCGCGCCGCCGCGTGATGCCCAGCAGCTTGATGCGGTAGCCCAGCTGCTCGGCATAGCGGATGTCGGCCGCCTGCAGCGCGGTGATGCCCTCGACGTGCGCCTTGTCGAACTGCACCGGCACGCCGAACGCAATCGCGCTCATGATCGTGGCCTTGTGCGCGGCGTCGACGCCTTCGATGTCGAAGGTGGGGTCGGCCTCGGCGTAGCCCAGGCGCTGCGCTTCCTTCAGCACGACGCCGAAGTCCAGGCCCTTGGAGCGCATCTCCGAGAGGATGAAGTTGGTGGTGCCGTTGATGATGCCGGCGACCCACTCGATGCGGTTCGCGGTGAGGCCTTCGCGCAGCGCCTTGATGATCGGGATGCCGCCGGCCACCGCCGCCTCGAAGGCGACCATCACGCCCTTCGCGCGCGCGGCGGCGAAGATCTCGTTGCCGTGCACCGCCAGCAGCGCCTTGTTGGCCGTGACGACGTGCTTGCCGGCGGCGATGGCCTCCAGCACCAGCGTCTTGGCGATGCCGTAGCCGCCGATGAGCTCGACGACGATGTCGATCGTGGGGTCGGCGATCACGGCGCGGGCGTCGTTCACCACCTTCGCGTGGTCGCCGACGACGGCGCTGGCGCGCGCCGTGTCCAGGTCGGCCACGGTCGCGATGCGGATGCCGCGGCCGGCGCGGCGGCGGATCTCTTCCTGGTTTCGCTGCAGCACCTTGAAGGTGCCGCTGCCGACGGTGCCGATGCCGAGCAGGCCGACCTGAACTGGTTTCATACGAAGTGACGCTTGCGGTAGTGGGCGAGGAACCGGTCGATTCGGCCGACGGCTTCGGTCAGGTCGTCGGAGTTCGGCAGGAAGACGAGCCGGAAGTGGTCCGGGTCGGGCCAGTTGAAGCCGGTGCCCTGCACGATGAGCACCTTCTCCTCGGCCAGCAGGTCGTAGGCGAACTGCTGGTCGTCGGCGATCGGGTAGACCTTCGGGTCCAGGCGCGGGAACATGTACAGCGCCGCCTTCGGCTTGACGACGCTCACGCCCGGGATCTGGCTCAGCAGGTCGTAGGCCAGGTCGCGCTGGCGGCACAGGCGGCCACCGGGCGCCACCAGGTCCTTGATGCTCTGGTAGCCGCCCAGCGCGGTTTGAATGGCCAGCTGGCCCGGCGTGTTGGCACACAGGCGCATCGAGGACAGCATGTTCAGCCCCTCGATGTAGTCCTTCGCGTGGCGCTTGTCGCCCGACACCACCATCCAGCCGGCGCGGTAGCCGCAGCTGCGGTAGTTCTTGCTGAGGCCGTTGAAGGTGACGAAGAACACGTCGTCAGCCAGGCTCGCGATGCTGGTGTGCGTGTTGCCGTCGTACAGCGTCTTGTCGTAGATCTCGTCGGCGAAGACGATCAGCTGGTGCTGGCGCGCGATCTCGACGATGTCCTTCAGCAGGTCGTCCGGATAGAGCGCGCCGGTCGGGTTGTTCGGGTTGATGACGACGATGGCCTTGGTGCGCGGGCTCACCTTGGCGCGGATGTCGGCCAGGTCGGGCAGCCAGCCCGAGCCTTCGTCGCAGCGGTAGTGCACCGGCGTGCCGCCCGACAGCGAGACCACCGCGGTGTGCAGCGGGTAGTCGGGGCTGGGGATCAGCACCTCGTCGCCAGCGTCGAGCAGCGCGTTCATGCTCATCGCGATGAGTTCGCTGGCGCCGTTGCCCAGGTAGACGTCGTCCACCGTGACGCCGGCGATCGCCTTCTCCTGCGTGTAGTGCACGACCGACTTGCGCGGCGCGAACAGGCCCTTGCTGTCGGTGTAGCCGGCGGCCACCTGGCTGGGCAGGTTGCGGATCATGTCCTGCACGATCTCGTCGGGCGGCATCAGGCCGAACGCGGCGACGTTGCCGATGTTCAGCTTGATGATCTTGTGGCCCTCGTCCTCCATCTGCCGTGCCTTGTCGAGCACGGGGCCACGGATGTCGTAGCCGACGTTGGCGAGCTTGCTGGACTTGGCGATCGGCTTCACGGCGGGCGTCTGGCGGCTGCGGAACCTAGAATTATCCACGCATGAAGTTCCAGCCCGACACCACCAGCGGCGTCAACCTCGTCTCGCGCCAGGAGCCCGGCCGCGTCTGGGTCGGCGCCGCGCCGCACACGGCCAGCATCATCGTGCCCTGGGAGGGCGCCGTGCTGGCCTGGGACGCGCCCGCCTTCGAGAGCCTCACGGCCGCGCACTTCGAGCGCATCGCCGCGCTCGGGCCTGAAGTCGTGATCTTCGGCAGCGGCGCGAAGATCCGTTTCCCGCACCCGCAACTCATGCGGGCGCTGATCGAGCGGCGCATCGGCTTCGAGACGATGGACACGGCCGCCGCCTGCCGGACCTACAACGTGCTCGTGAGCGAACGACGCTCTGCCGTGGCCGCCCTGCTGCTGTAGGGAGGGCCGGCCCGGGCCGGGCATTTATAATCTCGGATTGAGCCGGCTTCGGCAAATAGCTTTCCGAGACATTACTCCATGACGCCTGTCATCAACAAAGCCCTCCCGGAATTCGAAGCCGTTGCCACCAGCGGCGTCAAGTTCACGCCGCAGGCCAACCAGGGGCACGCGGTCGTCCTGTACTTCTACCCGAAGGACGCCACGCCCGGCTGCACCACCGAAGCGATGCAGTTCCGCGACCACCACAAGGACTTCCTGAAGGCCGGTGCGGTGGTCTTCGGCGTGTCGCGCGACAACCTCGTCTCGCACGAGAAGTTCAAGCAGAACCTCGAACTGCCCTTCGAACTGATCGCCGACACCGAAGAGAAGCTCTGCCACATGTTCGGCGTCGTCAAGAACAAGATCATGTACGGCAAGAAGGTGAAGGGCATCGAGCGCAGCACCTTCCTGATCGACGCCTCCGGCGTGCTGCGCGCCGAGTGGCGCGGCATCAAGGTCGCCGGCCATGTCGAGGAAGTCCTGAAGGCCGTCAAGGCCCTGAAGAAGGCAGCCTGACCATCGCCCGACTGTGCTTCCGGCGGCGCACGCGTTGCGCCGCCCCTGCCTCCACACTGAAAGCCGCCCAGCCTGCTGCGCGGCTTTTGTCTTTTTCACACCCCGCGTCGCGCTGATGCCCCTGCCCAAGCCCCCCACCAAGAAAGCCGCCCTGCTGTCCGCCGCCGACTTCGAGGCCCAGGCCGCACCGAAGCCGGAAAAGCGCACCATCAAGGCGCACGCGGAGTCGGCCCCGGCGCCGCTCGCGCTGCACGACGGCGGCGCCGCCGTGGCCGCCCGGCCCGCGGTGCGCGCACCCGCCGCATCGGCACCGGCGGCCCCCGCGCCGGCCGCGGCCCCGAAGGCGCGCGTGCGCACGCCGCGCGGCAGCGGCCCCGCCAAGCTCTTCGTGCTCGACACCAACGTGCTGATGCACGACCCGATGTCGCTCTTCCGCTTCGAGGAACACGACGTCTTCCTGCCGATGATCACGCTGGAGGAACTCGACGGCCACAAGAAGGGCATGAGCGAGGTCGCGCGCAATGCGCGCCAGGTCAGCCGCGAGCTCGACGCGCTCGCCACCGACGGCAGCCTGGACCCCAAGGCCGGCATCCCGCTGGCCAAGACCGGCCGCCGCGAGGCCGGCGGCAAGCTCTTCTTCCAGACCCAGTTCCTCGACTACAAGCTGCCCGCCGGCCTGCCGCAGGGCAAGGCCGACAACCAGATCCTGGGCGTGGTGCAGACGCTGCGCGAGCAACTGCCCGGCCGCGACGTGGTGCTGGTGTCCAAGGACATCAACATGCGCGTGAAGGCGCGCGCGCTCGGCCTGCCGGCGGAGGACTACTTCAACGACAAGACGCTGGAAGACGGCGACCTGCTCTACACCGGCGTGATGCCGCTGCCGGCCGACTTCTGGGAGCGCCACGGCAAGACGATGGAGAGCTGGCAGCAGGGCGGCCACACCTTCTATCGCATCAGCGGCCCGCTCGTGCCGGCGCTGATGATCAACCAGTTCGTCTACCTCGAGACCCCGGGCGCCACGCCGCTGTACGCCCGCGTCACCGAGATCACCGGCAAGACCGCGGTGCTGAAGACGCTGCGCGACTACACGCACGGCAAGAACGCGGTCTGGGGCGTGACGGCGCGCAACCGCGAGCAGAACTTCGCCCTCAACCTGCTGATGGACCCGGAGTGCGACTTCATCACCCTCACCGGCACCGCGGGCACCGGCAAGACGCTGATGACGCTGGCCGCCGGCCTCAGCCAGGTGCTCGATGACCGCCGCTACAGCGAGATCATCGTCACCCGCGTCACCGTGCCGGTGGGCGACGACATCGGCTTCCTGCCCGGCAACGAGGAAGAGAAGATGGGCCCGTGGATGGGCGCGCTCGACGACAACCTCGAGGTGCTGGCGCGCGGCGATTCGAGCGCCGGCGAGTGGGGCCGCGCGGCCACCAACGACCTCGTGCGCTCGAAGATCAAGATCAAGAGCCTGAACTTCATGCGCGGGCGCACCTTCCTGAACAAGTTCGTGCTGATCGACGAGGCGCAGAACCTCACGCCCAAGCAGATGAAGACGCTGATCACGCGCGCCGGCCCGGGCACGAAGATCGTCTGCCTGGGCAACCTGGCGCAGATCGACACGCCCTACCTCACCGAAGGTTCGAGCGGCCTCACCTACGCCGTCGACCGCTTCAAGGGCTGGCCGCACGGCGGCCACATCACGCTGGCGCGCGGCGAACGCTCGCGGCTGGCCGACTTCGCCAGCGAAGTGCTCTGAACGCCTGCCGCCGAAACGCCGAAGGGCGGCCGCGAGGCCGCCCTTCTTCATTCACGGGCCGCGGCCGCGTTCAGGGGAGGAAGTTCACCGTTTCCGGCAGGGCGCCGGCGATCGGCACCTCGAAGAACGGACCGGCGCCGTCGGGGTCGATCGTCAGCGTGCCGTGGCTCGCGAAGAAGACCGCCATCTGCGTCTGCGCCGCCACCGCGTAGGGCGCCGCCCCGGCGATGGTCAGGTTGCTGAGGAAGGTGTGCGGGTTCTTCGGCACGGTGGCATCGGCCGCCACGGCCAGGTCGTTGCGGAAGTAGGTCGCGCGGTCGGCCAGGTCGCCGGCGCGCAGGATCGCGCTCGACGTCGGGTTCGGCACCGTGACGTCACCCTTCGCGAACTGCACGATCACCGGCTTGGCGGCGTTGCCGTGCAGCGGCTGCTTGCGGATGAACGGCGCGTAGCTCACCGGGTTGCCGGTCTGCGTGGTCCACTGCGAACGGTCGAGGTAGGTCTGGATCGCCATCGCCCCGGGCACGCCGTTGATGCGCGCCGGCTCGCCACGCAGCGGCATGTTCTCGTTGAAGTTCAGCGGCACCGGCAGTTGCGCCGTGGGGGCCAGGTTCAGCAGCGTCGGCTGGCGCGTCGCGAGCGCCAGGCCGGTGAGGATGCGGAACGCCGGGCTGATGCGCGCGATCTCGGCGATCGAGCCGCCCGGCACGTTCGGCACGCCCGCCTTGATCGACGGCTCCACGCCGAGCAGGATGGTGCCGTAGATGCCGCCGAAGCTCTGGCCGGCGTAGTAGATGCGCTGGGCGTCGAGATCGGCGCTGCCGTCGCCGTCCACGTCGATGCCGGCTTCGATCTGGCGCACGAGCTGCATGTAGTCGACGACGGTCTGGCGCAGGCCGTCGCGGCTGCTGACCAGGCTCTGCGCGCCGACGGCGCTCACGCCTTCGGTGCTGTCGATCGCGCCATCGCCGTTCTGGTCGAAGCCGCGTCCGCCCGCCGGCACCACCACCGGCGCCTGGCCCGCCTGCAGCGCCGTCAGCGTGCCGGCCGCGCCGCCGCCGTGGCCGACGACGTTGATCGACACCGTCGCGATGCCGCGCGACGCGAACACCGAGGCCACGGCCCAGGGCACGCCGTACATGCTGTCGGTGAAGCCGTGGCCGAACATCGCCACCGGCCAGCCGCCGGCCGGCTTCGCACCGGCCGGCAGGAAGACCTGCACGACGAGGTTGTTGCTGCCCTGCGGCTGCGGCGCGCCGGTCAGCGTGCCGGTGGCCGGGATGACCTTCGCGGCGTTCTGGTAGTCGGGCGACGTGAAGCGGCCGTACGCGACGGCGCCCACCGCGCCCTGCACCACGTTCAGCGCCGGCGTTGCCAGGAAGCCGGAGACGAAGTTCGTGGTGCCGGTCTGGCGCGCGAACTGGATGCCCTGCAGCGTCCCCGTCGGGAAGACCGCGCGCGCGGACCCGTTGTTGCCGATGTTGAAGTCCACCGGCGCAGGCGTGCTGCGCTTGATCTGGCGGTTGATCTTGGCGAGGTCGGCGCTGATGCTCTGCGTGGTGAACACGCTGGCGGCGACGATCTTGTGGCGTCCGTGCCGCTGCGACTGCACCGCGCCGCGCAGCTCGTGCCGGTAGGCGGCGCCGCGCATGTCGCGGCCGAAGGCGAGGCCGAATTCCTCACCCCAGCCGTCGCTGTCGATCTTGCGGCCACGCGTGTCGCGCACGCCGTCGGTCACGACGAGCAGGTAGCGCGAGTGCTGCTGCAACAGCGCGTCGCTCTGGAAGGCGAGCGTCTTCGTCGCCGGGTCCCAGACGACCTGGTTGATGCCGACGCGCTCGCCGAAGCCGCGCAGCGACAGCGTGTCGCCCAGGTTCACGAGGTAGACCGTGTCGCTCGTCACCGTGGCCGGGTCGATGTCGCCGGTGAAGGGCACGGTGAAGCGCGGCTGCGTCGAGAAGCCATCGAGCGTGTTCAGCACGTCGACGTCGGCGCAGTCGCTCGGCCGCACCGCGCAGTCGGGCTTGGGCAGCGCGACGCGGCGCAGCGTGATGTTGCTGCCGTCGAAGACCGTGAAGCGGTTGCTCGGGAACGGCGCGCCGGCGGGGTCGGCCGGGTCGAGGCGCACGCTGACGCCGCCGTGGGCCAGGACGGCCGGGCTGGCGAGCGCAAGCGCAACGGCTGCGAGTTGGCGGCTCGAAAGGGGGAACGGCATGCGGGGGTCTCCTTGGGCTGCCCGTCGTGTTGCGGGCGATGGTCGTGCCTTATAGGGGAGGCGCGCGCCGCCGGCATGCGGCCGAACCCGCACCCGCTATCGCCTTGGTGACAGCCGTTTCAGAGCTCGCGCACGCGCCAGAAGCTCGCGAACCTGGGCACGCCGGCGTTCGTGAAGCCGCGGTGCGTGTACGTGACGACCCGCCCGATTGAGGGGGGTCGCGCGCGGTCTTCGTCGCTGAATCCGGTGCCGATCCGGAACTCGACACCCTCCCCCGTACGCACGCGCAGCGCGCCCAGGCGGCCGGCGAAGCGGCCGCGTCCGGGCTCGTGGCCGATCACCACGGCCTCGGCGTCGGCGAGCGGTTTCAGCTTCAGCAGGTCGTCGCTGCGCCCGGCCTGCCAGCGCGCTTCGGCGCGGTGCAGCACCAGGCCTTCGCCGCCGCCGTCGACCACCGCCTTCAGCGCCTGCCGCAAACCCGCAGGGTCGGCCAGCGAGCGCTGCTCGACGGCAACGAGCGCCGGGTGGCCGCACCGCGCCACGGTGTCTTGCAGCGCCGCGGCGCGGTCGGCGAAGGCGCCCTCGGCACCCGGCAGGTCGAACAGCGCGTAGCGCACGTCACGCCATTCGGCGTCGACCGGGTTCGCCTTGCGCACCACGGAGACCAGCGCCTCGAAGCGGCCGCGGCCGAGCCACAGTTCGCCATCCAGCGGCAGCGCCGGCAGGCCGGCGATGAACCACGCCGGCGCGGCCACCGGCAGGCCGCTGCGAAAGCGCAGCGTGCGGCCGTCCCAGTGCGCGCGCACGCCGTCGAGCTTCTCGCTGACCAGGTAGCCCGCGGGGTCGATGCCTTGCGACGCCTCGCGCGCCAGCATCAATGCCGGCGCGGGAAGCGCCGCCACCGGCAGCGCCAGCGCCGCGAGTCCGCCGAGCAGCGCCCGGCGCGTCAGGTTGGAGTGGGCCATGTCGTGCTCCCGTGATGACATGGCCGGCAGTCTGGCGACGCGCGCTGCGCCCCGCCATCGCCCGCGCGGGCACCCCCGCGCGGGGGCACCGGGAAGCGGGTGCGCTACTTCGCGCCGACGAGGTCCTTGATCTGCTGCAGCGCGGTCGGATCCTCGATGGTCGTCAGGTCGCCCGGGTCGCGCGCCTCGCACACGGCCTGGATCGCACGCCGCAGCAGCTTGCCCGAGCGCGTCTTCGGCAACACGCTCACGAAGCGCACGCGCGAGGGCCGCGCCACCGCGCCGAGCTGCTCGTCGACGACCTTCATGATGTCGCCCTCGAGCTTCAGCGCTTCGTTCGGCGTGGCGGCCTTGCTCGGGTCCTTCAGCACCGCGAAGGCCATCGCGACCTGGCCCTTCAGCTGGTCGGCCACGCCGACCACGGCCACCTCGGCCACGTTCGGGTGGCTGGAGATGCTTTCCTCGATCTCGCGCGTGCCCAGGCGGTGGCCGGCGACGTTGATGACGTCGTCGGTGCGACCGAGGATGAAGAAGTAGCCGTCCTCGTCGCGGATGCCCCAGTCGAAGGTGCTGTACAGCTGCTTGCCGGCGATGCTGCTCCAGTAGGTCTTGACGAAGCGTTCGTCGTCGCGCCACACGGTCTGCATGCAGCCCGGGGGCAGCGGCCCTTCGATGGCGACCACGCCCTTCTGGTTGGCGCCGGTCAGCTCTTCGCCGGTGGCCTCGTCGAACAGCTTCACGTCGTAGCCGTAGACGGCCTTGCCGGGGCTGCCGAACTTGCTGGGGGCCTTCTCGACGCCGTTGCAGATCGTGAGGATGGGCCAGCCGGTCTCGGTCTGCCAGTAGTTGTCGATGATGGGCTTGTTCAGGCTCTCGGAGATCCACTTCGCGGTGGGCTCGTCGAGCGGCTCGCCGGCGAGGAACAGCGCGCGCAGGCTGGACAGGTCGTGCTTCGTCAGCGCCGCCGGGTCCTGCTTCTTCAGCACGCGGATCGCGGTGGGCGCCGAGAACATCGACGTCACCTTGTACTTCTCGACCAGGCTCCACCAGATGGCGGCGTCGGGGCGGATCGGCAGGCCCTCGTACATGATGGTGGCCATGCCGTAGATCAGCGGGCCGTAGACGATGTAGCTGTGGCCGACGACCCAGCCGATGTCGCTGGTGCTGAAGTAGGTCTCGCCCGGCTGGCCGAGGAAGATGCGCTTCATGCTCGAAGCCAGCGCCACCGCGTAGCCGCCGGTGTCGCGCTGCACGCCCTTGGGCTTGCCGGTGGTGCCGCTGGTGTAGAGCGTGTAGCTCGGGTGCGTGGACTCGACCCAGGTGCAGGGCACCTCGGCGCGGAAGTGCTTCTCGCGCCAGGTGGCGTAGTCCTCGTCGCGGCCGGCCACGCGCTCGAAGGCCGACAGGCCGCGGTCGACCATCAGCACCTTCTGCGGCTTGTGCGCGGCCAGCTTGATGGCCTCGTCGAGCAGCGGCTTGTAGGGCACGACCTTGCCGCCGCGGCTGCCGGCGTCGGCACTGACGATCACGGTGGGCTCGGCGTCGTCGATGCGGCTGGCCAGGCTGACGCTGGCGAAACCGCCGAACACCACCGAGTGCAGCGCGCCGATGCGCGTGCAGGCCAGCATCGCGAACGCGGCCTCGGGAATCATCGGCATGTAGACGAGCACGCGGTCGCCCTTCTTCACGCCCAGGCTCAGCAGCGTGGCGGCCATGCGCTGCACCTCGGCGTGCAGCTCGCGGTAGCTGTAGACCTTCTCCTGGTTCGTCTCGGTGGAGACGAAGATCAGCGCGTTCTGGTCGCCGCGCGTCGCGACGTGGCGGTCGACCGCGTTGTGGCACAGGTTGGTCTCGCCGCCGACGAACCACTTCGCGAACGGCGGCCGGCTGTAGTCGCAGACCTGCGCGAAGGGCTTGTGCCAGTCGATGAGCTTGGCCTCTTCGGACCAGAACCCGTCGCGGTCCTGCAGCGATTGGCGGTGGAAGTCGGCGTAGGCGGTCATCGTGTGTCTCCTGATCTCGTTTCGCAGCGCGCCGCGATTAGCGCCAATGGCGCTGACGAAGGCCTGACTCAGCCGGCGATGCGGACCACCAGCCGGCCCCGCACCTTGCCCTGCATCAAGTCGCCGGCACGCGCGATCGCCGCGTCGAGCGGGATCTCCTCGACGATGGTCTCCAGCAGCACCGGGTCGAGGTCGCGCGCCAGCCGTGCCCACGCTTCCTGGCGGCGTGGCAGCGGCGCCATCACGCTGTCGATGCCGGCCAGCGTCACGCCGCGCAGGATGAAGGGCGCCACGCTCGCCGGCAGGTCCATGCCCTGCGCCAGCCCGCAGGCCGCGACCACGCCGCCGTAGCGCGTCTGCGCCAGCGCGTTGGCCAGCGTGTGGCTGCCGACGGCGTCCACCACCGCCGCCCAGCGCTCCTTCTGCAGCGGCTTGCCGGCGGCGGCGAGCTCGGCGCGGTCCATCACCGCGGCGGCGCCGAGCCTCTTCAGGTAGTCTGCTTCGGCCGTCTTGCCGCTGGCTGCGGTGACCTTGAAGCCGAGGCGGCCGAGCAGCGCGATGGCGACACTGCCCACACCACCGGTCGCGCCGGTGACCAGCACCTCGCCGTCGCCCGGCTGCACGCCGTGGCGTTCCAGCGCCAGCACGCACAGCATCGCGGTGTAGCCGGCGGTGCCGATGGCCATCGCCTGGCGCGGCGTGAAGGCCGGCGGCAGCTTGACCAGCCAGTCGCCCTTCAGGCGGGCGCGCTCGGCCAGGCACCCCCAGTGCGTCTCGCCGACGCCCCAGCCGTTGTGCACGAAGCGGTCGCCCGGCAACCAGGCCGGGTGCGTGCTTTCCAGCACCGTGCCGGCGCCGTCGATGCCGGGCACCATCGGCCAGCTGCGCACCACCGGGCCGCGGTTCGTGATCGCCAGGCCGTCCTTGAAGTTGAGCGTGGAGTAGGCCGGCGCGACCAGCACGTCGCCGGCCGGCAGGCGCGATTCGTCGATCTGCGCGAGGCCGGCGCTGAAGCCGCCCTCGCCCTTTTCCAGGAGCAAGGCCTTGAACATGGTGTGTTTCCAGTGGTGAATCGGTGACAGGTGGGCCTGCCGGAGCGTGATTCTTGTCCGGGTGGGCCGCGTTGACACTGCCGGGGGCGGCCCCCGATACTGCCGCGCTGATGCGTGCCCGCCTGCCCTTCCCCCGCCTGGCTGCCGCCGCCGTGCTCGCTGCGGCACTGGCGGCCATGCCTGCGGCGGCCGAACCGCCGGCCGACGGCGCACGCGGCGGCGACGCCATCATGCACCTGCTGCAGGACAAGGGTCTGGTGCCCGCCGCCGAAGCCACGCAGGGCTTCGTGTCGACGGTGCGCGACGCCGCCAGCGACCTCGTCATCTCGGCGATGAACTTCCTCGGCGTGCCCTACCGCCGCGGCGGCCAGAGCGAGGAAGGCTTCGACTGCAGCGGCTTCACTCGGCATGTGTTCGAGAAGAGCCTGGGCCTGGTGCTGCCGCGCCGCGCCGACCAGCAGGCGAAGGACGGCGCGCTCGCGGAAGTGAAGCGCGACGAACTCAAGCCCGGCGACTTGGTCTTCTTCAACACCATGCGGCGCGCCTTCTCGCACGTGGGCATCTACGTCGGCGAAGGCAAGTTCATCCACGCGCCGCGCACCGGCGGCCAGGTTCGCATCGAGGACATGCGCGCCGCCTACTGGACCAAGCGCTACAACGGCGCCCGCCGCGCCGACATGCCCGCGCTGGACGACGGCAGTACACCGCAGCCGCGGTAGGGTCGCGCCGCCGGCGCGGCACAATCGCCGCCCATGGGCGAAACGATCATTCCGCTGGCCGACCTGCGCTACGCCGCGCCGGTGCCGCGCGTGCCGGCGCAGCCGGTGGCGCCGAATGGCCTGCTGGCCGACCGCCTGGGGCGGCCGCTGCGCGACCTGCGCATCTCCGTCACCGACCGCTGCAACTTCCGCTGCAGCTACTGCATGCCGAAGGAGGTCTTCGACCGGGACTACAAGTTCCTGCCGCAGAGCTCGCTGCTGAGCTTCGAGGAGATCACGCGCAGCGCGCGCCTGTTCGTCGCCCATGGCGTGAAGAAGCTGCGCCTGACCGGCGGCGAGCCGCTGCTGCGCAAGCACCTGGAGGTGCTGGTCGGGCAGCTGGCCGCGCTGCGCACGCCCGAAGGCGAAGCGCTGGACATCACGCTCACCACCAACGGCTCGGTGCTCGAACGCAAGGCCGAGGCGCTGCGCGACGCTGGCCTCAAGCGCATCACCGTCAGCCTGGACGCGCTGGACGATGCGATCTTCCGGCGCATGAACGACGTCGACTTCCCGGTCGCCGACGTGCTGGCGGGCATTGCCGCGGCGGTCCGCGTCGGCCTGGCGCCGATCAAGGTCAACATGGTCGTCAAGCGCGGCACCAACGATCACGAGATCGTGCCGCTGGCGCGCCACCTGCGCGAGCGCTTCGGCCCGGCCGTGGTGCTGCGCTTCATCGAGTACATGGACGTCGGTGCCACGAACGGCTGGCGCATGGACGAAGTGCTGCCGTCGGCGCAGGTGCGCGAACGGCTGCACGCCGCGTTCCCGCTCGAGCCGCTGGACCCCAGCGCGCCCGGCGAGACGGCCGAACGCTGGCGCTACCGCGACGGCGGCGGTGAGGTCGGCTTCATCAGCAGCGTGACACAGGCCTTCTGCCGCGACTGCAACCGCGCGCGCCTGTCCACCGAAGGCAAGCTGTTCCTGTGCCTGTTCGCCAGCGGCGGCCACGACCTGCGCGCGCTGCTGCGCGGCGGCTTTTCGGACGCGCAGATCGCCGGCGCCATCGGGCTCGTCTGGGCCGACCGCGAGGACCGCTACTCGGAACTACGCGGTGCGATGGAGGCCGATGCCGGCAGCGGCGGGCGCCGCGTCGAGATGCACTACATCGGCGGCTGAACGCGGCAGCAGGTGCGCGATCGAGTTCGCGTAGTAGCGCAGCAGCGCGTGTTCGGACGGGTGCGGCGTGAAAAGGCCGTCCTTCTGCTCGACCAGATGGCGCTGCACCAGCATGCGAAGGCCGGCGCTGAAGGCGTAGTCGCGGTCCTGGCGTGGCACGTAGAGGCGCGCGCCCGCCGCTTCCAGCCGCGTCACCAGTGCCGCCACCTCGGCCTTGATTTCGAATTCGGTGCGGGCACGCTCGGGCGCATCGAGCATCACGGTGGCGACCAGCGGCACCGGCAGCACCGGCACGAGGCGGCCCACCTGGTGCATCAGCTCGCGGCCGAGCGCGGCCACCTCGGCCTGGCGCTCGGCCTTCTCCAGCGCCTCGAAGCGGATGCCGCGTGAGGCCGCCCAGGCCCGCGCCGACACCGGCGTGCCGAAGTTGACGCAGGCGTAGCCGTAGCGGTGCCAGCGGCTGCGCAGCAGCAGGCCGAGCTGGCTGGCCGCGAAAGCGAGCGTGCGGCGCAGCGCCGCCAGGCGGCCGACCTTCGGCGCCGCGGCATCGCCGCTCAGCAGCTGGGTGCGGTCTTCGAGCACGCGGTCGTAGTTGAGCCCGATGGGCACGAAGACCAAGTCGCGCTCGCCGTCGTGGCGGTGGCCGCGCAGCATGTAGTCGAGCACGCCGAAGCGCGGCTCGCGCAAGGCGCCGTCCTTCGTCAGGCCGCCCTCGGGGTACACGGCCTGCGTGACGCCGGCCTCGGTCGCCATCGCGACGTAGCGCTCCAGCACGCGGCGGTAGAGCTCGTCCTTGGCGTTGCGGCGCACGAAGTACGCGCCCATCGCGCGGATCAGCTGCTGCAGCCCGATGACGCGCGCCCATTCGCCCACCGCGTAGCTCAAGGCCGCACGCTCGGCAGCCAGGTAGCTGGCGACGATGTAGTCCATGTTGCTGCGGTGGTTCATGACGAACACCACCGTCGCGTTTTCGGGAATCGCCTCCAGCCCGGCGTCGTCGGTGTAGCCGATGCGCACGCGGTACAGCGCCTGCGACACCCGCTTGCCGATCCAGTAGCCGACGCGGAAGTAGACGAAGGCGTTGAACGCCGGGACGATCTCGCGCGCGTAGCGCTGCACCTGGTCCAGCGCCACCTCGCGCGGCATGCCGCGGGCGTCGGCGAAGGCGAGCGCGGCCTGTTGCACCTTGTCGTCGAAGATCAGGCGGTCGATCAGCGCCTGGCGGCCGATCTGCTGGAACGGCCGCACGTGGATCTTCAGGCGCTGTCGCACCTCGTCCAGCACCTTGGTGGCGCGGCTCTTCAGGTACCAGCGCACCGACGGCAGCAGCAGCCGGTCGAGCACCGCCCACAAGGCCAGCGCGCCGCCCACCACGGCCAGCCACAACGGGATCTGGACGCTGGCGGACATGCGCTGGGGCCGGTCAGTCCGCGCCGGCCTTGGCGGCTTCGGGCAGGCCGTGCGCCGCCGGCGCATCCGCCAGCGCCGGCGTCTCGATCGCGCCCGGCACCGCCCGGCGCGCAAACCACGTGTAGACCGTGGGCACGACGAAGATGGTCAGCAGCGTGCCCAGCGACATGCCGCCGACGATGACCCAGCCGATCTGCTGCCGGCTCTCGGCGCCGGCACCGCTGGCCAGCGCCAGCGGCAACGCGCCGAGCACCATCGCGCCGGTGGTCATCAGGATCGGGCGCAGGCGCATGCTGGCCGCTTCGAGCACGGCCTCGCGCACCGTCATGCCCTGCTGGCGCATCTGGTTGCTGAACTCGACGATCAGGATGCCGTGCTTGCTGATCAGGCCGACCAGCGTGATGAGGCCGATCTGCGAATAGACGTTCAGCGTGCCGCCGGCCAGGCTCAGCGCGCCGAGCGCGCCCACCATCGTCAGCGGCACCGCGATCAGGATCACGCAGGGGTCGATGAAGCTCTCGAACTGCGCCGCCAGCACGAGGAAGATGAACAGCAGCGCCAGCACGAACACAACGCCCAGCGCGCCCGACGACGAACGGAACTCGCGGCTCACGCCGTTCAGTTCGGTGACGTAGCCGGCCGGCAGCACGCGCGCCGCGGCCTGGTCCATGAACGTGAGCGCCTCGCCGAGCGAATAGCCCGGCGCCAGGTTGGCCGTGATCGTGACCGAGCGGCGCTGGTTGAAGTGGTTCAGCTCGCGCGGGCTGACCGCTTCGCGCACCTTCACCAGCGAGCCCAGCGGCACCATCGTGTCGCCCCGGCCACGCACGAACAGGCGCTCGATGTCGTCAGGCGTCGTGCGGCCGCGGCTCGCGGTCTGCACGATGACGTCGTACTGGTCGGCGTCGCGCTTGTAGCGTGTCACGGCCCGGCCGCCGAGCATGGTTTCGACGGTGCGCGCGACGGCGTCGACGCTGACGCCCATGTCGGCCGCACGCGCGCGGTCGACCTCCATGAAGATCTCGGGCTTGTTCAGCTGCAGGTCGATGTCGGGCTGCACGATGCCCGGGTTCTTCGCCATCTCGGCCAGCATCTGCTGCGCGGCGCGCGCCAGGTTGGCGTAGCTGTCGCTCGTCTGCACGACGAATTCCAGCGGCCGCGAGCGGAAGCCCTGCCCCAGGCTCGGCGGCGTGATCGGGAAGGCGGTGATGCCCGGCAGCGCGCTCACCTTGGGCAGCAGGTCGCGCGCCAGTTCCTGCGTGGTGCGGGTGCGCTCGGTCCAGTCGGTGGCGCGGAACACGGCGCTGGCGGTCGACACCTGGCCGCCGCCCATGAACATGAAGCGGCGGTCGAATTCCGTGTACTGCACGCCGATGGCGTCGATGGCGTCGAGGTAGCGGGCGGTGAAGTCCAGCGTGGCGCCGTCGGGGGCGCGCACCGGCATGATGATGACGCCGCGGTCCTCGATCGGCGCCAGCTCGGCCTTCGCGGTCTTGAACAGCCAGTAGCTCGTGCCGCCGGCCGCCAGCATGACGACCAGCACGACCGAGCGGTGGTTCAGCACCCAGCCGAGCGCCGCCCGGTAGCCGTTGGTCAGGCCGACCAGCAGCGACTCCATGCCGCGGTCGAAGCGGTTCGGCGTCGGGTTGTGGCGCAGCAGCTTGCTGCACATCATCGGCGTCAGCGTCAGCGCGACGAAGCCGGACACCACCACCGCACCGGCCAGCGTGAGCGCGAATTCGCCGAACAGCCGCCCGGTGCGGCCGGGCGTGAAGGCCAGCGGCGCGAACACGGCCGCCAGCGTGAGCGTCATCGCGACCACCGCGAAACTGATCTCGCGGATGCCCTTCAACGCCGCCTGGAACGGCGACAGCCCTTCCTCGATGTGGCGGAAGATGTTCTCCAGCACGACGATGGCGTCGTCGACCACGAGGCCGATCGCCAGCACCAGCGCCAGCAGCGTCAGCGTGTTGATCGTGAAGCCGGCGGCGGCGATGAGCGCGAACGACCCGATCAGGCTGACCGGGATGGTGACGAGCGGAATGATCGACGCCCGCACCGTGCGCAGGAACACGAAGACCACCAGCGCCACGAGAACCACCGCCTCGGCCACCGTCTTGTAGACCGACTTGATCGAGCGGTCGATGAAGACCGAGTTGTCGTTCGCCTGCTGCACCGTGACCGACGGCGGCAGGTCGCGCTGGATCTGCGGCATCACGGCGCGCACGCCGGCGGCAACGTCCAGCGGGTTCGCGGTGGCGTTGCGGATGACACCGGTGGAGATCGACGGCACGCCGTTCAGCCGCACGCGCGAGCGTTCGTTGGCCGCGCCCTCGGCAACGCGGCCGACGTCGCGCAGGCGCACCGTGTAGCCGTTGACGGTCTTCAGCGCGATCTCGCTGAACTGCGCCACCGAGTTCAGGTCGGTGCGCGCGGTGACGTTGAACTCGCGCTGCTGGCTCTCGATGCGGCCGGCCGGCACTTCCAGGTTCTGCCGGCGCAGCGCCTCCTCGACGTCCTGCACGGTGACGCGATAGGCCGCCAGCTTGTCGGCGTCGAGCCAGATGCGCATCGAATAGGCGCGGTCGCCGCCGACCTGGATGTCGGCCACGCCGGGCACCGTCTGCAGGCGCGGCTTGACGACCCGGTTGATGAGGTCGGTGAGTTCCAGCGGGCTCAGCGTCTCGCTGGTGTAGGCGAGCCATATCGTCGGCGTGGCGTCGGCCTCGACCTTGGCGATGATCGGCTCGTCGACCGCGTCGGGCAGGCGGCCGCGCACGCGCGAGACGCGGTCGCGCACGTCGGCGGCGGCGTTGTCCGGGTTCTTCTCGAGCTTGAAGCGCACCGTGATCTGGCTCTGCTCGGCGCGCGAGATCGAGGTGATGATGTCCACGCCCTCGATGCCGGCGATGGAGTCTTCCAGCGGCTTCGTGACCTGCGACTCGATGACCTCGGAACTGGCGCCGATGAGCCGCGTGTTGACGGTGACGACCGGCTCGTCGATGCGCGGGTACTCGCGCACCGACAGGCGGTCGAAGGACACCAGGCCGATCAGGATGATCAGCAGCGACATCACCGTCGCCAGCACCGGGCGGCGGATCGAGGTTTCCGAGAGCTGCATGCCGTGGTCTCCGCTGGGGCCGCCGTTCAGGCCGGTGCGCCGGGCACGCCGCTGGCGCTGCGGCCGGCGCCGGGCGGCGGACCCGGCGGCTTGGACAGGTCGACAACGCGCACCGGCGCGCGTTCGCCGCGCAGGCGGGCCTGGCCGGCGGTGACGACGCGGTCGCCGCTGCCGATGCCTTCGAGCAGCTCGACCTTGCCCGGCAGGCGCATGCCGATGCGCGCCTCGATGCGCTCGGCCACCTGCTGGCCGCCACCGGCGTCGACCACCTTGTAGACGTACTGCCGGCCACCCTGCGGCACCAGCGCTTCCTCGGGCACGACGATCGCGTTGGCACGCGTGGCGAGCACAACGCGCGCGCGCGCGAACATGCCCGGCTTCAGCAGCGCGCCCTGGTTCTCGACCTGCGCGCGCACGAGCAGCGCACGGCCGTTGGCGTCGACCTGCGAGTCGAGTGCGACGACGCGGCCCTTGAAGGTGCGGCCCGGCAGCGCGTCCAGCGTCACTTCCACCGACTGGCCGCTGCGCAGCCTGGCCAGCGTGCGCTCGGGCAGGCTGAAGTCGACCGCCAGCGACGACAGGTCTTCGAGCGCCACGAGGTCGGCACCGTCCTTCACGTAGTCGCCGATGTCCACCCGCTTGATGCCGGTGGTGGCGTCGAACGGGGCGATGATGCGCATGCGTGCGAGTTGCGCCTTCGCCAGCGCGACCTGCGCCTCGGCGACCTCGAGCGCGGCCCCGTTCTGGTCGACCGCGCTCGGCGACACGAAGCCCTGCGCCTGCAGTTCGCGGCTGCGCTGCAGGTTGGTGCGCGCGATCGACGCCGAGGCTTCCGCCTGGCGCAGCTGCGCCTGCTGCAGGGTGTCGTCGAGCTGCACCAGCAACTGCCCGCGCTTGACGCGCTGGCCGTCGGAGAAGCCGAACTGCGAGATGCGGCCGCTGACCTCCGGGCGCAGCATCACGCCCTGCGCCGAACGCAGCGAGCCGACGGCCAACACGTCGTCGGTGATCGTGACGGCCTGTGCACTCGAGGCCTCGACGGTCGCTGGACCACCGGGCCCGCCGGGACCGCCCGGTCCGCCGCGACCGGCGGGCGCCGGCGGCTTCGCGGCGGCCGCCTCGGTGGCCGGACCGCTGGCGCGGTTCTGCCACCACCACGCGGCCGTGCCGGCCACCGCGATGCCGAGCACCGCCACGATCGTGTGAATCTTCTTCAACGCCATTGGAACCACGCCGACTTAACCGGCTGAATGTATCCGTTCGTCGAGGTCGACGTCGGCTCTTCGGGTTTGCCCGACCCGGGCTTGGGGGCCTCGCCCACCTCAGCCGCGGACCGACGCGACACCGCGGTTGGCCAGCGCGTCGGCGCGTTCGTTGCCGGGGTCGCCGGTGTGGCCGCGCACCCAGCGCCAGGTCACGTGGTGGCCGGCGGCCAGGGCGTCCAGGCGCTGCCAGAGCTCGACGTTCTTCACCGGTTTCTTGTCGGCCGTCTGCCAGCCGCGCTTCTTCCAGCCGTGGATCCAGGTCGTGATGCCGTTCTTCACGTACTCGCTGTCCGTGTAGACGACGACGGTGCAGCGGTGCTTCAGCGAATTCAGCGCCTCGATCACCGCGGTGAGCTCCATGCGGTTGTTGGTCGTGTTCGGTTCGCCACCGAAGAGCTCCTTCTCGTGCTCGCCGCTCTTCAGCCACGCGCCCCAGCCGCCCGGGCCGGGGTTGCCCTTGCAGGCGCCATCCGTGTAGACCACCACTTCGCTCATCAGACTTCCATCTCCACTTCGCGGTTCGCCACCACGGCCGCACCCGCCTTCGCCTTGCGGCGTTCGTTCTTGACGAGGCCGACCAGCCGCATGCCGCGCACGCGCTTGACGGCGACGATGAAGTACACCGCGCCCAGCACCGGCCACCAGCGGTCGCCCACCGGGTCCATCCAGGCGCAGCGCTCGAGCCAGCGCTCCGACTTGAACGGCGGCCGCCAGCAGCCGAAGCGCCCGACCTCGACCTCGAAGCCCAGCAGGCGCAGCCAGTCGCGCAGCCGCCAGTAGCCGATGAAATCGCCGGCGCGCGGCAGGTACAGGCTGCGGTCGCGGCCCACCCCCATGCCGCGCAGCGCGCGGCCGCCACGCTGGCGCAGCCCCCACAGGCTGGCCGGGTTGAAGCCGGCGATGACGACACGACCCTCGGGCACGAGCACGCGCTCGACCTCGCGCAGCGTCTGGTGCGGGTCGCGCGCCAGCTCCAGCGCGTGCGGCAGCACGACGAGGTCCACGCTGTGCTGCGGGAACGGCAGCGCGTCGTACTCGCAGAACAGCGCCACCGGCTCCTCCGCCGGCAGCGTGGTGAGGCCGTCGCGCGGCGGCGGCAGCACCAGCGCTTCGGGCACCACGAAGGAGTCGGTCGCCACCCAGCGGTGCGGCATGCGGTTGGCGCGCAGGCCCTCGAGTTCGGGCAGGCCGAGCTGCAGCGCGTGGAAGCCGAAGGCGTCGGCCACCGCGTGGTCGAGCCGGTCCTGTTCCCATTCGAGCAGGTAGCGGCCCGGCGCGGTCTGCAGCCAGGCCCCCAACTCTATAATCGACTCGTCGCGCGTCATGACAAAACTGGTCGCCCTACCCGCCTTCACCGACAACTACATCTGGATGCTGCACGACGGCCAACGCGCCGTGGTGGTCGATCCGGGGGACGCGGCACCTGTGCAGGCCGCGCTCGATGCGCAGGGCCTCGAGCTGGCGGCGATTCTAGTGACGCATCACCACCCGGACCATGTCGGCGGCGTCGACGCCTTGCGCCCACGCCTGAAGGGCGCCGTCTACGGCCCCGCGAAGGAGGCCATTCCCGCGCCCTTCGTGCCGCTGGCCGGCGGCGCGCGCGTCGAGGTGCTGGGCCTGTCGTTCGAGGTGTTCGACGTGCCGGGCCACACCGCCGGCCACATCGCCTACGTGCAGCGCGGCGTCGAGCGCGATGCGCTGCTGTTCTGCGGCGACACGCTGTTCTCGGCCGGCTGCGGCCGCCTCTTCGAAGGCACGCCGGCGCAGATGGCGGCCTCGCTGGCCGCGCTGGCGGCGCTGCCGGGCGACACGCGCGTGTGCTGCACGCACGAGTACACGCTGTCGAACCTGCGCTTCGCGGCCGCCGTCGAGCCGGCCAACGCCGACATTGCGGCCCACACCGCCGCCTGCCGCGCTCGCCGCGAGGCCGGCACACCGACCCTGCCGTCCACCATCGCGCAGGAACTGCGCATCAACCCGTTCCTGCGCTGCGGCGTGCCCGCCGTCGTGGCGGCCGCGCGTGCCGAGGGCGCCGCCAACGACGACGCGGTGGCGGTGCTCGCCGCGCTGCGCGAATGGAAGAACCGATTCCGATGACCCGTTCCAAGACCCCGCTGCGGCGGATGGCGACACGCGCCCTGAGCGTGGCCGCCGCGGCGCTGCTGGGGGCCTGTGCCGGCCTGCCCGCCGCCGATCCCGAGACACCGGTTCCGGCCGCCGCGCCGGCCCCCGCCCCCACCGTGACCGCCGCACCGCCGGTCGCGCCGGTGGCGGTCGAAGCCGCTGCATCGGCGCCCGCGGCAGTGGCCGCGGCACCCGCCGCGTCCGCGCCGGCGCCGGTGGTCCGCGACGAGTTCATCGTGCGCGGCCGCCTCGACCCCGACGACGACGCGGCGCGCCTGGACCTCTGGGACCGCATGCGCGGTGGCTTCGCGATGCCGGTGCTGGACAACGATCTCGTGCGCAAGTGGGAGCAGTGGTACGCCACCCGCCCCGACTACGTGCAGCGCATGACCGAGCGCGGCGGCCGCTACCTCTTCCACATCATCGAAGAGGTCGAGCGCCGCGGCATGCCTTCGGAACTGGCGCTGCTGCCTTTCGTCGAGAGCGCGTTCAACCCACAGGCGCTGTCGGTCGCGCGCGCCGCCGGCATGTGGCAGTTCATGCCCGGCACCGGGCGCGACTTCGAGCTCAAGCAGAACGTCTTCCGCGACGACCGCCGCGACGTGCTGGCGTCCACCCGTGCCGCGCTCGACTACCTGCAGCGCCTGCACGACCAGTTCAACGACTGGCACCTCGCGCTGGCGGCCTACAACTGGGGCCAGGGCAACGTGCAGCGCGCGCTGCAGCGCAACCGCAAGCTCGGGCTGGACACCACGTACGAAGCGCTGAGGATGCCCGACGAGACGCGCAACTACGTGCCCAAGCTGCAGGCCGTGCGCAACATCGTCGCCCGGCCGGCCGATTTCCAGCTCGCGCTGCCGGCGCTGGAGAACCACCCGTTCTTCCTGTCGGTGCCGATCGAGCGCGACATCGACGTCGCGCTCGCCGCACGCCTGGCCGGCCTGCCGCTGGACGAGTTCCACGCCCTGAACCCGCAGCTGAACAAGCCGGTGATCCTGGCCGCCGGCACGCCGCAGATCCTGCTGCCCTACGACAACGCGAACCGCTTCGTCACCGCGCTCGAACGCCACCGCGGCCCGCTCGCCAGCTGGACGGCCTGGGTCGCGCCGACCACGCTGAAGCCGGCCGACGCCGCCAGGCGCGTCGGCATGCCCGAACCCGAGCTGCGCGCCGTCAACCGCATCCCGCCGCGCATGCTGGTGCGGGCCGGCTCGACGCTGCTCGTGCCGCGTGCGCCGAGCCTGCTGCACGACGTCTCCGAGCACGTGGCCGACAACGCCACGATGGCCCTCGCGCCCGAAGCGCCGCCGCTGCGCAAGACCACCGTGAAGGCCGGGCGCAAGGGCGAGAGCGTGGCCGCGGTGGCGCGCCGGTTCGGCGTCAGCCCGGCGATGGTGGCGCGCTGGAACGGCGTGACGCCGAACGCCACCTTCCGCGCCGGCCAGCCGATCACGCTGATGCTGGCCGCGCCCAAGCGCGGCAGCGCGAAGGCAGCGCCGCGCAGCGCCCGGCCGGCGGCCGCGCAGCGCCCGGCGGCGAAGAAGCGTCAGAGCGCCAGGTAGTCCTTCTTGCCGAGTTCGACGCCGGCGTGGCGCAGCAGCGCATACGCCATCGAGGCGTGGAAGTACACGTTCGGCAGGACGAACTGTTTCAGGTAGTTCTCGCCCGTGAAGCGCCGCGGCTCGCCGGTGCGCGTGGGCAGCACGATCTCGCGCGCGTCGCTGCCGTCGATCTGCGCCGCGCTGAAGCCGCGCACGTAGTCGATGGTCCGCGTCAGGCGCGCGCGCAACTGGTCCAGCGTGGCCTCGTCGTCGGGCCAGGCCGGCACGTCCTGGCCGGCAAGCCGGGCGACGCAGCCCTTGGCCATGTCACAGGCGATCTGGATCTGCTTCGTGAATGGCAGCATGTCGGGCGCCAGCCGCAGCCCGAGGTAGTTGACGGCGTCGAACTGGCGGGCCTGCGCATGCGCCTCGGCCTTGTCCAGCCAGGCGAGCATGGCGCCGAGCTGGTGCGCGAGCACGGGCACGCTGGCCGAGTACATCGAAAGACTCATCGCTTGTCTCCGGTAACGAATGGGATGGGCGCGAATGCTAGCCCCGACGCGCCGAACGCGCCGGACGCGGCAGAATCCGGCCAGCCACCATGAACATCATCATCCTCGACGACTACCAGGACACGGTGCGCAAGCTCAAGTGCGCCGCCAAGCTCGAGCCGCTGAACGCCAAGGTGTTCACCAACACGGTGAAGGGCATCGGCCAGCTCTCGGTGCGGCTGCGCGACGCCGACGTGCTCGTCCTCATCCGCGAACGCACGCACTTCCCGCGCGCGCTGCTCGAAAAGCTGCCGCGCCTGAAGCTGATCTCGCAGACCGGCAGGGTCGGCCCGCACATCGACGTCGACGCGTGCACGCGCATGGGCATCGCCGTCGCCGAGGGCGTGGGCTCGCCGGTCGCGCCGGCCGAGCTGACCTGGGCGCTCATCATGGCCAGCATGCGCCGGCTGCCGCAGTACATCGGCAACCTCAAGCACGGTGCGTGGCAGCAGTCGGGCCTGAAGTCGGCGTCGATGCCGCCCAACTTCGGCATCGGCCTCGTGCTGCACGGCCGCACGATGGGCGTCTGGGGCTACGGCAAGATCGGCCGCCTGGTCGCCGGCTACGCCAAGGCCTTCGGCATGCGCGTGCTGGTGTGGGGGCGCGAGCCTTCGCGCGCCGCCGCGGTGGCCGACGGCCACGAGGCCGCCGACAGCCGCGAGGCCTTCTTCGAGCAGAGCGACGTGCTCAGCGTGCACTTGCGCCTGAACGACGCCACGCGCGGCATCGTCACCTTCGACGACCTGTCGCGCATGAAGCCGTCGGCGCTGTTCGTCAACACCTCGCGCGCCGAGCTGGTGGAAGAGAACGCGCTCGTGTCGGCACTGAACCGCGGCCGCCCCGGCATGGCGGCGGTGGACGTGTTCGAGAGCGAGCCCATCCTGCAGGGGCACCCGCTGCTGCGGCTGGAGAACGCCGTCTGCACGCCGCACATCGGCTACGTCGAGCTCGACAGCTACGAGCTCTACTTCGGCGCCGCGTTCGACAACGTCGTCAACTTCATCAACAAGCAGCCGACGAACCTGGTCAACCCCGACGCGCTGAAAGTCATGCGCTGATGGGCAGGCCGGGCGCAGGCGCCGAGGGGGCGCGCTGGTCGCTGCTGGCCGGCAACTTCGCGATCGGCTGCGGCGTGATGGTCGCGCCGGGCACGCTGAACGACCTGACGCAGTCGCTCGCCGTCACGGTGGCGCGCGGCGGCCATCTGATCGCCGTCGCCGCCGTGATGATGGCCGCCGGCGCCCCGTTGCTCGCCGCGGCGGTCGCCGGCTGGGACCGGCGCCGGCTGCTCGTGCTGTCGCTCGCCTGGTACGCGCTCGGCCACCTGGCCTGTGCGCTGGCGCCGGACTTCGACTGGTTGATGCCGGTGCGCGCGCTGACGGTGCTGGGCGCGGCAGTCTTCACGCCGCAGGCCGCCGCCGCCATCAGCGTGATGGCGCCGCCCGAGGCGCGTGGCCGCGCCATCACCTTCATCTTCATCGGCTGGTCGCTGGCGTCGGTGGTGGGCATGCCGCTGGCCAGCTTCATCGGCGAAACGGCCGGCTGGCGCTGGGCCTATGCTGCGGTGGCGCTGCTGTCGCTGGCCAGCGCCGCGTGGGTGTGGCGCACGCTGCCCGACGGCATCCGCCCGGCGCCGCTCTCGCTGGCGGCCTGGCGCGAGACGCTGACGCACCCGCTGCTGATGGGCATCGTCGCCGTCACGGTGCTGAGCGCGGCCGGCCAGTTCACGCTGTTCTCCTACTTCGCCCCCTACTACCGCCAGGTGGTGGGCGCGAGTGCGCTGGGGGTGAGCTTCCTCTTCCTGTGGTTCGGTGCCTTCGGCTTGCTGGGCAACGTCGTGCTGCAGCGCGTGGTCGACCGCTACGGCGCGGCGCGCTGCGTCACCGTGATGCTGGGATCGATGGCGCTGTCGCTGCTGGCCTGGCCGCTGGGCACCGGCGTGCTCGCGATGGCGATCGTCGCCACGCCGTGGGCGCTGGGCTGCTTCTCGTCGAACTCGGCGCAGCAGGCGCGCCTGGGGGCCGCCGCGCCGGTGCTGGCGCCGGCGCTGATGGCGCTGAACACGTCGGCGATGTACCTCGGCCAGGCGATCGGCGCGGGCAGCGGCAGCGTGATCGTCGCGCGCAGCGGCTTCGACCTGCTGCACTGGGCCGGCTTGGGCTGGATGCTGGCGGCGATCGCGCTCAGTGCGCTGGTGGCGCGGCGCATGGCCGGGCGCGCGCATGTCTGACCCCGCGCGCCGGCCGCGTTCGCCCGGCGAGCTGTTCCGCGTCTTCAACCGGCTCGCGCTGCAGGGTTTCGGCGGCGTGCTGCCGGTGGCGCAGCGCGAACTGGTCGAGCGCGAAGGCTGGCTCACGCGCGAGCAGTTCGTCGAGACGCTGTCGATCGGCCAGGTGCTGCCGGGGCCGAACATCATCAACATGGCGCTGATCATCGGCGACCGCTTCTTCGGCTGGCGCGGCATCGCGGCGGCGGTGGGCGGGCTGCTGCTGGCGCCGCTGGCCATCGTGCTGGCGGCGGCCATCGTCTACGGCCAGTTCGCCACGCACCCGATGGTGGCGGGCGCGCTGCGCGGCATGGGCGCGGTGGCGGCCGGGCTGATCGTGGCGACGGCAGTCAAGCTCTGGCCCACGCTCAGAAAGAACCCGATGGGCCGCACCACCTGCCTGGGCTTCGCGCTGCTCACGGCGCTGGCGGTGGGCGGCCTGCGCTGGCCGCTGGCCTGGGTGGTGCTGGGGCTGGGCGCCGTGTCGATGGCCTGGGCCTGGCGGAGCCTGAAGCGGTGACCGGGCTCGCGCACTGGCTGTGGGGGCCACAGGGCATCGGCGTGCCGGAACTGCTGGCGTTGTTCGGCCACTTCACGCTGCTGTCGCTGCTGGCGATCGGCGGCGCCATCACCACCGCGCCCGACATGCAGCGCTACGTGGTCGGCGAACGCCAGTGGCTCAGCGACGCGCAGTTCACCGCGTCGGTCGCGCTGGCGCAGGCCGCGCCGGGGCCGAACGTGCTGTTCGTCGCCGTCATCGGCTGGAACGTCGGCGGCGCGATGGGCGTGCTGGCGACGATGGCCGGCAGCCTGCTGCCGTCGACCACGCTGGCGCTCGCCGCCACGCGCTGGGGCGCGGCGCGCAAGGACGCGATCGGCGTGCGCGCCTTCACCGCCGGCATGGCGCCGCTGACCCTCGGCCTGCTGCTGGCCACCGGCTGGGTGCTGACCGAGCCGGTGCGCACGCAACCGGTGGCGATGCTGCTGGTGGCCGCCACCGTGGCGGTGATGGTGCGCACGAAGATCAGCCCGCTGTGGCCGATCGCCGCCGGGGCGGTGGTCGGGGCGCTGGGGTTCGCGGGCTGACGGCTACTTCGTGCCGAAGATCTTGTCCCCGGCGTCGCCCAGCCCGGGAATGATGTAGCCGCGCTCGTCCAGGTGGCTGTCCACCGCCGCCGTCCAGCAGCGAACGTCGGGGTGCTTGGCCTCCAGCGCGCGGATGCCCTCCGGCGCCGCCACCAGCACCAGCGCGCGAATGTCGGTGCACCCCCGGCTCTTCAGCAGGTCCACGGTGGCGATCATCGAGCCGGCGGTGGCCAGCATCGGGTCGACGATGAGCGCGGTGCGCTCGTCGAGGTGGCCGACGAAACGCTCGAAATAATGCTCGGGCTGCAGGGTCTCGTGGTTGCGGCTCAACCCGACCACGCTGACCTTCGCGTTCGGAATCATGTCGAGCACGCCGTCCAGCATGCCCAGGCCGGCGCGCAGGATCGGCACGATGGTGACCTTGCGGCCGGAGATCTGGTCGATCGCCACCGGGCCGCTCCAGCATTCGATGGTGGTGGTCTCGAGCGGGAAGTCGGCCGTCGCCTCGTAGGCGAGCAGGCGGCCGAGTTCGTTGGTGAGCGCGCGGAAGTCCTTCGTCGAGATGTTCTTCTCGCGCAGCAGGCCGATCTTGTGCTTGACCAGCGGGTGCTTGACGTCGATGACGGGCATGGCGGGGCTCCGGCTTGGCAGCGAAGAAAGCTAGGAACGTGCCCGCCGCTGGCGCGCCGCCTCGTACAGGCAGACGCCGGCGGCGACCGAGACGTTGAGGCTCTCCACCGCGCCCGCCATCGGGATGCGCACCAGTTCGTCGCAGGTCTTGCGCGTCAGCTGGCGCATGCCGGGGCCTTCGGCGCCCAGCACCAGGGCGACGGGACCAGAGAGGTCGGCGTCGTACAGCGTGCGCTCGGCGTCGTCGCTGGTGCCGATGACGCGGATGTCGCGGTCCTTCAGCTCGTTCAGCGTGCGCGCGAGGTTGGTCACCATCAGGTAGGGCACGGTCTCGGCGGCACCGCTGGCGACCTTGGCCACCGTGGCGTTCAGCCCCACCGCGTGGTCCTTCGGCGCGACGACGGCGTGCGCACCCGCGCCGTCGGCCACGCGCAGGCAGGCGCCCAGGTTGTGCGGGTCGGTCACGCCGTCCAGCACCAGCACCAGCGCGGGGCCGTCAACGCCGTCGAGCACGTCGTCCAGCGAATGGCTCGCGGCCAGCGCCGACACGCGCGCCACCACGCCCTGGTGGCGCGCGGTGCCGGCCAGCTGGGTGAGGCGCTCGCCGTCGCTGTCGACGAGCTTGGCGCCCGCCTCGCGGGCACGCTCGACGAACTGGCGCATGCGGGCGTCGCGCCGGGTGGCGTCGACGTGGACTTCGCTCACCGACTGCGGCGCCGTCTTCAGGCGCACGGTGACGGCGTGGAAGCCGAACAGGACCTTTGTGCTCATGCCGACACTGTAGCCGCAGGGTTTCCGCGACTGCCGCGCGCGCCGGCGGAACCGTACAAAGAGCGGTTTCGTCACCTCGGGAGACCCGCTCCATGCAACGCCGCCAGACCCTTGCCACCCTGGGCGCCCTCGCCGCCGCCGCCGCGCTGCCGGCGCGTGCGCAGGCCACGAAGATCGTCTTCGGCTTCACCGCCGTGACCGACTTCGCCACGGTGTTCGTGGCCAGGGAAGAAGGCTACTTCGACAAGCGCGGGCTCGACGTCGAGCCCAAGTTCGTGCCGATCAACTCCACCATCCCGGCCGCGCTGCAGAGCGATTCGCTTCAGATGGGCGGGCCGACGCCGTCGGTCTTCCTGCAGTCGGTCGACGGCGGGCTGGACCATGTCGTCGTCGCCGGCGGCGGCGTCACCGCCAAGACGATGACCGGCTTCGGCCTCGTCGCCCGCACCGGCAGCAACATCAAGACCGCCGCCGACTGCGTGGGCAAGAAGATCGGCGTGCCCGGGCTGGGCGCCTTCCTGCACGTGACCTTCCGCGCCTGGCTGAAGGGCGCGGGGGTCGACTACCGCAAGGTCAACTTCGTCGAGGCCGCGTTCCCGCAGCACGGCGACCTGCTCAAGGGCGGCTCGATCGACGCCGTCGTCAGCGCCGACCCGTTCATGGGGCGCATCGTCGACAGCGGCGTCGGCTACGTCGCGTCGCACTACGCCAGCTCGCTGCCGGAAGGCCAGCCGTCGATCCTGTTCGTCGCCAAGCGCGACTGGGCGGCGAAGAACGCCGCGGCGGTGAAGGGCTTCCGCGACGCCGTCGTCGAGGCCGCCGCCTTCATGGCGGTGCCGGCGAACGACGCCAAGGTGCGCGCCGCGATCGGCAAGTACATCAAGCTGCCGCCGGAAGTGCTGGCGAAGGCGCAGATCTCGCCGCCCGGGCCGGTCGTCAACGAGAAGCAGCTCGCCTACTGGGTCGACCTGATGAAGGACCAGGAGATGCTGAAGTCCGAGATCAAGGTCGCCACGCTGATCGCCAAGTAGGAGCCCACGCCATGCCACGCCGTTTCGTCGACCTCTCGATCTACCTCGAGAACGACGTGCTCTCCGACCCGCCGGCCTTCGCGCCGAAGATCCAGTACTTCACGCACGAGAACACGTACGAGCAGATCGCGCCCTTCTTCCCCGGCCTGAAGAAGGAGGACCTGCCCGACGGCGAAGGCTGGGCCGTCGAGCTGGTGAACCTGTCCACTCACAACGGCACGCACCTGGATGCGCCTTACCACTTCCACTCGACGATGGATGCCGCGCTGGGCACGAAGAAGCCGGCCATCGCGATCCACGACGTGCCGCTGGAGTGGTGCTTCCAGCCCGGCGTGAAGCTGGACTTCCGCCACTTCGCCGATGGCTACGTGGTGACCGCGGCCGACGTCGAGGCGGAGCTGGCACGCATCGGGCACACGCTGAAGCCCCTGGAGATCGTCGTCGTCAACACGCGTGCCGGCTCGCGCTACGGTCACCCGGACTACGTGTCCGCCGGCTGCGGCATGGGCTACGACGCCACGATGTACCTGCTGGAACGCGGCGTGCGCCTCACGGGCACCGACGCCTGGAGCTGGGACGCGCCCTTCGTGCACACGGCGCAGAAGTACGCCGCCACGAAGGACGCCAGCCTGATCTGGGAAGGCCACAAGGCCGGCCGCGACATCGGCTACTGCCACATCGAGAAGCTGCACAACCTGGAATCGCTGCCGCCCACCGGCTTCACGATCAGCTGCTTCCCGCACAAGATCCGCGGCGCCAGCGCCGGCTGGACGCGCGCGGTGGCGATCTTCGACGACGCGATGCTGGCCGGCGCCTGAGGCGCCGCGCCGCTCAGGCGAAGTCTTCGGGCCGCAGCTCGATCGGCTGGCCGTGCGGGGTACGGTCGGCCGCGTGGTCCCAGGCGTCGCGCGTGCGCGCCAGTTCGGCGTCGCTCGCCGCGCCCTTGGTGGCCACCAGCCGTTCCAGCGTGGCCAGCCAGTGCTGGTAGTAGGTGTCGCCGTAGTCGGGGTCGCCGGCGGCCTGCGCTTCGCGGATCTGCTGCGCCAGCGCGTCGGCCCACTCGGGCCAGGTGAAGAGTCCGCGCTCGTGCAGCTGCAGCACCAGCGCGAAGGCGTGGGCCTGCCAGGGCTCGGCGAAGACCGGCTCGTGGCCGTCGGCGGTGAGCGGGTTCACGCGGGCTCCAGGTAGGGTTCCCAGGCGTCGATCGAGACGACCAGGTTCTGCGCTGCGGCGCTGTCGCCCCACAGCTCGCGTTCGTCGAAGCTCACCGTGTACAGCCAGCACGGCTGCTCGCCCTGCCCCTGCGCATTCGCGTCAGCGAAGACGTGCGCGCCGTGCAGCGCCCGCACGGTGCCGCGCTTGCCGCGCGCATAGCCGGGCAGCCGCGTGTGGTGGTCGACGACCTCCGGGCGCAGGCGTACGGTGTCGCCCACGGCGAAGCGCGCCGCGGTGCTGGCCGGGCGCCCGGTCGGCGAGCCGCGCGCCATCGCGGCGTCGACGTCGGCCACCTTCAGCACGCGCGCCACCGGCGGCGCCGGGTGCCTGGCGCAGGCGGCTTCCAGTTCGTCGTCGGCCAGCATGCAGCGCTGTTTCAGCAGGACGACGAGCGCGTGGGTCCAGATCTCGTAGTACGTGAGGCGGCGGTAGGCCGGCAGCGTTTCGCGCGCGGCGCGGCTCATGTCGATGTTCCACGCGCCGGTGGCGCCCATCGCGACCGTGAGCGCCATCGCACGCGCTTCCCAGGGCGCGTGCCAGAGCTCGCCTTCTGGCTCGGGCACGACACGGCCGTGGCCGGGTTCGCCGCCGAGGTCGGCAAGGGTCGTGTAGGCGCTCATGGCTGGCGCGGCAGGCCGGTGCCGATCATCGAGTCGCGCGTCACCAGCGCGGCCAGCGCTTCCTCGCCCAGCGCCTCGGTGCCGGCGGGGCGCATCGGCAGCACCAGGTAGCGCACTTCGGCGGTGGAGTCCCATACGCGGATCTCGGTGCCGGCCGGCAGCGTGACGCCGAAATCGGCCAGCACGCCGCGCGGGTCGCGCACCGCGCGCGAGCGGTACGGCGCGCTCTTGTACCAGGTGGGCGGCAGGCCGAGCACGGGCCACGGGTAGCAGCTGCACAGCGTGCAGACCACCATGTGGTGGCGCTCGGGCGTGTTCTCCACCACCACCATGTGCTCGCCCTGGCGGCCGCTGTAGCCGAGCGAGGCGATGGCCGCGGTGGCGTCTTCCAGCAGCCAGCGGCGGTAGGCCGGGTCGACCCAGGCCTTGGCGACGACGCGCGCGCCGTTGCACGGGCCGATGCGCGTCTGGTAGGTGTCGATCAGCGCGTCGAGCGCGGCGGGGTCGATGTAGCCCTTCTGCGCCAGCACGGTCTCGAGGGCGCGCACGCGCAGGTCCATCGGGCCGATCTCGCTGTGATCGTGGTCGTGATCGTGAGGGTGGTCGTGCGCCATCGCGGCATCCTAGCGCTTCACCACCACCCGAGCGCGCGCCCGCCGAGGATGGCGCCGATGAACACCGGCTGGTGCACCATGTAGAAGCTGAGCGACCAGCGCCCCAGCAGCGCCAGCGGCTGCGCCGGAGCCGGCAGTGCACCCTGCAGCAGTCCGGGCCGGTGCGCCAGCAGCCAGCGGCCGGCGGCCAGGCCGAACAGCATGACCCCCAGCCAGGGCAGCACCGGGACGAAGTCTTCGGTGATCGGCTTTCGCGTGACGAGGCCGACCCAGTTCGTCCAGCGCGTGTCGAAGAACGTGTCCTGCACCAGCCGCGGCGCGGCGATCGCCAGTGCACCCAGCGGCCACAGCGCGGCGCCCAGCGGCGCGAGCAGCCGCAACGCCACCAGCATCGCCGCGATGCCGTGCAGCACGCCGAAGCTGATCCAGCTGTTCGGAAACATCAGCGCCGAGCCCAGGCTCACCAGCAGCGCACAGCCGGCGACCTGCGCCAAGCGGCGCCAGAAGCGCGGCCAACCCTGCCCCGCCTGCAACGCCACCGCCTGCGACAGACCGGCGCAGAACAGGAACAGCGTGACGATGCACACCCGCTGCCAGGTCCAGAACGGGTCGCGATAGAAGTCCTGGTACGGCCTCAGCAGGCGGTAGAAGTTGAGGTCGAACGCGAAGTGGAAGGCCGCCATCCAGACGATGGCGACGCCGCGCAGTGCGTCCAGGCGATCGAAGCGCGTGCCGTTCACTCGGTCTTCTCGTAGACGTCGGTGAAGCGCTCGCCGTCCCAGGCGTACAGCAGGTAGGCGGCGTGCAGGCAGCGGCTGGCGCCACGCGGCCTGAACAGGCCCACGCACTGGCCGCGCGCGTGGCGCACGCTGCGGTAGACGACGCCGGCCGAGCCCGCCTCGTGCAGGCGGCGGCCGAGCGCACGCGCGGCGCCGTAGTCGGCCGGTTCGTAGACCGCCGCCGGGACCGCGCCTTCGGGCCGCAGGTCGTGCAGGCGTGCGTCCACCTGCACGTGGTACAGGCGCATCGGCAGGTGCATCGCGGCCTGCTTCGTGGCGGCCAGGAAGTGGCCGTGGTGGTGGCGCGTCTCGGCGACGGCGGTGGCACGCTCGCGCGCGGCGTAGAAGACGCCATAGCCGCCGTCGGAGAAGCGGCTGCCCAGCGTATTGACGTGCGTGAAGGCGGCCATGATGGGCCCGCTGCCGGGGCCGAACAGGCGCTCGTCGCGCGGCACGCGTTCGATGTCGCCGGCCTCGTTGCGCACGCGTTCGTTCGTCATCGCCTCCAGCGCGTAGAGGGCGTCGAAGTCGTCGGCATCGGCGACGCGGTCGTAGATGGAGATTGCCGGGTAGCGCGTGGGCACGATGCGGCAGGCCTGCGACCACCGCACCCGCCGGACGGCGGGTGCTTCCCCAGCGTCCTCCCGCCGCACCTCGGGCGCCGCCGTCAAGACCAGCCGCCGCCGCGCACGCCGTCGAGGTAGCGGCGCACGAAGTTCAGGTCGCTGACGTTGCCGGCGAGCATGCGGTCGAGCGCGCTGCGGCCGCCGAACGGCGGCGCGCTGTTGGGCTGGCGCACCCAGGCGTCGGCCGCGGCGGTGTCGGGCAGCAGGATCTGCAGGCTCTTGTAGATGCCCAGCAGATTGGACAGGCGCTCCAGCGTGTCGCGCGGCAGGCTCGCCTTCTCGGGCGCCTTGCGCCACGCGAAGAAGGTGGACCGCGGCGGCTTGCCCAGCAGGCGCAGCTGCTCGTCGACCGTGAGCTGCCAGGCCTCGGCGATGCGCGCGAAGGCACGCAGGCCGGCCGCGGCCATGCGCTCGGGGCTGACCGCCGGCGCTTCGGCGGGGGCAAGAACGGCGCTCATGCGAACCATCCGGAACTGGACATGAAGCGTATTTTGGTCCAGTTCAGGACTTTTCGCCACCCCCGGGGACAACCCCCAGAAGCGCCGGCAGCACCTCGGCCGCGGTGCCGCGCAGCACGTGGTGCGCCTCGGCGTCGATCTCGCTGGGGTGCGGGTTGACGATGACCACGGTGGCGCCGTGCCGGCGGGCCTGCCCGGCCAGGCCTGCCGCCGGCCACACCGCGCCCGAGGTGCCCACCACCAGCATCACGCGGCACCGGCGCGCCGCCTCGCTGGCCGCTTCCATCGCACCGCCCGGCAGGCTTTCGCCGAACCACACCACGCCCGGCCGCACCAGGTTGCCGCAGCGCGTGCAGTGCGGCGGCCGGCCCGGCGCCGCCGCGGCGATGTCGCAGGCCGGGCGTTCGCGGCAGCGTTCGAGCCAGCGGTCGACGAGGATGTCGCCGTGCAGGCGGATCGTGTCGGCCACGCCAGCGCGCTGGTGCAGATCGTCGACGTTCTGCGTGACGAGCCGCAGCACGCCCGGGTGCCGGCGGTCGAAGTCGGCCAGCGCCAGGTGGCCGGCGTTCGGCAATGCGGCGCGCACGCCGGCGCGGCGCTCGGCGTACCAGTCCCAGCCGCGCTGCGGGCTTTCGCGGTAGCCCTCCTCGCTGGCCAGTTGGGCAGGGTCGAAGCGCGCCCACAGGCCGGTCAACGCGTCGCGGAACGTCGGGATGCCGCTCTCGGCGCTCATGCCGGCACCGGTGAGCACGGCGACGCCGCCGGGGTGGCTGGTGGCGGCGCGGAGGTGGGTGATGACCTCTTGCATGGCTGGGGTGCGGGGTGGCGGATGGGCAGGTGGGTCGAGTCTGACAGAGAGACGGGAGGCGATGGCGCGTGGACTGCCCGGCCTCGACCGGCAATAACAGCCACGCAGCCGGTGCAGTCGATCGAGACCTCGGACCTCGGCGACCGCGATCGGCCACAAGCGGCCAAGTCTCGTCCCTCAGGGTGTCCCCATTGCCTCCCGCCAGCGCATCGCGTCGTGAATCCGATGCCGAGCGCTCGGATGGTGGAAGAAGATCACCTCCTCCAGGCGGCCCGGATCGGGTTTGCGGTAGTCCGAGAGTTTCAGTATCACCTCGGCAAAGCCATGCGGATCGCGGGCCAGATTCAGGCCGAAGCGGTCAGCCTCGACCTCCTGGATGCGGATGATGCTGTTGAATGCCGGCGTGACCGCGAGCATGAAAACCGAGAACACCGCAGCCAGCAGCGGCAAGCCAGCCACATCGGCCACCGCCTGCGTGCCCCAGCGATGCCCATGGCGCGCAAACAGCCGGCGCATGGCCCAGTGGCAGAACAGGAGTCCGAACAGGATCAGCAGACCGAACTGCATCAACATCTTGGGCGCGTGGTTGAGCACGTAGTGGCCCAACTCATGGGCCATCACGGCACGGATCTCGGGCAGCGAGGTGCGATTGAGGAGGTTGTCGTTGAGCCGCACCGCCGCTGTGCTGCCCAGGCCGCTCACATTCGCGCTGATGCGCTTGGTCTGGCGCGACGCGTCGAAGGCATAGACCTCGTCAGCCGGCACACCGTTGGACTGCGCCATGGTGAGTACAGCGCTGCGCACCGGGCCGTCCTCCAGCGGCTTGTAGGTGTTGAACAGCGGATCGATCAGGACCGGGCTGACGAGCAACATCAACGCCAGCAATGCGGAGCAGGCGGCCGCTCCCCAGAGCCACCAGCGCTCGCCGGCACGGCGGAAGACGGCATAGAGCAGCGCGACCGCCACCATCGTGCCGGCCACCTCGACGCCGAGGGTCAAGACCCACTCGCCCCACCAGTCCAAGGCCGTCTGCTGCGACATGCCGTAGCCGTGCTCGCGCCAGTAGCTTCGGTAGAAGTTCAGGGGCAGCAGCAGCAGCCCGGTGGCCAGGCCGTAGACGCCCCCGTACAAGCCATCGCGCAGCAGGGCGTGGCGAGCGACGCGCTGCGCCCAATCGCGCACTCGGGCCGAGCGGCCGCCGTGCAACATCAGCGCGGCGATGGCCAGGCCGAGCAGGAACTCCCAAAGCTGCAGCCAGTAACCGCCCTCGTCGTAGTCGTTGGATCGCATCACCGCTTCTTTGGGTAGGCGGTCCAGGTAAGCCTGCGTGGCCAGCTTGGCATCGCGCGGCAACGCCGCCCGCCAGGCATCGTCGACCGGTGCGATGTGCAGCGGCGGGCGCACGCTCGCTTCGCCGGCGTGCGTGTGACTCTGGGCAAGCTCGGCCGAGTGCACGGGCGCGCCAAGGCACAGACAGCACAACACCAGCAACGGGCCGATGTGGCGCATCAGCGCCAGCAGAAGAGTTGGTGTGCTCATGGGTGGCATCTGGGCAGCAAAGCACGCATCTTCCTGAACGGATGCGGTGGCGACGAGCCGCATGCGACGAAACGGCCAACGACCGGGGTCAACTGTAGAAACGAAGTCGATGCGGGCAGGAGGTTCGTATCTCGGAGGCCGACGGACGGCGGCGGGGGCGCCTCAGCCGTCAGCCGCAAGGCGGACCTGGCCCTGGCTGCGGGCGCGCGAGCAGGATCTGCCCGAACTGCCGCCGCAGGTCGGTTTCATCGCGCTCGCACCGCGCAACCATTGATGCGCCTGACGTCTGGGGGGTCGTCGGTTGGCGTGGCACCACTTTCCGCACCCGTTTGCCCGGGCGAAGATCGTGAAGGTCGCGTGAACGCGGCGCGGACTTCAGGCGCCCACGCGCCAGACGACGTCGCCCACGTCGTCGGCCACCAGCAGCGAACGCCGGTCGGGGCCGATGACCACGCCCACCGGCCGGCCGTAGGACACCGACTCGTCGGCCGCCAGGAAGCCCCACAGGATGTCGCGCGGCGGCCCTGCCGGGCGGCCGTTGGCGAAGGGCACGAACACCACCTTGTAGCCGCTCAGCGTGCTGCGGTTCCACGAGCCGTGCTGGCCGATCGCCATGCCGTCGACATCGAAGCCCGGCAGCGTGCCGGCGGGCACCCAGCACAGGCCGAGCGACGCGGTGTGGCCGCCCAGCGCGTAGTCGGGCGTCAGCGCGCGGGCGACGAGCGCCGGGTCGTGCGGCACGCGGTCGTCGACCGTGGCGCCCCAGTAGCAGTACGGCCAGCCGTAGAAGCCACCGTCGGTCACCGAGGTCAGGTAGTCGGGCGGCGTCTCGTCGCCCAGGCCGTCGCGTTCGTTCACCACCGTCCACAGACGGCCGGTGACCGGCTCCCAGGCCAGGCCGACGGGGTTGCGCAGGCCGCCGGCGAAGATGCGGCAGCGCTCGGTGGCCAGGTCCAGTTCCCAGATGCAGGCGCGGCCCTCCTCGGCCTTCATGCCGTGGTCGCCGATGTTGCTGAGCGAGCCCACGCCGATGTACAGACGCCGCCCGTCGGCACTGGCCAGCAGGCTGCGTGTCCAGTGGCCACCCGGCTTGAAGGTGGCCAGGCGCCGCCCAGGCGCGCTGATCTTCGTCGCGCCCGGTGTGTACGGGAAGGCCATCACGCCGTCGGTGTTGCCGACGTGGAAGGTGTCGCCGACGAGCGCCATGCCGAAGGGCTGGTTCAGGTTCTCCAGCATCGCGTGGCGCTGCTCGGCCACGCCGTCGCCGTCGGCGTCGCGCAGCAGCGTGATGCGGTTCGGGCTGGTGCCGATCGCGGCGGCGCGCCGCATCGTGGCGACGATGGCGTGGTCGAACAGCGTGCGCGGGCGGCCGCCCGACTGCAGCGCCTCGGCCACGGTGACGTCGCCGTTCGGCAGCACATGGAGCCAGCGCGGGTGCTTCAGATCGGCGGCGAAGGCGTTCACCTTCAGGCCCGGTGCTGCGCTGGGCAACTGCCCGGGTGCCCAGCCCTGCGCGGTGGGCATCTTCAGCGTCGGCACGCGCCCCTGCGGACGCGCCACCGGGATCTGCGGCACGCTGCCCACGGCCGGGGTGCGCACCTCGCCCAGGCGGCGGCGCCAGCGGATCGCGCCGGCACCCACCAGCGCGACCGCGCGCGCGAAAACGTCGTAGAAGGCCAAGCCGAAGGACCCGGGGCTTCAGCCGTCGATGAAGCGGCCGCCGGTCTCGGCCTGCCGCACCACCACCGCCGCCGGCTCGAAGCGCGGCCCGTGTTTCGCGGCCAGTTCGCGCGCCCGCTGTACGAAGGCCTTCGCGCCCATCGCGTTGATGAACTGCAGCGCGCCGCCGTGGAAGGGCGCGAAGCCCCAGCCGAAGATGCTGCCGACGTTGGCGTCGGCCACCGAGCGCAGCACCTTCTCTTCAAAGCAGCGCGCCGCTTCGTTGGCCTGCGCGAACATCAGGCGGTCGATCAGCTCACGTTGGCCGGGCTGATGCGCGGCCACCGGGTAGAGCTTCGTCAGTTCGGGCCAGAGCTGCTTGTCGCCGTCGGCCCAGTCGTAGAAGCCCTTGCCGGCCTTCTTGCCGATGCGGCCGATCTCGCACAGCTGGCGCACCACGCTCATGCCCGGATGCTCGGTGTAGGCCTTGCCTTCGGCGGCGAGGTCCTTCTTCGTCTGGTCGGCCACGTGCAGGCCCAGGCTCAGCGACACCTCGTCCTGCAGCGCGAGCGGCGGCATCGGCATGCCGGCCTGCAGGCCCGCCACCTCGATGCTGCGCGGGTGCACGCCCTCCTTCAGCATCGCGATGCCTTCCATCACGTAGGTGCCGAAGACGCGGCTGGTGTAGAAGCCGCGGCTGTCGTTGACGACGATCGGCGTCTTGCCGATCTGCAGCACGTAGTCGAAGCCCCTGGCCAGCGTCTCGTCGCCGGTGTCCTTGCCGACGATGATCTCCACCAGCGGCATCTTGTCGACCGGACTGAAGAAGTGCAGGCCGATGAAGTGCTTCGGCCGCGCGCTCGCCTGCGCCAGGCCGGTGATCGGCAGCGTGCTGGTGTTGGACGCGAACACGGCCTGCGGCGCGATCACGGCTTCCGCCTTCTTCGTGACGTCGGCCTTGATGGCGCGGTCCTCGAAGACGGCTTCGATGACGAGGTCGCAGCCGTCGAGCTTCGCGTAGTCGGTGGTGGGCGTGATCTTCGCCAGCAGCGCGTCGCGCTTCTCGGCCGTGCTGCGGCCCTTCTTCACTGCCTTGTCGAGCAGGCCCTGCGAGTAGGCCTTGCCCTTGTCGGCGGCTTCCTGGCTCGTGTCGAGCAGGACGACGTCGATGCCGGCCTTGGCCGACACGTAGGCGATGCCCGCGCCCATCATGCCGGCGCCCAGGATGCCGAGCTTCTTCACCTTCGAAGGCGGCACGCCCGCCGGCCGCGAAGCGCCCTTCTTGATGGCGTTCAGCTGGTACCACAGCGTGTTGATGATGTTCTTCGACTCCTGCGACATCACGCAGGCGGCGAAGTAGCGGCTCTCCACCACGCAGGCGGCTTCGAAGTCGAGCAGGCCGCCCTCGAAGATGCTGCTCATGATGTGCTGCACGGCCGGGTAGTTGCCCCAGCTCTTCTGTGCCGCGATCGAAGGCGCGATCGAGAACATCTGCGCCACCGCCGGCGCGCGCGAGTCGCCGCCGGGGAAGCGGAACTTCGGTGCGTCCCAGGGCTGCTGCGCCTTCGGGTGCGCAACGATCCAGGCCTTGGCCTGCGCCATCAGGTCGTCGCGGTCCTTCGCCAGGCCGGCGAGCAGGCCCATCGCCAGCGCCTTCTGCGGCGTGAGGTCGTTGCCTTCGGCGCAGATCTGCAGCGCCTGCTGGATGCCCACCAGCCGCGGCAGCCGCACGGTGCCGCCGCCGCCGGGCAGCAGGCCCAGCTTCACCTCGGGCTGGCCGATCTTGAGCCGCGGGTCGTCGATCGCGAAGCGGGCGTGAAAGGCGAGCGCGATCTCCAGCCCGCCGCCGAGCGCATGGCCGTTGAGGGCCGCGACCGCCGGCTTGCCCTGCGTTTCCAGCTGGCGCAGCACGCGCTTCATCGCCATCGACATCTCGAACGGCTCTTCCGGCGTGCTCCACTTCGACATGCGGTCGAGGTCGCCGCCGGCACAGAAGTCGGCCTTGCCGCTGGTCAGCACCAGGCCCTGGACGGCGGGGTCGGCCAGGCGCGCCATGGCCTCGGCGATGCCGGCCATCAACTCGTCGCCGACCACGTTCATCGGCCGGCCCGGCAGGTTCATCGTGGCGACGAGGATGCCGTCGCTGCCCACGTCGAGCGTCACAACGTTGCCCATGCTCAGACCCTCTCGATGATGGTGGCGATGCCCATGCCGCCGCCCACGCACAGCGTGGCGCAGCCGGTGGCGAGGTTGCGGCGCTCCAGCTCGTCGAGCAGGGTGCCCAGGATGATGCAGCCGGTGGCCCCCAGCGGGTGCCCCATGGCGATGGAGCCGCCGTTGACGTTGACGCGATCGAGGTCGATGCCGAGGTCGCGTGCCGTCTTCATGGGCACGACGGCGAAGGCCTCGTTGATCTCCCACAGATCGATGTCGCTTGCGGCCATGCCGGCCTTCGCCAGCGCCTTGCGGCAGGCCGGCGTGGGGCCGGTGAGCATGATGGTCGGCTCGCTGCCGATCACCGCCGCGGCGCGCACGCGCGCGCGCGGCTTCAGCCCGGCCTTTGCGCCGCCCTCCTTCGAGCCCACCAGCATCAGCGCCGCGCCGTCGACGATGCCCGACGAGTTGCCCGCGTGGTGAACGTGCGTGATGCGCTCCACCGTGGTGTAGCGGCGCAGCGCCGTGGCGTCGAAGCCCATCTGGCCCATCATCGCAAAGCTGGGGTCGAGCTTGGCCATCGCCTCCAGCGAGGCATTGGCGCGGATCGTCTCGTCCTCGGCCAGCATCGTGAGGCCGGCGATGTCGGTCACGGGCACGACCGACCGCTTGAAGCGCCCGTCGGCGCGCGCGGCGGCGGCCTTCTGGTGCGAGCGCAGCGCGAAGCCGTCGACGTCGGCGCGGCCCCAGCCTTCCATCGTGGCGATGAGGTCGGCGCCCACGCCCTGCGGCACGAAGCCCAGCTTCTGGTTGACGCGCGGGTCCATGAACCAGGCGCCGCCGTCGCTGCCCATCGGCCAGCGGCTCATGCTTTCCACGCCGCCCGCGACGACCAGGTCTTCCCAGCCGCTCTTCACCTTGGCCGCGGCGAGGTTGATCGATTCCAGCCCGCTGGCGCAGAAGCGGCTCTGCGTGACGCCGGCCACCGTCTGCGCCCATTCGGCGTCGAGCACCGCGGTGCGCGCGATGTCGGCGCCCTGCTCGCCCACCGGCGTGACACAGCCGAGCACGACGTCGTCGACGAGCGCGGTGTCCAGGTCCAGGCGGGCCTGCATCGCCTTCAGCAGCGTGCGCAGCAGCCACACGGGGCTGGCCTGGTGCAGCGATCCGTCCTTCTTGCCCTTGCCGCGCGGCGTGCGCACGTGGTCGTAGAGATAGGCCTCGGTCATGGGAGCCTCACTTGATCAGGAACTTGAGCATCGCATCGGCAAAGCGCCCGTACGGCGGGCCGATGAACTTCATCGCGGAGAAGCGCGCCTGGTGGAACACCGGCCGCAGCTTGGAGAAGGTCTCGAAGCCTTCGCGGCCGTGGTAGTGCCCCATGCCCGACGCACCGACACCACCGAACGGCAGGTCGTGCTGCGCGACGTGGAACAGCGCGTCGTTGACCGACACGCCGCCGCTCATCACGCGGTCGAGCACGGTCTGCACGAAGCGCGCGTCGTGGCTGAAGGGGTACACCGCCAGCGGCCGATCGCCGGCGTTGATGGCCTCGATCACGGTGTCGAGCGACGTATAGCCCTTCAGCGGCAGGATCGGGCCGAAGATCTCGCGCTGCATCAGCGCGCAGTCGTCGGGCGCGTTCAGCACGATGTGGGGCGCGATCTTGCGCGTGGCGGCGTCGTGCGCCGGGCCGGGCAACAGCGGCACCAGCGTGGCGCCGCGCTCGCGCGCTTCGTCCAGCGCGCGCAGCAGGCGGTCGAACGAACGCGCGTCGATGATCGACGTGTAGTCGGACGATGCCAGGCTCGGGAAGTGGCGCGGCACGATGGCCTTCGCGGCCTGCACGAAGGCGTCGATCTTGCCCTGGGGCAGCCACGCGTGGTCGACCGTGGTGCAGATCTGGCCGGCGTTCAGGCACTTCACGAACAGGATGCGTTCGGCCGCGGTCTGCAGCGGGTAGTCGTCGGCCACGATGGCCGGCGCCTTGCCGCCCAGTTCCAGCGTCACCGGGCACAGGTTGGTGGCGGCGGCCGCCATCACCGCGCGGCCGGTGGTGCCGGAGCCGGTGAACAGCAGGTGGTCGAAGGGCAGCTTCGAGAACTCGATGCCGACGCCGCCGGTCTCGTCGAAGAACTGCAGCTTCTCCGGCGGGAAGTAGGCCGGTGCCTTGTCGATCAGCAGCGCCGCAAGGTGGCGCGAGTTCTCGCTCATCTTCACCATCGCGCGGTTGCCGGCGGCGAAGATGTAGGTCAGCGGCAGGAAGCTCAGATTGACCGGGAAGTTCCACGGCACGATGGCGCCGACCACGCCCAGCGGCTGAGGGATGACGCGGTTGCGCGCGCCCGGGAAGCTCATCAGGTCGACGCCGCGGCGCTGCGGGCGCATCCAACCACGCAGGTGCTTCAGCGCGTGGCCGATGCCGTCGACGGCGGGCGCGATCTCGCACAGCCGTGTCTCGTGGGTGGAACGGTGGCCGTAGTCGGCGCTGATGGCGGCGCAGATCGCGTCCTGGTGGTCGCGCAGGAAGGCGCGCAGGCGCTTCAGGTCGTCGGCGCGCTCCGCGTAGGTCGGCACCGGATGCGCGTGGTAGGCCGCGCGCTGCGCCGCCAGCGTGGCGCGCAGGCGCTCGGCCAGCGGCAGGTCGGTCGCATTCATGGGCTGCCTTTCTTGCGGCGTCACATGAAGCGCGACGCCAGTTCCTTCATGATCTCGTTCGTGCCGCCGTAGATGCGCTGCACGCGCGCGTCTACGAACAGCTCGGCGATCGGGTACTCCATCATGTACCCGTAGCCGCCGAAAAGCTGCAGGCATTCGTCCATGACCCTGCACTGCTGTTCGCTGACCCAGGCCTTGGCGAGCGCGGCGCGGGCGGCGTCGAGCTCGCCTTTCAGGTGCGCCGCCATGCAGGCGTCGACGAAGGCGCGCGCGGCCAGCACCACGGCCTGCACTTCGGCGAGCTTGAAGCGGGTGTTCTGGAAGTCCCACACCGTCTTGCCGAAGGCCTTGCGTTCCTTGGTGTACTTGACGGTCTCCTCGAGCGCGCGCTCCATCGCGCCGACGCCGCTCACGGCGATGATCAACCGCTCCTGCGGCAGCTGCTCCATCAGCTGGAAGAAGCCCTGCCCTTCCTTGCTGCCGACGAGGTTGCCGACCGGCACGCGCAGGTCGTCGAAGAAGAGTTCCGAGGTGTCCTGCGCGTGCAGACCCACCTTGTCGAGCTGGCGGCCGCGGCGGAAGCCGGGGCGGTCGGTCTCGACGGCGATCAGCGAGATGTTCTTCGCGCCGGCCTCGCCGCCGGTGCGGCAGACCACGATCACGAGGTTGGCGTTCTGCCCGTTCGTGATGAAGGTCTTGGCGCCGTTGATGACGTACTCGTCGCCTTCGCGCCGCGCCGTAGTGCGCACCGCCTGCAGGTCGCTGCCGGTGCCGGGCTCGGTCATCGCGATGGCGGTGATGGTCTCGCCGGTGCACATCTTCGGCAGCCAGCGGCGCTTCTGCTCCTCGGTGCCGTAGTGGATGAAGTACGGCGCGACGATGGCCGAGTGCAGGCCGCCGCCCCAGCCGCTGAGGTTGGCCCTGGCCTGCTCCAGCAGGATCACCGCCTCGTGGCCGAAGTCGCCGCCGCCGCCGCCGTACTCGGTGGGGGTCGACGCGCACAGCAGCCCGTTGGCGCCGGCTTCGCGCCAGGTGGCGGCGTCGAAGCGGCCGGCGGCGCGGAACTCGGCGGCACGCGGCACCCACTTGTCGGCGATGTAGCGCGCCGCCGCATCCTGCAGCATGCGGTGCTCGTCGGTCATCCAGGACGACGGGAACAGTGGCAAGGTCATTTGGCCTCCAGGTGCTGGCGTACCGTCTCGTTGATGACGCGCAGTTCGGCCAGCGTGGCCTCGATGTGGGCGCGCTTCTGCTCCAGTTCGGCGATCGCCTTCGTGGTGCGGTCGAGCACGAACTTCATCTGCTGCACGCGGCCTTCGCCGTGCGCGCCATACAGATCGAGGTAATGCTTGATTTCCGTGAGCGACGCGCCGATGGCCTTGCTGCGCAGGATCAGCGCCAGCCGCGCGCGGTCGCGCCGCGTGTAGACGCGCGCGCCGTTGATGCGGCGCGGGCTCAGCAGGCCCTTGTCCTCGTAGAAGCGAATCGTGCGCAGCGTGATGCCGAACTCGCGGCACAGCTCGGTGATGCCGAACAGTTCTCCGGTGTCGTCGTCGCGGTGCGACGCCACCACTTCCTGGGCCGCAGCGCGCTGCTTCACGGGGGCCAGCACGTTCACACGACGCGCTGCAGCTTCATTGCGACCGCCATGTCGCCGGAGACCTTGAACTTGCCCATCATGAAGCCGGTGGCGGGCTCTAGTTCGCCGGTGAGCAGCGCCACCAGGTTCTCGTGCGTGATGGCCACCGTGCAGTCGGCGTCCTTGTTCTCGTTGCTCACGGTGTTGGGCACAGAGCGGCCGTCGATGTAGACGACGCCGTCGGCGCCGCAGTCGAACTTCAGCGTCGCATTGAGGCCGCTGGAATCACCGACCTTGGTGCGCAGGGTCTCGGTGCAGGCTTGCATGTCCATGGGAAACGGGCTCGGTTAAAGGGGATGGGCGGATGCTATCGGCGCCCCATGACGCACACATGCTCGAAATCACCTAGTGGTGACCCAGTTGACGTTAACGTTACCCATGCCGCCTAATCCGGGCCATGAACCGATACCGCAGCGTCTTCCGGCCGGACCTGTTCGCCGGCCAGCTCCACTGGGTCACCGGCGGCGGCAGCGGCATCGGCCGCTGCGTGGCGCACGAACTGGCGTCGCTGGGCGCCACGGTGCTCATCAGCGGGCGCACGCAGGAGAAGCTGGACAAGGTGGCCGCCGAGATCGCCGAGGACGGCGGCCGCTGCCACACCGCGGCCTTCGACATCCGCGACGAAGAAGCGGTGAAGGCCGGCGTGGCGGCCGTGATCGCGCAGCACGGCCCCATCAGCGGCCTCGTCAACAACGCCGGCGGCCAGTTCCCGGCGCCGCTGATGGCGATCAGCAAGAAAGGCTTCGACGCGGTGGTGGCGAACAACCTCACCGGCGGCTTCCTGATGATGCGCGAGGTGTTCAATCAGAGCATGGAAAAGCACGGCGGCGCGATCGTCAACATGACGGCCGACTTCCGCAACGGCATGCCGGGCATGGGCCACAGCGGCGCCGCGCGCGCCGGCATGAGCAACCTCACGCAGACGGCGGCCTTCGAGTGGGCGCACGCCGGTGTGCGCGTGAACGCGGTGGCGCCGGGCTGGATCGCCAGCAGCGGCATGGACACCTACGGCGGCGCCATGCGCGCGCTGATCCCCAGGCTCAAGCAGCACGTGCCGCTGCGCCGCATGGGCGAGGAAGCCGAGGTCAGCGCCGTCATCGCCTTCCTGCTGTCGCCGGCGGCCGCCTTCGTGAGCGGCGTCACGGTGCAGATCGACGGCGCGGCTTCGCTGGGCAGCGAGATCTTCCCGTTGGGCGCGACGTCGAAGTCGGTGCCGTTCGACGGCTTCCACCGCGCGGTGACGCCCGAGGTGCTGAAGTAATGCCGGCGCTGGGCACGGGCCTGGACCCGACCTCCGCCGCCTTCGCGGCCAACGCGAAACGCATGGCCGAGCGCCTGGCCGAGGTGCGTGCGCTCGAAGCGAAGGTGGTCGCCGAATCGGCCAGCAAGGCGGCCAAGTTCGCCGAACGCGGCCAGTTGCTGCCGCGCGAGCGCGTGGCCCGCCTGCTCGACCGCGGCAGCGAGTTCCTGGAACTCAGCACGCTGGCCGGACTGGGCATGCACGACGACGACGGCAAGAAGAGCGTGATGGGCGGCGGCAGCATCGTCGGCATCGGCGTCGTCGCCGGCAAGCGCGTGCTGGTGTCGGCCAGCGACAGCGCCGTCAAGGGCGGCACCGTCGCGCCGATGGGCCTGAAGAAGGCGCTGCGCGCGCAGGAGCTGGCGCGCGAGAACAAGCTGCCGCTGATCTCGCTGGTGGAAAGCGGCGGCGCGAACCTGATGTACCAGGCCGAGATCTTCGTCGACGGCGGCCGCACGTTCGCCAACCAGGCGCGGCTGTCGGCGGCCGGCATCCCGCAGATCGCGGTGGTGCACGGCTCGTCCACCGCCGGCGGCGCCTACCTGCCCGGCCTGTCCGACTACGTGGTGCTGGTGCGCGGCCGCAGCAGCATCTACCTGGCCGGGCCGCCGCTCGTGAAGGCTGCCATCGGCGAGGACGCGACCGACGAAGAACTGGGCGGCGCCGAGACCCACGCCGAGGTCACGGGCCTGGGCGAGTACCTGACCGAGAACGACGCCCACGCCATCGCGCTGGCCCGCGAGCTGGTCGACAAGCTGCCCTGGGACACGGTGCCCGAACGCAACGCGGCCGCGGAGCCGCTCTACCCCGCCGACGAACTGCTGGGCGTGGTGCCGGCCGACGAGCGCGAGCCCTACGACGTGAAGGAGGTCATCGCCCGCCTCGTCGACGGCTCGGACTTCCTCGAGTTCAAGGCGAGCTATGCGCCCGACACGGTGTGCGGCCACGCCAGGCTGCACGGCCACGCGGTCGGCCTCGTCGGCAACAACGGCCCCATCCAGCCGGCCGGCAGCACGAAGGCGGCGCAGTTCATCCAGCTCTGCGACCAGAGCGGCACGCCGCTGGTCTTCCTGCAGAACACCACCGGCTACATGGTGGGCAAGGCGGCCGAGCATGCCGGCGCCATCAAGCACGGCAGCAAGATGATCCAGGCGGTGGCGAACGCGCGCTGCCCGAAGTTCACCGTCGTGCTGGGCGGCAGCTTCGGCGCCGGCAACTACGGCATGTGCGGGCGCGGCTTCGACCCGCGCTTCATCTTCGCGTGGCCGAGCGCCCGCACCGCCGTGATGGGCGGCGCGCAGGCCGCGAAGGTGATGGACATCGTCAACCGCAACAAGCTGCAGAAGATGGGCCTGCCCGCCAACGACGAAGCGCTGGCCGCGATGAGCGACGCGCTGCGCCTGCGCCTGGACGCCGAGAGCGCCGCGCTCTTCGGCACCGCGCGGCTGTGGGACGACGGGATCATCGACCCGCGCGACACGCGCCGCATCCTGGGCCTGTGCCTGGCCATCGCGGCCGAGGCCGCCCAACGAACCCTGCGACCGAACACCTTCGGCGTCGCTCGACTCTAGGAGACTCTCGATGAAGTTCACGCCCGAACACCGCCAGATCGAGGACACGGTCGTCAAGTTCTGCGACAAGGAGATCAACCCCTTCGTCAAGGAATGGGAAGACGCCGAGCAGTTCCCCAGCCACGAGCTGTTCAAGAAGCTGGGCAACCTGGGCCTGCTGGGCCTGAAGTACCCGGAAGAGTTCGGCGGTGCGGGCCTCGACTTCAGCTACAGCATGGTGATGGCCGAGGCGCTGGGCCAGGCCAACTGCGGCGGCGTGCCGATGGCCATCGGCGTGCAGACCGACATGGCGACACCGGCGCTCGCGCGCTTCGGCAGCGACGAACTGCGCAAGGAGTACCTCGCGCCGACCATCGCCGGCGACTTCGTGGCCTGCCTGGGCGTCAGCGAAGCCGGCGGCGGCAGCGACGTGGCGGCCGTGAAGACGAGCGCGAAGACGGACGGCGGCGACTACGTCATCAACGGCAGCAAGATGTGGATCACCAACGGCCTGAAGGCCGACTGGTGCTGCCTGCTCGCCAACACCAGCGACGGCCCGGCGCACAAGAACAAGAGCCTGATCGTGGTGCCGATGGACGCGCCCGGCATCACGAAGCAGAAGATCAAGAAGATCGGCATGAACAGCAGCGACACCGCGCAACTGTTCTTCGACAACGTGCGCGTGCCCAAGCGCAACCTGATCGGCCAGGAAGGCCTGGGCTTCACGTTCCAGATGCTGCAGTTCCAGGAAGAGCGGCTGTGGGGTTCGGCCAGTTCGCTGCGCAGCATGGACCGGCTGATCGACCAGACCATCGAGTACACGCGCCAGCGCAAGGCCTTCGGCAAGAGCATCCTCGACAACCAGGTGGTTCACTACCGCCTGGCCGAGCTGCGCACCGAGGTGGAAGCGCTGCGCGCGCTGACCTACCGCGCGGTCGAGATGTACATCGGCGGCAAGGACGTCACCAAGCTCGCCAGCATGGCCAAGCTGAAGTGCGGCCGCCTCACGCGCGAGGTGGCCGACCACTGCCTGCAGTACTGGGGCGGCATGGGCTTCACCTGGGACAACCCGATCTCGCAGGCCTACCGCGATTCGCGCCTGGTCTCCATCGGCGGCGGTGCCGACGAGGTGATGCTGGGCATCATCTGCAAGCTCGAAGGCACGCTGCCGGGCAAGAACGCGGCATGAACCTCGACACGCTGCTGGTGCACGCCGAAGGCGGCGTGCTGACGATCACGCTGAACCGGCCCGAGGTGCGCAACGCGCTGTCGATGGCGATGGTGCTGGAACTTCGCCAGGCGCTGGCCGCGGCCGAACGTGACGGCAGCACCCGCATCGTCGTGCTCCGCGGCGCCGGCGGCCACTTCACGGCCGGCGCCGACATCAAGGACATGGCCGGCGCGCGCATGCGGCTGGCGGCCGACCCCGAGGCCATCGTCAAGGTCAACGCGGCGTTCGGCGAGCTCTGCGTCGCGTTCGCGAGCACGCCGCTCGCGGTGGTGGCGGTGCTCGAGGGCACGGTGATGGGCGGCGGCTTCGGCCTCGCCTGCGTGGCCGACGTCGCGATCGCCGGCGAGAGCGCGGTGTTCCGCCTCCCCGAAACCTCGCTCGGCGTCGTGCCGGCGCAGATCGGGCCCTTCCTCGTCGAGCGGCTGGGCTATTCCGAAGCGAAGCGGCTGGCCGTCACCGGCGGCAAGCTCGACGCGCGGCAGGCGCTGGCGCTGCGCCTGGTGCACGAGGTGCACGCGGCCGACGCGCTGGAAGCCGCCTTGCAGCGTGTGCTGGGCGAGATCCTGCAGAGCGGACCCCACGCGCTGGCGGCGACGAAGGCACTGATCGCGAAGGCGCGCTTCCACCCACCCGCTTCCCTGGTCCAGCACGCGGCCGAGGTGTTCTCGCAGGCCGCGCTGTCGCCCGAAGGCACCGAAGGCCAGACCGCCTTCCTGCAGAAGCGCAAGGCCCGATGGATGCCGCAGTGAAGAGTCTCTCGAAGATCCTGGTCGCCAACCGCGGGGAGATCGCCTGCCGCGTGATGCGCACGGCGCAGCGCCTGGGCTACCGCACCGTGGCGGTGTTCAGCGACGCGGATGCCCGCGCGCCGCATGTCGCCCTGGCCGACGAGGCGGTGCGCATCGGCGAGGCGCCGGCCGCCGCGTCGTACCTCGACATCGACGCGCTGCTCGCCGCCGCGAAGGCCACCGGCGCCGACGCCGTGCACCCCGGCTACGGCTTCCTGTCCGAACGCGCCGACTTCGCCGAGGCCTGCGCGGCGGCCGGCCTCGTCTTCATCGGCCCGCCGCCCGAGGCCATCCGCGCCATGGGCGACAAGGCCGGCGCGAAGCGCCGCATGCTCGCCGCTGGCGTGCCCTGCGCTCCCGGCTACCTGGGCGAGGACCAGAGCGACGACCGCCTCACCGCCGAGGCGCTCTCGCTCGGCCTGCCGCTGCTGGTGAAGGCGGTGGCCGGCGGCGGCGGGCGCGGCATGCGCCTGGTGCGCCAGGCGGGCGAACTCGCGGCCGCGCTCGCCGGGGCGCGTCGCGAGGCCACCAGTGCCTTCGGCGACGGCACGCTGATGCTGGAGCGGCTGGTCGACGACGGCCGCCACATCGAGATCCAGGTCTTCTGCGACGCCCACGGCCATGCGGTGCACCTGGGCGAGCGCGACTGCACCGCGCAGCGGCGGCGCCAGAAGGTGATCGAGGAAGCGCCCTCGCCGGTCGTCAGCCTGGCAATGCGCGCGGCCATGGGCCGCGACGCCGTGGCCGCGGCGCTGGCGGTGGGCTACCGCGGCGCCGGCACGGTGGAGTTCATCGTCGACGCACAGCTGAAGCACTACTTCCTCGAGATGAACACGCGGCTGCAGGTCGAGCACCCGGTCACCGAGTGCATCACCGGCTTCGACCTCGTCGAATGGCAACTGCGCGTGGCCGCGGGCGAGCCGCTGCCGGTGACGCAGGACGAGATCCGCTTCGACGGCCACGCCATCGAGGCGCGGCTGTACGCCGAAGACCCGTACGACGGCTGGAAGCCGCAGGCGGGGCGCGTCGCGGGCTGGCGGCCCGAGCGCAGCACGATCCGCATCGACCACGGCCTCGCCGAAGGCGGCGAGGTCACGCCCTACTACGACGCGATGGTCGCCAAGTTCATCGCCCACGGCCGCGACCGTGCCGACGCGGTGCGCCGCCTCACGCGCGCGCTCCAGGACGTGCCACTCGTCGGCCTGCCGAACAACGGCCGCTTTCTGCGCGACCTGGTGAACCACCCGCAGTTCGCCGCGGCGCAGCTGACGACGACCCGGCTCGACGAGTGGGCCGCCGCCGGCGACGCGCTGCTGCAACGGCCCGCGCCCGGCGAAGACGCCTGGCGCCTCGCCGCCGCACTGCGCGCTGGCCGCGCCGGTGCGCGCCCCGCCAGCGTGGCCGGCTTCGACGTCACGCTGCAGTGCCAGGGCACGACGCGCACGTTACGCGCGCCGGTGGCGGGCCTGCGCGTGCTCGCGCGCGACGCCGACGCGGTGCGCTTCGAGCTCGACGGCGTGCAGCGCCGCGCCATCGCGGTGGACGACGGCGACACGCTGCACCTGGTGATCGACGGCGGCGCCTTCGCCTTCACCGAGCCCTCGCCCTTCCCCACCCGCGACAGTGCCGCCGATCCGCGGCGCGCGCGCGCGCCGGTGGCCGGCGTGGTGGCGCACATCGCGGTCGCCGAGGGCGACGCGGTCGCCGCCGGCCAGCCGCTGGTGTGCGTGGAGGCGATGAAGATGGAAATGTGGCTGCACGCCGCCGCCGCCGGCACCGTGAAGGCCGTGAACGTGAAGGTGAAGGACCCCGTCGCCTCGGGCGTGGTGCTGGTCGAACTGGAGCTGTCCGAATGAACCGAATCGACGAGAAGGCCATCCTGACCTGCGCGCTGACCGGCGTGCTGACCAACCCGAAGCAGCACCCGGTGCCGGTGACGCCGGCGCAGATGGCGGCGGAGGCGCGCGACGCCTTCAACGCCGGCGCCAGCATCATGCACGTGCACCTGCGCGCGCAGGAGGAAGGCTTCGGCCACATGCCGAGCTGGGACCCGGATGTCGCCGAGGCCGTGGTCGGCGCGATCCGCGACGCCTGCCCCGGCGTCATCATCAACCTGACCACCGGCACCGTCGGCAAGGACATCAGCGGCCCACTCGCCTGCCTGCGCCGCGTGAAGCCCGAGGCCGCCGCCTGCAACGCCGGCAGCCTGAACTACCTGAAGATCAAGGACGACGGCACCTGGGCCTGGCCGCCGATGGTCTTCGACAACCCGGTGTCGAAGATCCAGCAGTTCCTGGACGTCATGAACGAACTGCACATCCACCCGGAGTTCGAGTGCTTCGACGTCGGCATCGTGCGCAGCGTCGGCATGTACCTGAAGGCCGGCATGTTCAGCGGCGTGCCCGAGGTGAACTTCGTGATGGGCGTGGCCAGCGGCATGCCCTGCGACGCCGACCTGCTGGCGCTGCTGCCGCGCTACGCGCCGGAGGGCGCGGTCTGGCAGACCACGCTCATCGGCCGCGCCGAGATCTGGCCGGTGCACCAGAAGACGGCCGAGCTCGGCGGCATGCTGCGCACCGGCCTGGAAGACACCTTCTACCTGCCCGGCGGCGAGCGGGCCGGCGGCAACGGTGCGCTCATCGAGGCGCTGGCGCGCTGCGCGCGCAACGCCGGTCGCGAGATCGCCACACCGCAGGAGGCACGGGCGCGGCTCGGGTTGACAATGGCGGCATGACCGTTGCACACCGCCGCGACGCGGCCGAACAGGCGCGCCTGGACGCCGCCCTGAAGGATCTCTTCGAACAGCGCATCACCTTCAACCAGGTGCTCGGCCTGCAGGTCGAGTCGACCCGGCTCGACGACGTGCGGCTCAGCTTCGAGATGCGGCCCGAACTGATCGGGCACTACCTGCATCAGCGCCTGCACGGCGGCGTGATCTCGGCCACGCTGGACGCGATGGGCGGGTTTGCCGTCATGGTGGCCGTGGGTGAGCGGCACCCGTCGGAAACCGCCGACCAGGTGATGCACCGCTTCATGAAGCTGGGCACCATCGACCTGCGCGTGGACTTCCTGCGCCAGGGCATCGGCAAGCGTTTCACGGCCAGCGCCGAGGTCACCCGCCTGGGCGGGCGTGTCGGGTCGACACAGATGCGCCTCGTCAACGAGGAAGGCACGCTGATCGCCACCGCGGCGGCGGCCTACATGATCAGCTGAGGACACCCATGCGCCGAACCTCCCTCGTCGCCGTGCTGGCACTGGCCGGCTGCTCCGCCCCGCAGCTCTACGGCGGCGGCCAGGCCTGGCAGAAGACCGAATGCCAGAGACTGCAGGACGCGGCCGAACGCAACCGCTGCATGGCCAGCACGAACCGTTCGTACGACGACTACAAGCGCGAGCAGGACACCGCCCGCAGCCGGCCCTGACGCGGGCCGACCGCGCCGGTACGACTCAGCCGCGGGCGTCGACCTGGCGCAGCGCGTCGACGATCTGCGCCGGCGGCGGCATCGACGCGGTGCGGAAGACGAGCTCGCCGCGGCGGTCGATCACGTAGACCTGGCCGGTGTGCGGGTCCGGGCCCTGCGGCTTCTTCTCGCCGCCGCTGCCCAGGCGCTCGACGAGGGCGTCGACGTCCTGCACGCGCGGCACCGCCGCCAGCCACCCGGGCGCGGCCGAGAACTTCTTCAGCCAGGCCGCCAGTGCGGCGGGCGTGTCGCCGAGCGCGTCGATGCTGACCGACAGGAACTGAGCACCGACCACCGCGCCCTTCAGGTCGCGCTGCGCCTGCGCGAACAACGCGCCCTGGATCGGGCAGGTGGCGCTGCAGCCAGTGAACATCAGCTGCAGCGCCGTGACCCTGCCGCGCAGCAGTGCCGGCAGCTCGGTGGCCACGCCCAGGTGCGTCGTCACCGGCCAGCGCGCGAGCGTGCGTGTCGGCACCACGGGGCCGAACGGGAAGTGGCTGCTGCGCGCGACGTCGCGCGCATTCGGCGCGCCGGCGGCCTGCGCCGCGGCCGGCGCGGCGGCGAGCAGCGCCAGCAGGGCCTGGCGGCGCGTCGGGTGGCCGGCGCGGTTCATCGGGCGCCGAGGAAGGCCCACAGGTCGCGGCACTGCAGGTCGGTGACGTCGTAGCGTGGCATCGTGGTGGAGATCATCACATGCGCCGGGTCGGTGCCGCTGCGCAGCACCGCACACAGGCGCGCCGCGTCGTAGGCGCTGGGCGGCCCGCCGCGGCGGGGCCGCGCCTGCGCCAGCTGCGCGCCGGTGAGCGCGGTGGCAAAGGGCTTGGCCGCGGCGCTGGCGGCCGCCTCCGATGCCGGCGTCGCGCTTGCTTCGTCGTGACAGTTGGCGCAGCGCGTGGCCAGCGCCGGCAGCGCGGTCTCGTGGCCGACCAGCCGGCCGGCGAGCGGCGCGCGGCCGTCGAAGAGCGCGGCGCCGCGCTCGCGCTGCGCCGCAGCGTCGGCGCTGCGCTGTTGCACGGCGACGGCGTATGCGCCCGCGGCCAGTGCCGCCGCGAGCGCAAGGCCCACCGCCCAGCGCCTGCGCCTCACGCGAGCCGGCCGTCGGCGGTCACGGCGCGTAGAGCCGGTTCGCCGGCACCGCCACGTAGGTCGTCGTGCCCGGCAGGCGCCAACGCAGCTGCATCACCGCCGAGCCGGTGCGCTCGTAGTACTCCACCGTGATCGTGTAGCGCTGGTTGGCCGTGAGCGAGATGTTGCCCGTGGTGTTCAGCGTGGCGCCGTGGTCGGTCCAGTTGTTGATGACCTGCACGCCGTTCACCCACACCCGCACGCCGTCGTCGGAGTTGGTCTGGAAGCGGAAGCTGCCGGTCGCCGACGCCTCCACGGTGCCGGTCCAGCGCACCGAGTAGTTGTCGGCCGGCACGCCCGCGCCCGGCGCCGTGGTGCCCCAGTTGAAGTTGACCGCCTCGGTGCGCGTGAGCACCGGCGTGCCGGTCAGCGTGCGGTTGGAGAAGTACTGCCCGCGCAGGCCCGTGCCGCTCGCGGTGGACGCGGGCGCGCTGCTCTCCTCGCTGCCGATCTGCTTCAGGTACTCCACCACGTTGGACAGCTCGGCCGCCGTCAGCGTGACGACGTTGTGCGCGGCCACCGCGTCGGCCAGCGTGGCCGCGCTGCCGTCGTGCAGGTAGGGCGCGGTCGCCCACACGTCGCGCAGCGTCGGCACGTCGATGCCGGGCAGCGTGCCACCCAGCCGCGTGCCGCTGCTGGCCTTGATCGTGCCGATGTTCTTCAGCTGCGCCGCGTCGCCGCTGCCGGTGAAGCCGGTGCCGGCGTGGCAGCTGGCGCAGTTCTTCTGCGCGAACACCGTGCGGCCGGCCTGCGCCGCCGCACTGAGGCTGCCGTCGGCATTGCGCAGCGGGCTCGGCGCGAAGCTGTTCAGCGACCCCACGTAGGCCGCGAGCGCGTCGAGGTCGGCGCTGACGCCGGCCTTGGCGTCGCCCAGCGGCTGGCTGCGCGTGCCGGTGTTGAACTGCGCGTCGCTCATCAGGCCGGTGCCGCCGGCGAGGCCGCGGATCTGCGCCTCGAAGTCCTGCACCTCGTTGAAGTTCGCGCTCCAGTGCAGGAAGCCCTGGCCCAGGCCGGCGCGGCCGCGCAGGTTGATGGTGTTGCGCAGGCCTTCGCCCTGCCCGCTCAGGTCCCAGGTGCGGCCGTCGTGGCTGCCGTCGTTGTGGCAGCTCGCGCAGCTCATGTAGCCGTCGCGCGCCAGCCGTGGGTCGCGGGCGTCGTAGAAGAGCTGCTTGCCCTTCAGCACGTTGGCGGCGAGCTTCTCGGTCGTCACCGTCGACAGCGTCGCCGTCGTCGTCACACCCAGCTGGCCGAAGTCGAGCAACGGGCCGAGGTCGATCACGCTGACGCTGCGGTCCATGAAGTTGTGCGCGTACAGCGTGCGGCCGTCCTCCGAGACGAGCACGCCCTGCGGCGCCAGCCCGGCCTCGAAGCGGAACAGCTCGCGCCGGCCCGCCGGGTCGAGCACGGCCACCTGGCGCGTCGTCTCGAGGGCGACGAACAGGTAGGCGCCGCTCGGGTGGTAGGTGGCCGCGCTGGCGACGCTCGAATTGTCGTGGTCGACCCGCGCGGCGGCATCCTCGGTGCCGCTGGCGAGGTCGATGCGCGAGCTGATCGCGCGCACGGTGTTCTGGAAGTCCAGCGCGCGGCCGTCGCGGCGCGTGCCGCGCAGGATGTTGTCCTGCTTGGACGGCACCCAGGCGCTGCGGCCGTCGGGCGCGATGGCGGCCGCGCCCAGGTAGTTCGGCACGCCGCGGCCCTGCACCTCGTTGTCGGGGCGGTCGCTGTGCGCCAGGACCACGGTGCGCGTGGTCGACATCGTCACCGGGTCGACGAAGAGCACCTCGCCGCCGACGCCGGCCGTCGACACCGCCAGCGTGCCTTCGCCGGGCAGCGCGCGCGTGATGAAGCGCGACACCAGCAGCCGGCTGCCGTTGGACGTGAAGGCCAGGTGGCGCGGGTTGTCGCCCACCGCCAGCGTGGCGGTGATGGCGCCGGTGCTGCCGTTCAGCTTCAGCACCTGGCCGGTGCCTTCCAGCGCCACGTAGGCGCTGCCGTCGGCCGGCGAGAAGACGATGCCGAACGGCTGCGATGCGCGCGGCAGCGCCACCGTGGCCGCCACCGCCAGCGTCGACGGGTTGACGATGCTGATCGACGCACCGCCCTTGTTGACGACCCAGATGCGGCCGTCGGCGGCACGCGCCAGCGTGCGCGGCGCGCTGCCGACGTTGATCTCGGCCACGCGCGCCCGGGTGGCGGCGTCGAACACCGTCACCGAGTCGTTGTCGGGGTTCAGCACCCACAGGCGCGCCGAGCTGCCGGCGCGCGGCTCGAAGAGCAGCGACGCCGAGGCCCGCGCCGGCGCCGTCGGGTCGGCGGACACCACCGCCTGCACGAAGCGCGTGGTGCTGCTGCGGCCGTCCTCGGTGCGCACCGTCAAGGTCACGGTGTAGATGCCGGGCGCGGCGAAGGCGTGGGTGACGCCGGCGCTGGCCGACCAGGCCGTGTCCGCCGTGCCGTCGCCGAAGTTCCAGCTGTACTGCACCGGCGCGCCGTCGCCCAGCACCGGCGCGTAGGCGACGCTGCCGCCGCTGATGGCCAGCGGCGCCGGCAGCGAGGTGACCTGCGGCACCGGGCCGAGCACCGACCAGGTGAACGTGGTGCTGGCCGACAGCCCGCCTTCGTTGGTGGCCGTGACGGTCACGTCGTAGCGGCCCGCCGTGTCCGGCGTGCCGCTGATGCGGCCGCTGACGGCGTTGATCGCCAGGCCGGGCGGCAGGCCGCTGGCGCTGTACGCAAGCGGGTTGGCGTCGGGGTCGGTGGCGCTGACGGCTAGGCTGACGCTGATGTCTTCCACGGTCGACTGGTTGGGCACCGCCGCGATCGACGGCGTGTTGTACGCCGCCGCACCGCCGAACACCTGCACCTCGGCGAGTTGCAGGAAGTTGGTGCCGGCGAGCTGCACGCGCACGTAGCGGCCGAGGCCGTTCACCGGGATGCCGATGGCCGGCAGCGCGCGCGTCGTGCCCACCACGCGCTTCTGCACCGCGGGGTCGGCGCCCAGCGATTCGAAGCTGCGGCCGGTCATGTCGGTGGCGGAGACGAAGACGGTGAAGTTCTGCAGCCGGTCGCTGCAGCAGTCGGTGCGGTTCCACAGCTGGACGAGGTCGATGCGGCGCAGCCCGCCGAGGTCGACCTGCCACCATTCCTGTGCGTTGCCCAGCGTGTGCACGGTGCTGTTGCCGGCGAGCACGCCATTCGTGTCGCCGTCGACGGCCGGCTGCGCGCCGATGCCCAGGTAGTCCGACGACATGGACGCCGCCGCGCCGAGCGCGACGTTGCTCGTCGACAGGGGCGCGGCCGCGTACAGCCGCGTCGCCGGCACCGCCGTGTAGGCCGAGGCGCCCGCGGGCAGCCACTGCAGGCGCGCCACCGCGCCACCGCCGGCCTCGTAGTACTCCATCGTCACGCGGTAGCGCTGGCCGGCGACCATCGCGACGGCCGCGGTGTCGTTGGCCGGGGCGTGGTCGGTCCAGTTGTCGATGACCAGGCGGTCGTCGATCCAGACGCGCACGCCGTCGTCGCTGACGGTGCGGATCTGCGTCGGCCCGGTGGCCGCGGCCTCGATCCAGCCGGTCCAGCGCACCGAGAAGTTGTCGACGCCGACGCCGGCGCCGGGCGCGCCGGTGCCCCAGTCGAAGTCGGGCACCTCCACGCGCTGCAGCAGCGGCAGCCCGGCGAGCCCGGTGCCGGCGTGGTACTGGCCGAGCAGGCCGCTGCCGGTGCCGTTGTTCGTGACGGTGATCAGCAGGTCGGTGCTGACCGTCTGCGTGCCGTTCGTCGCGCGCAGCGTGACGAGGAAGCTGCCCGCTGCCGTCGGCGAGCCGCCGATCGCACCGGTGGACGGGTTCACCGTCACGCCGGCCGGCAGGCCGCTGGCGCTGAAGGCGAGCGTGCCGCTCGGCGTGCTGGCGACCATCGGCACGCTGATGCTGCCGCCGAGGGCGGCGTCGATGTTGCCCGGGTTCTCCAGCGTCGGCGCGCCGGTGTTGCTGACGGTGACGATCTTCGCCACCGAGGGCGTGCCGTTCGCGTCCATCGCGAACAGCATCCACTGCCCCGGCACCAGGATGCCCGGGTTGCTCGGGATCGCGACCTGGTAGCTGTTGCCGGCGCCGGCCGCGAACGACAGCGACACGCGGCGCTGGTCGTTATTGACGGTGTGCGTGACCGCGCCCAGGCGGATCATCGAGAACGCCGCCACCGGCCCGTCGGTGGTGACGGTGGTGGCGGTGCCGTAGCCCACGGTGGCCGGCGCGGCGGTGATCACCGGCCGCGCCGCCGGCGTGCCGTCGCGGTTGAACAGGTACGGCGGCGACATGATCTGCAGGTTCGGCTTGTCGGCCGCGCAGCCGCACAGGCCGCCGCCGGCCGACATCACGCGGCCGTCGGGCAGCAGCATCGCCAGCGAGTGGTAGTTGCGCGCCACCGCCATCGCCGGCAGCACGGTGAAGGTCTCTGTCTCGGGGTCCCAGAGCTCGGGCGCGAGCACGGCGTTGGAGTCGCTGAACTCCTGCACGTAGGTCTGCCCGCCGACGACCAGCACCTGGCCGTTCGGCAGCGCCACGCTGTTGGCGTACATGCGCGGGTAGGCCATCGGCGCGAGCTTCTTCACCGCGGCGGTGGCACCGGTGGTGTCGATCAGGTAGGCGCCGGCGGTGGCCGGCACGTTGCCGTTCCACGTCGCGCCGCCCACCTTCAGGATCTTGCCGGCCTCGTACATGACGACCGGGCCGCCGAGCGAAGGCTGGTCGTCGCCACGCCGGCCGGCCGGCGTGCTGCTGCCGTTGCCGCGGGTGTCGATCCACGCCATCTCGGGGCTCGGGCCGGCCATCAGCACGCGGCCGTTGCCGGTGGGGATGATCGCGGCGTGCGCGTCGGTCTGCCAGCCGTTGTAGGTGCCGTTCAGCAGGTAGGGGTCGTAGGGCACCCCGGTCAGCACGCGCCAGCCGGTGGCGGGGGTGTAGATCTCGGCGCTCTTGCCGCCGGCAGTGCCGCCGCTCCAGGAGCCGCCGAGCGTCATCACCGAGCCGTCGGCGAGCACGGTGTTCGCGTTGTAGCCGCGCGGGATCTTCATGCCGGCGGCGCTGCTCCAGGTGTTGGTCGCCGGGTCGTACAGGCTCGACAGGTTGGCGTTGACGCCGCCGTTGACGAGCAGCCGGCCGTCGGGCAGGCGCGCGGTGCCGGGGCAGAACATGTCGTGCGAGGTCGTGGTGACGTCGCGCTCGGTGGCGGTGTTGGTCGCCGGGTCGAACAGCGTCGTGTAGGTGTGGCCGCCACCGCCGAACGTGGTGCGCGCGTTCGATGCCCACAACATGACCCTGCCGTCGCCGAGCACCGCGCCGGCGGCCGGCACGAGCGACAGGTTGACCAGCGGCTCCCAGCGCGCCAGCGCGGCGTCGGACGGCGTCATCGCGAGCGCGCGCATGCGGCGCTCGCCGCCCACCTTCTTCGTCGATGCGGCCGGCGCACTCGCCACCACGCCATCGCTGCCGGCGTCGCCGCCGCCGCAGGATGCCAGCATCAGGGCGGTCGCAAGACCGAGCGTCCACGACGCAGGTTGGCGAGCGGCAAGCTTCATCGGTGTTCCCCTCCGGGTGTCCGTGGCGCGGCGTAGGTGCCGGGCTCACGCCTCATTGGTCACAAATCGTAACCAACGGCACAAATGCGTGCATCCCCTCGATGCGGGGACGACGGCCCGGCAGCGCGCAACGCGGCGGCGGCGCCGTGACAGGCGCCACAGGGCGGCAGAATTCGCGTCATGCCGAACCTCTGCAACGCCGCCCTCGCCGCCGCCGCGCTGGCGGTCACCCTGGTCCTCGGCGCACCGCCCGCCGACGCCGCCCGCGCCGACGCCGCGCCGCGCGCCGTCACGCCGCGCGGCCCGCTCGCCGCCGACGAGATCGCCAACATCGAGGTCTTCCGCCGCCTGTCGCCGTCGGTCGTGCACATCACGACGCTGGAGACGCAGCGCGATTTCTTCAGCCTGAACGCGCAGCAGGTGCCGCGCGGCACCGGCACCGGCTTCGTCTGGGACACCGAAGGCCACCTCGTCACCAACTTCCACGTCATCCAGGGTGCGAGCGCGGCCCGGGTGACGCTGGCCGACCAGTCGACCTACGGCGCCAAGCTCGTCGGCGCCTTTCCCGACCGCGACCTCGCGGTGCTGAAGATCGACGCGCCGAGGGACAAGCTGCCGCCCATCCCGCTGGGCAGCAGCCGCGACCTCGTCGTCGGCCAGAAGGTCTACGCCATCGGCAACCCGTTCGGCCTCGACCAGACGCTCACCACCGGCATCGTCAGCGCGCTGAACCGCGAGATCGAGTCCTTCAACAGCCGCACGATCCGCGGCGTGATCCAGACCGATGCCGCCATCAACCCCGGCAACTCCGGCGGCCCGCTGCTCGACAGCGCCGGGCGGCTGATCGGCGTCAACACGCAGATTGCCAGCCCGAGCGGGGCGTCGGCCGGCATCGGCTTCGCGATCCCGGCCGACGAGGTCAACCGCATCGTGCCGAGGCTCATCCGCGATGGCCGCTTCGTGCGGCCGGCGATCGGCGTCACCGCCGGCCCCGCCGGCCTGCACCGCGCGTTGAACCTGCCCAAGGGCGTGGCGCTGGTGCAGGTGGCGCCCGACGGCCCGGCGGCGCGCGCCGGCCTGCAGCCGTTCCGGCGCGGCCGCGGCAACGACGTCATCGCCGGCGATGTCATCACCGCCGTCGACGACCAGGCCGTGGCCGACCTCGACGACATGCTCGAACTGCTGGAGCGCCGCCAGCCGGGCGAGCGCGTCACGCTCAGCGTGTGGCGCGAGGGCCGCACGCGGCGGCAGGCGGTGACGCTGGGCGCGGCCGAGTAGCCGGTGCGCGTACCGCGGCCTTGACCCGCGGCGTCATGGTTTGCCCGCGCCCGCGGGTGTAGCGTCGCTCCCGCGACAGCCGGCGGCGCGCCCTGCGACGCAGCATCGCGCCTTTGCCGTGCGGAGCCCGCCATGACCGACGCCGAACAGAGCCACTACCGCATCTGCCCGCTGTGCGAAGCCTGCTGCGGGCTGGAGGTGCGCACGCAGGGCGCGCGCGTGCTCGGCGTCCGCGGGGCCGACCACGACGTCTTCAGCGCCGGCTACGTCTGCCCGAAGGGCTACGCGCTGAAGGACCTGCACGAAGACCCCGACCGCCTGCGCCGCCCGCTCGTCAAGCGCGACGGCGGCTTCGTCGAGGTCGGATGGGACGAGGCCTTCGCCGAGATCGAACGCCGCCTGGTGCCGATCCTGCAGCGCGACGGGCGCGACGCGGTGGCGCTGTCGGTGGGCAACCCGTCGGCGCACAAGATGTCGCTGATCCTCTACTTCAGTCGGCTCGCGAAGGCGCTGGGCACGAAGAACGTGTACTCCGCGAGCACGCTCGACCAGATGCCCAAGCAGCTGTCGTGCGGGCTGATGTTCGGCCACTGGCTGAGCATTCCGGTGCCGGACATCGAGCGCGCCGACCTGCTGGTGGTGATCGGCGCCAACCCGGTGGCCAGCAACGGCAGCCTGTGGACGGTGCCGGACTTCCGCGGCAAGGCGAAGGCGCTGCGTGCGCGCGGCGGCCGGCTCGTCGTCATCGACCCGCGGCGCACCGAAACGGCCGAGATCGCCGACGCGCACCATGCCATCCGCCCGGGCGCCGACGTCTTCCTGCTCGCGGCCCTGGTGCACACGCTGTTCGACGAAGGCCGGGTGCGGCTCGGCCGCCTGGCCGGCCATGTGAACGGCGTCGACGAACTCCGCCAGGCCGTCACGCCCTTCTCGCCCGAGCGCGTGGCGGCGCGCTGCGGGCTCGACGCCGCCGCCATCCGCGGCCTCGCGCGCGAGCTCGCGGCGGCGCCGCGCGGCGCGCTCTACGGCCGCATCGGCACCTGCACGCAGGCCTACGGCACGCTGGCCTCCTGGCTGGTCGACGTGGTCAACGTGCTCACCGCCAAGCTCGACGAAGCCGGCGGTGCGATGTTCCCCAAGGCCGCCGCGTTCGCCCACAACACGATGGGCGCGCCCGGGCACGGCCGCGGCGTCGGCACCGGCCGCTGGGCCAGCCGCGTGAGCGCCGCACCCGAGGTCTTCGGCGAATTGCCGATCGGCGTGCTCGCCGAGGAGATCGAGACCGCCGGCCCCGGCCAGGTGAAGGCGCTGATCTCGATCGCCAGCAACCCGGTGCTCTCGGCACCGAACGGCGCCCGGCTCGCCGCCGCGTTCGAGCGGCTGGAGTTCATGGTCAGCCTGGACATCTACCTCAACGAGACGACGCGCCACGCCGACGTCATCCTGCCCGGCCCGAGCCCGCTGGAAGACGCGCACTACGATTTCGCGTTCCCGCAGTTCAGCTTCCGCAACCACGCGCGCTTCAGCGGCGCGGTGTTCGCGCCGCCGGCCGGGCAGCCGGCGGAATGGCAGAACCTGCTGCGGCTGGCCGCCATCGCGCGCGGCGATGGCGCGCGGGCCGACGTCGAAGCCTTCGACGACGCGCTGCTGATGGACGAACTGCGCAAGCAGGCCGGCGAGCAGGCGCCGATCGTGATGCAGGCCCTGAACGCCAGCGGCCGGCGCGGCCCGGAGCGCCTGGTCGACCTGGCGCTGCGCAGCGGCCCCTACGGCGACCGCTTCGGCCAGAACCCCGGCGGCCTGACGCTCGACCGCGTGATCGCGGCGCCGGGCGGCATCGACCTCGGCGCGCTGGCGCCGCGCATCCCCGAAGTGCTGCGCACGCCCAGCGGCAAGGTCGAGCTGGCGCCGCCGCTGCTGCTGGCCGACCTGCCGCGCGCACTGGCCGACCTGGACACGCCGGCGCCGCCGCTCGTCGTCATCGGCCGGCGCGACGTGCGCAGCAACAACAGCTGGATGCACAACCTGCCCACGCTGGCGAAGGGCCCGTTCCGCTGCACCGCCTGGGTGCACCCGGAAGACGCCGCGCGCCTGGGCCTGGCCGACGGCGCGCGCGCCACGCTGGCCGCGAACGGCCGCCGGCTCGACGTGACGGTCGAAGTGAACGGTACTCTGCGGCCGGGCGTGGTCAGCCTGCCGCACGGCTGGGGCCACGACCTGCCGGGCGCGCGGCTCGCGCTGGCCGCGCAGCGGCCGGGCGCCAACCTGAACGCGCTGTTCGACGACGCGGCGCGCGACCCGCTGTCCGGCAACGCGGTGCTGAGCGGCGTGGCCGTGAGCTTGTCACCGGCCTGAGGGGAAGCCCGCAGTGCGCCGGCCCGCGCGAGCCGGGAGCGCGTGGTAATGTGGCCCGAACAGGAGCGACATGACCACCAGCACGCCTCACGTCCACCCGCTGTCGCGCCAGGAGCAACTGCGTGCGGCTCTACCCGTCACGGTGGACCTGCTCACGCGCCGCCGCGCCGCCGAGATCGACAGCGGCTACATCGAGGACTACGTTGCGCTGCACTGGCTGGAATGGCATGGCGGCACGCTGCGCCTGACCATCACCGGCCGCAACGTCTGCTCACAGCTGCACTCCGGCCTGTAGCGCCGCCGGGCTTCACGCTTCGGCCGCCGCCGAATCGATGGCCGCGGCCGTGCGGCCAGACTGCGGGCCTCTTCGCTGCCGGGCCCGCCATGTCCATCACCTGCTTCATCCGCTACGAGATCGATCCGTTCCAGCGCGACGCCTTCCGCGCCTATGCCGAGGCCTGGGGCCGCATCATCCCGCGCTGCGGCGGCCACCTGCTCGGATACTTCCTGCCGCACGAGGGCAGCAACGTCGAGGCCTGGGGCCTCATCGCTTTCGCGTCGCTGGCAGACTACGAGGCCTACCGCGCGCGCCTGAAGGCGGACCCCGAAGGCCGCGAGAACTTCGCGTTCGCGCAGCGCGAGCGCTTCATCGTCAAGGAGGAACGCCGCTTCCTCGAGATCGTCGACGCGGCCTTCCAGCAACCGGCCCGCGTGGCCGAGGGGGTGTGATGCTCGCCGTGATCTTCGAGGTGATTCCGCGCGAAGGCCAGGCTGCGCGCTACTTCGAACTGGCCGCCGCGCTGCGGCCGGTGCTGGAGCGCATCGACGGCTTCATCTCGGTCGAACGCTTCCAGAGCGTGACGCGGCCGGGCGTCTACCTGTCGCTCAGCTACTGGCGCGACGAGGCCGCCATCGCCGCCTGGCGCCAGACCGTCTGCCACCGCGACAGCCAGCGCGAAGGGCGCGAAGCGGTGTTCGCCGACTACAGCATCCGCGTGCTCAGCTGCATGCGCGCCTACGGATTCCACGACCGCGCGCAGGCGCCGGCCGACTCCAACGCGGTGCTGATCTGAAGCCGGCCGCGACCGAGGAGCCCCGCGTCGCGCGCATCGCGGCGCTGGTGGCCGACGCGAGCCGCGCGCGCATGCTCTGTTTCCTGCTCGGCGGCGAATCGGCGAGCGCCGGCGAACTCGCGCAGGCCGCGGCCGTGAGTGCCGCCACCGCGAGCGGCCACCTCGCCCGGCTGCTCGACGCCGGCCTCGTGGCCTGCGACGCACGCGGCCGCCACCGCTACTACCGCCTCGCCGACGCCGAGGTGGCGCACGCGCTCGAAGCCCTCGCGCTGGTGGCCGAACGCGGCACCCACGCGCGCAGCTGGGCCGGCGCCGGCCGCGCGCGCCTGCGCTTCGCGCGCTGCTGCTACGGCCACCTCGCCGGGCGCCTGGGCGTGGGCCTGCTGCAGCAGGGGCTCGAGCGTGGCTGGCTCGTGCCGCGCGGCGACCGCGGCTTCGCCCTCGCCGACGCGGGAGTGCCCCTGCTCGACACCCTCGGGCTCGACGGCGCCACCTGGCAGCGCCGCACCGCCGGCGCGGCGCGGGCGGCTGCCTATGCCTGCCTGGACTGGTCGGAGCGGCGCGACCACCTCGCCGGCCCGCTCGCGGTCGCGCTGCTCGCCGGCTTCGTCGATCACGGCTGGCTGCGCCGCGCGAGCGGCGAACGCGCCCTCGCCGTCACGCCCCTGGGGCGCGGCCCGATCGCGGCCTGGACCGGCATCGACGCCGCCGCGAGCCCCTGAATCGCGGGCGCTCGGACGCGGGGTTTTGCGCCCACCGCGGGCCCGGCGTCCCCGCGACCGGGGGAGCGCGGTGCACCACGGCGGCGCGCGCGCCGTTCAGAATCGGCGCGCCGCCACTTCGACACCGCATGTCCGCCTTCACGCCCCTGTCGGAAGCCACCCTCGCCGGGTTCGCGCCGCTGCGCTATGCCGAGCGCCTGCTGGTGCAGGCCTGCCTGTCGGGCGACATCGCCAAGATCCGCCTGCAGCAGCCCACCGAGGCCTCGCGCGACGTCGCCGTGCGCGCCAGCTTCCTGGCCTTCCTGCTCAACGGCGGCGTGCCGCTGCGCGGGCGGCGGCTGCACGTGATCGGCGCCTTCGTCGAAGGCCGGCTCGACCTCGGCGGGCTCACGTTGCCGGGCAGCCTGTGGTTCTACCGCTGCCGCTTCGACAGCGCCGTGCTGCTCGACGGCGCGCACGTCGCCGGCGACGTCTCCTTCGGCGGCAGCCACCTGCAGGCGCTGATGGCCGACGGCTGCACGATCGCCGGCGACCTGTCGCTGAATGCCGGCTGCAGCGTGGCGCACGAGGTGCGGCTGCGGCGCGCGCGCATCGGCGGCGACCTCGACGCCGCGCGCCTGGACCTCAGCGGCGGCCAGCAGGGCGGCGCGGCGCGCCGCGTGCTGCAGGGCGATGGCCTGCGCGTCGACGGCAGCCTGCGCCTGCACGAAGGCTTCGACGCCCTCGGCGAGGTGCGGCTGTGCGGCGCGCGCGTCGGCGGCGACATGCTGCTGAGCGGCCGCTTCAGCGGCAACGCCGTCGACGAGCACCGGCGCGACCTCGCGCTGCGCCTCGACCGGCTCGAAGTGGACGGCACGCTGCGGCTGGACGGCGGCTTCGCGTCGGCCGGCGGCGTCTCGCTCGTGCGGGCGCGCATCGGCGGCGACCTCGACGCCACCGGCGCCGGCTTCGACCGCCTGGGCGACGGCGCCTGGGGCGACGGCGCCGCGCTCCGGCTGGACCGCGCGCGCATCGGCGGCGCGCTCGTGCTGCGGCAGTTGCAGGAATCGCTGCTCGGCGCGTCCTTCGTCGACGCGCGCGCCGGGACGCTCGTCGACGACGCCACCACCTGGGGCGAGCGCCTGGCGCTCGACGGCTTCACCTACGGCCGCTTCGGCGACGGCGCGCCGCTGGACACCGGCTTCCGGCTCGACTGGCTGGAGCGCCAGCGCGCCGCGCACCTGAAGAGCGACTTCCGCCCGCAGCCCTGGCGCCGCCTGATCCGCGTGCTGCGCCGCATGGGGCACGAACAGCGTGCGGCGCGCGTCGCGGTGCGGCGCGAGACCTGGCTGCGGCGCAGCGGCCGCATCGGCGAATGGGCGCCGCCCGGCCTGCGCTGGCTGCCCTGGCTGGGCCATGCGGCGCACGGCCTGCTCGCCGGCCACGGCTACCGGCCGGCGCGGCTGCTCGGCTGGGCCGTCGGCGTGGCGGCGGTGTCGGCGCTGCTCGGCGGCGGCTTCGTGGGGCCGCTCGCCCCGTCGGCGCTGCGCTGGTGGGAACGCTTCGAGATCGCCTTCGGCGTGCTGGCCGCGGTGCTGCTGGTGGCGTCGCTCGCCGGCTGGACCGACCGCGACCGGCGCCGCTGAGCCCGCTGCCGGCGGCCTCCGCTACGATGCCGCCCCATGCAAATCGTCTGCCTCGACCTCGAAGGCGTGCTGATCCCGGAGATCTGGATCGCATTCGCCGAACGCACCGGCATCCCGGAGTTCCGCCGCACCACGCGCGACGAGCCCGACTACGACAAGCTGATGCGCTTCCGGCTCGACCTGCTGCGCCGGCACGGGCTGAAGCTGGCCGACATCCAGGCGGTCATCGGCGGCATGGCGCCGATGGACGGCGCGAAGGACTTCCTCGACGACCTGCGCGCGCGCTTCCAGGTCATCATCCTGTCGGACACGTTCTACGAGTTCGCCGACCCGATGATGCGGCAGCTCGGCCGCCCCACCCTCTTCTGCCACCGGCTGGAGACCGACGCCGACGGCTTCGTCGCCGCCTACCACCTGCGCCAGCCCGACCAGAAGCGCCACGCGGTGAACGCGCTGAAGGCGCTGAACTTCAAGGTCATCGCCGCCGGCGATTCGTACAACGACACCGGCATGCTCGCCGCCGCCGATGCGGGGTTCTTCATCCACCCGCCGGAGAGCATCGTCGCCCAGTTCCCGCAGTTCCCGGTGAACCGCAGCTACGCGGAACTGAAGACGCACATCGACGCCGCCGCGGCGCGCCTGGCCAACGCCTGAGCCTTGCTCAGGCGGCAGCCGCCTTCGGCGCGCGCCGCAGCACGCGCCGCGCCAGGCCCGCGAGGCCGCGCCACAGCGCGCGCACGCCGACCAGCGTGAGCACCGCTTCCGCGAACGTCAGCACGAAGGCGGGCAGCGCCGTCCAGCGCGCCGAGCGGCGCAGGAACTTCGCCACCATGCGGTCGCGCGAGGTCTCGATGCTGTCGTAGAAGCTCGGGATCACCAGCAGCGTGAGCAGCGTGCTCGTGATGGTGCCGCCGATGATGGCCACCGCCATCGGGCGGTAGAACTCGCCGCCCTCGCCCACGCCGATGGCCACCGGCATCATGCCGGCGATGAGCGCGAAGGTCGTCATCAGGATCGGCCGCAGGCGCTTCTTGCCGGCGGCCATCAGCGCCTCCTCGCGGTCCATGCCCTCGGCCTCGCGCACGCGGGCGGCATCGAGCAGCAGGATCGCGTTCTTCGCCACCAGGCCCATCAGCATGATGACGCCAATGAAGCTCATCAGGTTCAGCGTGCCGCGCGTCAGCAGCAGCGCCAGCACGACGCCGATCAGGCTGAGCGGCAGCGACAGCATCACCGCCAGCGGCGCCGTGAAGCTGCCGAACTGCATGACGAGGATCAGGTACATCAGCGCGATGCCGGCGACGAGCGCGATGCCCATCTCGCGGAACACCTCCTGCTGGTCGCGCGAGGCGCCGGCCAGCTCGAGCCCGTAGCCGGGCGGGAAGTCGATCGAGCGCGCCAGCTTCAGCGCGTCGGCCGTCACTTCGCCGGAGGCACGGCCCTGCGCGTTGGCGGCGACGCTGATCGTGCGCTTGCCGTCGGCGTGCTGGATCTGGCTCGGCCCCTGGCCCATCGTCACGGTCGCGATCTGTTCCAGCGGCACCATCGCGCCGCTGCCGGCGACGGCAATCGGCAGGCGCTCGATGTTGCCGGCGTCCAGGCGGTCGGCCGGGTGCAGGCGCACCGCGACGTCGCGCGTTTCGCCGGTGGGGTCGACCCAGTCGCCGGCCTCGACACCGGCGAAGGCCACGCGCAGCGCCTGCGCCGCGTCGTTGGCACTGATGCCCAGCGTGTTGGCCAGCCCGCGGTCGAGCTCGATCTGCATCTCCTGCTGCGGGTCCTGCTGCGACAGGCCGACGTCGACCGCGCCCGGCACCTGGCGCAGGCGCGCCATGTAGGCGTTGGTGATCTCCAGCAGCTTGCGCGAATCGGGCCCGGTGAAGCGGATCTGCACCGGCTTCTGCGCGCCGTTGTTCAGGTCGTCGAGCACCGTGTACTCGGCACCGACCAGGCGCGCCACCTTCACGCGCAGTTCGGCCGCGATGTCCTGCGCGGCGCGCTGCCGCTTCGTGCTCTTGCCGATGTCGATGAAGATGCGCCCGCCACCCGGGTTGACGCTGGCGTTGGTGGCCACGGTCTCCGGGATCGCACGCGCCAGCGCGGCGGCCGCCTCGACCTTCATGCGCGCGTACTCGAGGCTGCTCGACGGCGGCGTGCGCACCTCGACGGCGATGGTGCCGGCGTCCGACGCCGGCAGGAAGCTGGTGCCGCCGAACTTCGCCTGCAGCACGAGCGCGCCGACCAGGCTGGCCACCGCGAAGGCGGCCATCCAGCGCCGGTGGTGCAGCGCCCAGGCGATGACGCGGCCGTAGCGTTCGCTCTGGTGGTCGAACCAGTCGTTGAAGCGCGCCAGCAGTTTCGACAGCCCGCGCTTGGGCGCCGCGTGGTGCCCGGGCGGGTCGCCCCAGTAGGCCGACAGCATCGGGTCGAGCGTGAAGCTGATGAACAGGCTCACCAGCACCGAGGCCACCACCGTCAGCCCGAACGGCCGGAACCACTCGCCCGACACGCCGGGCATGAAGGCCACCGGGATGAACACGGCGACGATCGAGAACGTGGTCGCCGCCACCGCGAGGCCGATCTCGGCGGTGCCGTTCAGCGCCGCGCTGCGCCGGTCGGCGCCCATCTCCATGTGGCGCACGATGTTTTCGCGCACGACGATGGCATCGTCGATCAGCACGCCGATGGCCAGGCTCAAGCCCAGCAGGCTCATGAAGTTGAGCGTGAAGCCGCACAGCCACACCGCGATGAAGGCCGCCACCACCGAGGTCGGCAGCGACAGCGCGGTGATCAGCGTCGAGCGCCAGGAGTTCAGGAACACGTAGACGACGAGGATGGTGAGGCCGGCACCGAAGACGAGCGCGTGGATCACGTTGTCCAGGCTGCTCTGCGCTTCTTCGCCGCCGTCGCGCGTGATGTCGAGCTTGGTGCCCGGCGGCAGCGTCGGCCGGATCTCGTCGACGAGCGCCTTGATGCGGTTGGCCACCGTCACCGTGCTCGCCTCGCGCGTGCGCGTGATGCTCAGGCCCACGTTCGGCCGCCCGTTGCGCGACGAGAAGCTCGTCAGCTCGGCGAAGCCGTCCTCGATGGTGGCCACCTGCGACAGCCGCACCAGTTCGCTGCCGCGGCGCTTGATGACGATCTGGCCGAAGTCGGCCGGCCGCTCGATGCGGCCGACGAGGCGGATGCTCTGGTCTTCCAGCGTGCCGCGCACCTTGCCCACCGGCGCGGTGGCGTTCTGCGCACGCAGCGCGGCGACGACGTCGGTGACGGAGACCTCGTACTCGCGCAGCTTCTGCGAGCGCAGCAGCACCGAGAGCTCGCGCTTCAGCGAGCCGTTGACGTTGACGATGGCGACGCCGGGGATGGCGCGGAAACGGTCGGCCAGCTGGTCCTCGGCCAGCCGCGACAGCGCGGCGTGGCTCTGCGCGTCGGACGACAGCGCCAGCTGCACGATCGGCTGCGCGGCCGGGTCCAGCCGCTGCAGGATCGGTTCGCGCATCTCCGTCGGCAGCTTGTAGCGCACCGACGCGATCGCGTTGCGCACCTCGTCGGCGGCCTCGATCAGGTTCTTGTCGAAGTTGAAGATCAGCACGAGCGAGGCATTGCCTTCGCTCGCCGTGCTGCGCAGCTGGTCGATGCCGGCAATGCCCTGCAGCGCCTTCTCGACCCGGTTGACGACCTCGCGCTCCACCGTGTCGGGGCTGGCGCCGGGGTACGGGATGTTGACGGTGAGGATCGGCTGCTCGACGTCGGGGATCTGGTTGACGCGCAGCTTGGACAGCGCGAGCAGGCCGAGCGCCATCAGGCCGATGATGACGACGATCATCGCCACCGGGCGCTTGACGCTGAATTCCGAGAGGAACATGGTGCGCCTCACTTCGCGGCCGACGCCGCGGCGGCGGTGGCCGGCTTCGCGAGCTCGAAGGCCTGGCCGTCGGCCAGCGTGCCCACCGGGTGGCGCAGGATGCGGTCGCCGGCGGCGAGGCCGGACACCACCGGGCGCTCGCCGGTGCGCGCATCGCGTTCGCCCACCTGCAGCGCCACGCGCTTCAGCGTGCCGCCCTCGGCGCGCCACGCATGGAAGGCGTCGCCGGCGCGCACGAGCGAGGTTTCGGGCACCGTCAGGGCCTGGGTGCTGCCGCTTTCGATGCGCCCTTCGGCAAACAGGCCGGCGACGCGCGGCGCCTTCGCGGCGTCGGCGAAGGCGACCAGCACCGCCACCTGGCGCGTGGCGGCGTTGGCCGACGCGTCGACACGCTTCACGGTGCCGGCGAAATCGCCGTCGCCCACGCCGTTGACGCGGAAGCGCACCGCCTGGCCGACCTTCAGCTCACCCATGCGGTCGGCCGACACCAGGCCTTCGAAGCGCATGCTGCGCGGGTCGATCACCTTCAGCAGCTCGCGGCCGACCTGCACGGTGTCGCCGACCGACGCCTTGCGCTCGCTGACCACGCCCTCGAACGGCGCCCGCACCTCGGTGCGCTGCAGCTGCTGGCGGGCCGACACGACGCGCGCCTTCGCGGCGACGAGATCGCTCTGCGAGTTGTTGCGCCGGACCTCGGCGTCTTCCAGCGCCTGCTGCGAGGTCATGCCCTGCGCCTGCAGCGTCTTCAGGCGCTGCACCTGGCGCTCGCTCTGGTCGAAGGCCTGCTGGGCGGCGCGCATCGCTTCCTCGGCGCTGCCCAGGCTGTCACGGATGGCGGTGTCGTCCAGGCGCACCAGCAGTTCGCCGGCGCGCACCGCCTCGCCGTTGTCCTTCAGCACCTGCAGCACGACGGCGGCCACCTCGGCGCGCAGGTCGGCGCGGCGCTCCGGCTGCAGCGAGCCGCTGACCACCGGGCCGCTGGCGAGCTGGCTGGTGGACACGACGCGCAGGTCCTCGGGCGACAGCAGCAGCGGCGCGGTGGCCGGGGTGGCGGCGGTGCCCGGGGCCTTGCCCGCATCGGGCTTCGGGCCGCACGCGGCCAGCGCCGCGGCGACGAACAGGATCGTCAGTCGTGAGTTCATGGTGGAAGGTGGGTTCCGCTCGGGGCGGCGGAATCGAAGACGCGAGGTTACGCGGTTCGCCCCGGCGCGCCACCCCCAGGCGACGAAACGGCGCCGCGCCGGGGCGAACGGCCCGCATCGTGGCGCCGCTTGCGGAACAATCCGGGCTTTTCGCCGCACCGCCATGACCCGCCGCACGCTCGAACTGCTCGCCCCCGCCCGCGACGCCGCCATCGGCATCGAGGCCGTGAACCACGGTGCCGACGCGGTGTACATCGGCGGCCCGGCCTTCGGCGCACGCGACAAGGCCGGCAACGCGGTGGCCGACATCGCGCGCCTGTGCAGCCACGCGCACCGCTATGGCGCGCGCATCTTCGTCACCCACAACACGATCCTGCGCGACGACGAGCTCGAAGGTGCGCGCCGCCTCGCCTGGGACCTGTGGAACGCCGGCGTCGACGCGCTGATCATCCAGGACATGGCGCTGCTGGCGCTGGACCTGCCGCCGATCCAGCTGCACGCCAGCACGCAGACCGACATCCGCACCCCCGCGAAGGCGCGCTTCCTGCAGGACGTGGGCATCTCGCAGATGGTGCTGGCGCGCGAGCTCACGCTCCAGCAGATCCAGGCCATCGCCGCCGAGGTGCAGGACGCCGTGCTCGAGTTCTTCGTCCACGGCGCACTCTGCGTGGCCTACAGCGGCCAGTGCTACATCAGCCACGCGCACACCGGCCGCAGCGCGAACCGCGGCAGCTGCAGCCAGGAATGCCGCCTGCCCTACACCGTGACCGACAGCGCCGGCCGCATCGTCGCCCACGACAAGCACGTGCTGAGCCTGAAGGACAACGACCAGAGCGCGAACCTGCACGCACTGGTCGACGCCGGCATCCGCGCCTTCAAGATCGAGGGCCGCTACAAGGACATGGCGACGGTGAAGAACGTCACTGCGCACTACCGCCAGCTGCTCGACCGCGTGCTCGAAGACCGGCCGGAACTGGCCGCGTCGTCCAGCGGCCGCTGCCGCTTCAAGTTCACGCCCGACCCCGAGCGCGCCTTCAACCGCGGCGCCACCGACTACTTCGTCAACGGCCGTCAGATCGACATCGGCGCCTTCGACACGCCCAAGCACGCCGGCATCGAGGTTGGCCACCTGCTGCGCGTGGGCACCGACCACTTCGACGTCCAGCTCGCGTCGGCAGACCTCGCGCTGAACAACGGCGACGCGCTCACCTGGTGGGACCGCCAGGGCGAACTGCAGGGCGTGCCGGTGAACGTGGCCAGGCCGCTGGCCGGCCGCACCTGGCGCGTGTTCCCGAACGCCCCCGTCGCGCAGCTGAAGGACCTGCGCAAGGACGCCGCGATCAGCCGCAACCGCGACATGGCCTGGGAACGGCTGCTCGACCGCAAGTCGGCCGAACGCCTGATCGGCGTCGCGCTGACGCTGCGCGATGTCGACGGCGGCTTCCGCCTCGACGCCGAGGACGCCGACGGCCACCGCGCCAGCGCCAGCCTCGCGTTCGAGCACCAGCCGGCAAAGGACGCGGCGCGCGCCGAGGCCACGCTGCGCGAACACCTCGGCAAGCTGGGAGGCACGCTGTTCGAGGCCACGCGCATCGAGCTCGCGCTGACCCAGCCCTGGTTCCTGCCCGCCGGCGCCGTCAACACGCTGCGCCGCGAGGCCATCGCCGCGCTCGAAGCGGCACGCGCCGCCGCCTTCCAGCGGCTGCCACGCGGCAAGGCGGTCGAGCCGCCGGTGCCGTACCCCGAGGACACGCTGAGCTACCTGGCCAACGTCTACAACGGCGTTGCCGCCGCGTTCTACGCCCGGCACGGCGTGAAGGTGATCGGCGCCGCGTACGAGAGCCACGAGGAACTCGGCGAGGCCAGCCTCATGATCACCAAGCACTGCGTGCGCTGGAGCCTGAGCCTGTGCCCGAAGCAGGCCAAGGGCGTGATCGGCGTCCAGGGAACGGTGCGCGCCGAGCCGCTGACGCTGGTCAACGGCAACGAACGGCTGACGCTGCGCTTCGACTGCAAGCCATGCGAGATGCACGTCGTCGGCAAGATCCGCAAGAACGTGCTGAAAGCGGTGGCCGCCGAGCCGATCCAGTTCTACCGCACGCGGCCGGCGGCGAAAGACGTTCAGCGGCGGTCGACGAGGGCGTGAGCGATCGTCCCGAGGTCGACGTACTCCAGCTCGCTGCCGGCAGGCACGCCGCGCGCCAGCCGCGTGACCTTCAGCCCGCGCGCGCGCAGCGCCTGGGCCAGCGCGTGCGCCGTGACCTCGCCTTCGGCGGTGAAGCTGGTGGCCAGGATGACCTCCTGCACCACGCCGTCGCTCGCCCTCTCCAGCAGTTCGGCGGCGCCGATGTCCTGCGCCCCCACGCCGTCCAGCGGCGACAGGCGGCCCATCAGCACGAAGTACAGGCCGGCGTAGCTGCCGCTGCGTTCCAGCGCGGCCTGGTCGGCGGGTGACTCGACGACGCAGAGCAGGCGCGCGTCGCGCCGCGGGTCCAGGCAGGTGGCGCAGACCTCGCCTTCGGTGAAGGTGTGGCAGCGCGCGCAGTGGCGCGTCTTCGCGACCGCGTCGTCGAGCGCGCGCGCCAGGCGCTTCGCTCCGTCGCGGTCGTGCTGCAGCAGGTGGAAGGCCAGGCGCTGGGCCGACTTGACGCCCACGCCCGGCAGGCGCCGCAGGGCCTCGATGAGGCCGTCGAGCGCCGGTTCCGCCACGTCAGCCCCGCCCGGCCGCCCGAAGGGGCTGACGCGCCCCCTCGGGGGGTCGCGAGCGCAGCGAGCCGGGGGGCTGCATCAGAACGGGAACTTCATGCCCGGCGGCAGCGGGAGGCCGGCGGTGAGCTTGCCCATCTTCTCGGCACTGACCTCTTCAGCGCGGCGCACGCCGTCGTTGAAGGCGGCGGCGTCTAGGTCTTCCAGCATGTCCTTGTCGTCGGCGAGCAGGCTGGGGTCGATGCTGACGCGGCGCACGTCGTGCTTGCAGGTCATCACCACCTTCACGAGGCCGGCGCCGGACTGGCCTTCGACTTCCACCAGCGCCAGTTCGTCCTGCGCCTTCTTCAGGTTGTCCTGCATGGCCTGGGCCTGCTTCATCAGGCCGGCCAGTTGCCCCTTCATCATCACGAATCCTTTCAGAGCGGGAGTCCGCCCGCGATCGGCGCGGATTATCCTCGCCCTGACACAGCCGCACCGCCCGCCATGAGGATCACCCGCCCCGCCAAGGACACCGTCTTCACGATCACCAAGGCCCCCGAATGGCCAAGCCTCGTGTTCGAGACCGACGCCACCGGCATCCACAACTGGCGCTGGTCGATCAGCTGGAAGACCTTCAAGAAGAACGGCAAGGTCAGCACCGACGGCAACACCTGGGACGCCACCAGCGTGCTCACCGACCTGGGCGGCACGCTCGTCGTGCGCGCACTGGCGGGCGGCAAGTCGGCCGGCGTGACGGTGAAGCTGATCGGCGACAACGCCACCCAGGACGAGGTCGAGGCCTACGTGACGGCGCAGCCCGACAGCGACGGCTTCGAGAAGATCGTGACGCACGAGTCCAAGGGCCGGCACTTCAAGAAGGGCGAGCCGATCCGCTCGTTCGACAACGGCTACGGCCTGTGCCAGCTGACGACCCCGGTGCCGAAGTACGAGGAAGTCTGGAACTGGAAGAAGAACATCGACGCCGGCCTGAAGCTCTTCGCCAAGAAGCGCGCCGCCGCGCTGGCCTACCTGTCGCAGGACAGCCGCAGCTACACCGCCGACCAGCTGAAGTACGAGACCGTCTGCCGCTGGAACGGCGGCAGCTACCACGTGTGGGACGCCAAGGCCAAGGTCTGGGTGCGCAAGAGCGACATCCTCTGCGACAGCCAGACCGGCAACATCGGCTGGGACATGGACGACACGGCGAACAAGGGCAAGACCGAAGCCGAGCTGCACAAGCGCGACGCCGGCAGCTATTCGGCCCCGCCCGGCAAGGACAGCCACTGGAAGTACTCGGGGGTCTGCTATGCGGATGCGCTGCTGGGCTAGCGCCGCGCTGCTGGCGTGCAGCGCGGCGGTCGCGTCGGGTGGCCCGGCAGCGCCGGTGCAGGCCGACCTGGCGGCCCCCGGCCGCACGCGGCTGACGCTGGCCGGCGCCGACGGCCGCGCCGTGTCGCTGCTGGTGTCGCGCGACAAGCGCGTGCCGCAGGCGGCCGCGCCCGGCAAGCCGGTGCGCGTGGGCGACGTCGGCGGCACGGCGGTGATCGTGGTCGACACCTACCCGTCGCGCCTGTCCGGCGGCGCCGGCCCCTGCGGCGCCGGCGAGGAACAGTTCCTGCGCGTCGTGCGGCTGGCGCCGGCACCGGTGCGCCAGACCTTCCAGCTGAAGCTGGCCAGTTGCTGGGACGAACTCGAGCTGCAGGCCGAGACCGGCACCGGCGGCCTCGCGTGGAAGCCCGAAGCCGGCGAACTGACGATCGACTGGCTCAGCGGCCCGAAAGGCGGGCCCGAGAAGCGCCGCCTGCGCATCGCGCGCGACGGCAAGGTCGAGACGCTGGCGCCCTGATCAGGCCGGCTTGATCGAGCCCGGCACGATGCGGGCCGTCTTGAACTGACCCATCAGCGCCTGCACCACCGGGTCGTCGCGGATGATCGCCTCGGCTTCGGCCTGGCGGCGCGCACGCTCGGCGGCGTCGCGGCGCGCCGGCGAATCTTCGGCGGTGCCGGCCGCCACCTCGAGCACGACGGCGCTGCCGATCTCGGCCGCCAGCGCCGCGGCCAGCTTGTCCTGCAGGCCCTGCGCGCGCAGCGACTCGCGCTCGACGACGATCTGCCAGCGCTGCGGCACGGCGCTCTCGTCGAGCGCGACGAGCGCGGCCTGCCAGGCCAGCTCACGCACCAGCGCGCCGATGCTGCCCTTGTCGGCCATCTGGCGCACCAGCGCCTGCCAGCGGTCACCCTGCGGCGAGGGCGCGGCGGAAGGCGTGGCAGGGGGCGTGGCATGCGGGGCGAGCGCCGGCGGCTCGGCCATGGCGGCCGGCCGCGCGGGGGCCACCGGAGCGGGCGCCGGTGCCGGGCGCGGCGCGACCACCGGCGCTGCCGCCGCCGCCACCGGCAGCTTGATGGCCGGCGGCGCCGGTGCGCGCAGCGGTGCGGCGCGCGGCGGCGCCGGGCGCGGCGCGGCCGCGCTGCCCGCCGCCGGGAAGGCCAGCAGGCGCAGCAGCACCATCGTCAGCGCGCCGTACTCGTCGCTCATCAGCTGCAGTTCGTCGCGGCCGTGCAGCACGATGCTGTAGAGCAGCTGCGTCTCGTCGGGCGGCAGCACGGCGGCCAGGCGCTGCGCGTCGGCGGCGTCGGGGTCGCGCGGGTCGAGCGCGCCGGGCACCGCCTGTTCCACCGCCATCTGCTGCAGCAGGCGCGCCATCTCTTCCAGCGTGCCGGCAGCCGACAGGCCCTGCGTGCGCAGCGCGTCGACCGTCGCCAGCACGGTGGCGCCTTCGCGGCCGGCCAGTGCCTCGACCAGCGTGTTCGCGTGCGTGCGGTCGACGCTGCCGAGCATGGCGCGCACCACCGCCGCGTCGAGCTTGCCGCCGCCGTAGGCGATGGCCTGGTCGGTGAGCGACAGCGCGTCGCGCATCGAGCCGCGCGCGGCGCGCGCCAGCAGGCGCAGCGAATCCTCGTCGACCGCCACGCCCTCGGCCCCGAGCACCTGCTCGAGATAGGCGTGCACGGTGTCCGGCGCCATCGGCCGCAGGTTGAACTGCAGGCAGCGGCTCAGCACCGTGGGCAGCATCTTCTCGGGGTCGGTCGTCGCCAGCACGAACTTCAGGTACTCGGGCGGCTCTTCCAGCGTCTTCAGCAGCGAGTTGAAGGCCTCCTTCGTGAGCTGGTGCGCCTCGTCGATCATGAAGACCTTGAAGCGGCCGACGCCGGGCTTGTAGGCGGCCCGCTCGATCAGGTCGCGCACCTCGTCGATGCCGCGGTTGCTGGCGGCGTCGAGTTCGATGTAGTCGATGTAGCGGTCGGCGTCGATCTCGGTGCAGGCCTGGCACACGCCGCACGGATGCGCCGTGATGCCGCCCTGGCCGTCGGCACCGGTGCAGTTCAGGCTCTTGGCGAGGATGCGGCTGACCGTCGTCTTGCCGATGCCGCGCGTGCCGGTGAACAGGTAGGCGTGGTGCAGGCGCTGCGTCTCGAGCGCGTTCGACAGCGCGCGCACCACGTGCTCCTGGCCGACCATCTGGTCGAAGCTCCTGGGGCGGTACTTGCGGGCGAGAACCACGTAGCTCATTGCGGTCGATTCTACGAGGGGGCCCAGCGGGGATAATCCCGTCCCATGTCTTCCAGCCCCACCACGCCGCTCAGCTACGAGCAGGCCGGCGTCAACTACGACCTCATCGACCCGCTGAAGGTGGCCGCGCAGCGCGCCGCCGCCGCCACCGGCGCGCACCTGGCGGCCCACGGCTTCGGCGAAGTGGCCGGCTCGCGCGGCGAATCGGCCTACGTGGTCGACGTCGGGCCGTTCTACGTCGCCAGCATCGTCGAGTGCCTGGGCACGAAGACGCTGGTGGCCGACGAGATGAAGGCCGCCACCGGCCGCAGCTGGTACGCCGGCATCGCGCAGGACACGATCGCGATGGCGGTCAATGACCTCATCACGGTGGGCGCGACGCCGCTCGTCGTGCAGGCCTACTGGGCCGCCGGCGGCAGCAGCTGGTTCGCCGACGCCGAACGCGCGCAGGCGCTGGTGGCCGGCTGGAAGGCCGCCTGCGACACCTGCGGCGTGGCCTGGGGCGGCGGCGAGACGCCGGCGCTGGCCGGCATCGTCGAGGGCGGGCGCATCGACCTCGCGGCCAGCTGCACCGGCCTCGTCAACCCGAAGGAGCGGCTGTCGCTCGGCGAACGGCTGGGCCCCGGCGACGCCATCGTGCTGCTCGCGTCCAGCGGCATCCACGCCAACGGCCTGAGCCTGGCACGCAAGCTGGCCGAACGGCTGCCGCAGGGCTACCTGACCGAGATCGAACCCGGCCTGTCCTACGGCGAGGCGCTGCTCGCGCCCACCGTGCTCTATTCGCCGGTGACCGAGGCGCTCTGGAAGGCCGGCGTGCGCGTGCACTACGCCGCCAACATCACCGGCCACGGCTGGCGCAAGCTGCTGCGCCACCCGAAGGCGCTGACCTACCGCATCCACACCGTGCCGCCGGTGCCGCCGGTGCTGAAGTTCATCGCCGACCAGGCCGGCCACGACGCCGCCGAGGCCTACGGCACGCTGAACATGGGCGCCGGATTCGCGCTCTTCGTCGCTGCGGCCGATGCCCAGCGCACCGTCGAGGTCGCGCGCGCCTGCGGCGTGCCGGCCTGGGCCGCCGGCCAGGTGGAGGCCGGCGCCAAGCAGCTGTTCGTCGACCCGCTGGGCCTGCACTACGGCGACGGCGAACTGAACCTGCGCTGAGCCGTGCGCGTGCGCCGCTTCGCGGCCCTGGCCGCGGCAGCGTGGGCGGCGCTGCTGGTCGGCTGCGCGGCCGTGCCCGAGGCACCCGCCGGGCCGCCGTCGACGCTGCGGGTCGCGCCGGCCGATGGCGCCCTCGCCCGCCTGTCCAGCGCCGCCGGCCTGCCGGCGGAGGGTTCTGCGTTCCGGCCGCTGCTGGCGTCGCAGGATGCGCTGGCGGCACGCCTGAACCTGATCGAGCGCGCCGAGGTCGGCCTCGACCTGCAGACCTACATCCTCGGCGACGACGCCACCGGCCGGCAGGTGATGCGGGCGCTGCGCGACGCCGCCGCGCGCGGCGTGCGCGTGCGCCTGCTGGTCGACGACATGCACACCGTCGGCCTCACCGGCCTGCTGCTCGGGCTGGCGGCGCACGCCAACCTGGAAGTGCGGCTGTACAACCCCTTCCCCGCCGGCCGCGAGAGCTGGGCGCTGCGCGCGCTTGGCGCCATCGGCCACTTCGAGCGCCTGAACCGGCGCATGCACAACAAGCTCTTCGTTGCCGACGGACGCGTCGCGATCGTCGGCGGCCGCAACCTCGCCGACGCCTACTTCCTGCGCCACGACGAGGCCAACTTCATCGACTTCGACGTGCTCGCCGCCGGCCCCGTCGCCGCCGAGCTGGGCGGGCACTTCGACGCCTACTGGAACAGCCCATTCGCGGTGCCGATCCAGGCCCTTGCCGACAACGGCCTCGACGACGAGAACCGCCGCGCCAGCTTTGCGCGGCTGGCCGCACCCGAACCGGGCGAGACGGCGGCGCCCGCGCACCCCGGCGCCGGCACGCCCGGCCCGCTGGTGCCGGCCCCGGTGGAGGTGTTCTTCGACAGCCCCGACAAGACCGCCGGCGTGCGGCGCGCCCAGGAGCGCCTGCCGGTGGCGCGGCTGCTCGGCGAGGCGCGCTCGCGCGTGGTCGTCGTGTCGCCCTACTTCGTGCCCAGCGACGCCGGCATCGAACGCCTGCGCGCGGCGCGTGCGCGCGGCGTCGAGATCCAGGTCATCACGAACGCGCTCGACGCCAGCGACGAACCGCTCGTGCAGGCCGCCTACGGGCGCAAGCGCACGGCGCTGCTGCGTTCGGGCATCCGCCTCTTCGAGCTGTCGGCCGAGCGCATGGAGCGTCGCGTGGGCGCCGGCTCACCGGGGCGCCTGCACGCGAAGATTGCCTTCGTGGACGAGCGGCGGCTGCTCGTCGGCTCGATGAACCTGGACCCGCGCTCGGTCAACACCAACACCGAGCTCGCGCTGTCCATCGACAGCCCGGAGCTCACGCGCGAGGTGCTGCGCCAGCTGCAGCCGGCGCGCGCCGGCGGCCTGTACGAGGTGCACCTTGCCGCCGACGGCGAGCGGCTGCAGTGGGTCGCCCCCGACGACGCCGGCCACGCCGAGCGGCGCGACGACGAGCCGGCGCCGCCCTGGTGGGCGCGGCTGCGGCTGTGGCTGCTGTCCTGGCTGGTCCCCGACGAACTGCTGTGACCGGCCTGGCCCCGGTTGTCGCCTAGAATCCGGGGTGCCGGGCCTCCCCGCATGGAAGCGCGCCCAACCGGGTCAGGTGGGGAACCAAGCAGCCCTAAGCGTTGCGACCAGTGCCGGGGGTAAGGCTCGGCACCCTTCACCCACCGCCGCGCGCCGTCAACCGCCGCGCTGCCGGAAGGCCATCACGGCCTGGTTGCGCAGCGTGCGCAGCAGCGACAGTTCCTTCTCCCCCAGCGCGATGCCGCCCGCCTCCGCCTTGTCGGCGTAGATCAGGCCGAATGGCGCGCCCTTCATCGACAGCGGCAGCAGCAGGAAGGCCGGCGCCGCGATCGCCTGCCGGTACCAGGCGGGCAGCCGGGCGGCGATGTTGGCGGCGGTGGCGTCGGCGATCAGCGTGTCGGCGCCCTTGCTGCAGACGGCGCTGAAGAGGTCCGGATCGGGCCCCGGCCGCAGCGGCACCTTGAAGGCGCGGCTCGCCGCCTCGACGCCGTCGCCGAGGCCGAAGCGCCCCGTCAGCGTCTCGGTCTTCGGGTCGCGCAGGCAGAAGACGACGCGGCGGAAGGACAGCGCGCGGAACATCGTCTCCAGCACCATGCGCAGCACTTCGTTGAGCTTGAAGTCGTCGGCGACCATCGTGTTGGTGATGTCCTGGATGCCGGCGGCCAGCAGCTCGGCCATCGGCGGCGCCGGCGGCACGGCGGCGACCGGGGCGTCGAGCCGCAGCGTCGCGCCGTCGCCGATCTCGGTCGCCTGCAGGCGGTGCGGGCTCAGCGTGTCGTCCAGTGGCGCCGCGGGTTCCGGCTGCAGCGCCTTGCGCGCGCGCCCCGGGGCGAGCTGCAGGCCCATCGCGGTGAGCAGCGGGCCGATGCTGTCGCGCGCGTGGCGCGCCGCCGCCAGCATCGCCGCCGGCGCCAGTCCGAGCGCGGCGGCGTGGCGCGCGGCGATCGTCGACAGCCGGCGTTCCAGCGCCTCGCCCTCCTCGGTCAGCATCGCGGCGGCGAATTCGTTGCCGGCGCGGCCCAGCCAGCGCGGCCGCTCGGCGGCGTCGAGCGCGCGCGACGGCGGCTCGCCGGTGGGCGCGCGCATCGTGCGCAGCAGGTTTTCGGGCAGGCCCCAGCTGCGCGCGACGCCGACGCCCAGTTCCTCGAAGCCGATGCCCAGCACCTGCATCGCCACCCGTTCCTGCTCGGCGATGCCGGCGGTGGGGCCGAGCTGGCGCTCGATCTGCTGCGATTCCTCGGCGAAGTAGTAGCGCGTCAGCAGGCGGCCGAGGTTCTGGAACATCGAGCCGAGGAAGACCTCCTCGCTCTCGCGCGCGTCCTTCGTCATGCCGCCCGCCACCTGGCCGGCGAGCAACGCGTGCACGAACGCCTCCTTCAACTGCGAAGCGTGGCCCTTGTCCTGCATGTGCTCCAGCAGCAGCAGCGACAGCGCCATGTTGCGGATGCCGGCGAAGCCGACCAGCGCGACGGCGCGCGAAATCGTGCTCACCGGCCCGCCGGCGGTGCTGAAGTGCGCGCTGTTGACCATGCGCAGCAGCTTCTGCGTCAGCGCCACGTCCTTCAGGATCTCGGACGACAGGCTGGCGAGGCTCTCGGTCTCCGACGCCGCCACGCGCTGGATGCGCGCCACCGACTCCGACAGTGCCGGGAAGTCGCCCTTCAGCCGCATGCGGCGCAGCAGGAAGTCGAGCGTGCCGTGGCCGCTGCCGGGCTCGGCACGCGCATCGCCGGCGCCGGGCTGCGCCCAGGCCAGCAGCGCGGCGCGCATCGACGAAGCGCTGTCGAAGCGCAGCGCGGCGTCGCGCACCAGCGCGCGCTGCACCACGGCCTGCAGCTGGCCGTCGACGCCGGGCGTCGGCGGCAGGCGCAGGTCTTCGCGCTGCACGCGCTGCACGGCGCGCATCGGGTCGCTCTCGCGCAGCAGGCGCTGGCCGCACAGCAGCTCGGCGAGCAGCACGCCGGCGGAGAAGACGTCCATCGCCGGCACCGGCGCCGCGCCGCGCGCCGCCTCCGGCGAGATGTAGCCCGGCGTGCCGACGATGCGGCCGTCGCTCGCGTCGCCGCGGCCGGCCACGCGGGCGGCGATGCCGAAGTCCATCACGCGCGCCCGGCCGTCCTTGCCGATGAGGATGTTCGAGGGCTTCAGGTCGCGGTGGACCAGCCCCTGCGCGTGCGCGGCGCCGAGCGCGTCCAGCACCTCCAGCATCAGCGTTGCCGCCTCGTGGGGCGGCCAGGCGCCGCGGCCGCGCATGGCCTCCGCGAGCGTCGGGCCCTCGACGTATTCGAAGACGAGGTAGGGCCGGCCGCCGCCGTCGTCGGCCTCGAAGACCGGCACGATGTTCGGGTGCGTGAGGCGGCTGACGGCGCGCGCCTCGTCGAGCCAGCCGGCCGCTGCCCACGCGCCGGGGTCGAGCAGCAGTTTGACGGCGACCTCGCGCTCGAGCCGCGGGTCGTAGGCCAGCCACACGCTGGCCTGCGCGCCGCGGCCGAGCTCGCGCCGCAGCTCGAAGCGGCCGAGCCGGCGCGAGGCGACGGCGCTCATCGGGCCGCGCGCGCGGCGGCGGCGGCGCGCAGCCCGCCGGGCACCGGCGCCACCGGCACGCCCGCCGGCGCCTCGGGCGCGCGTGGCGGTGCGGTCTGCGGCGCCAGCGTCGGCGGCGTGTGCGAAGGCCCGCCCTGCAGCGCTTCCTGCAGGTCCTTGGCGGTGATCTCGAGCACGCGGGCGTAGCGCTGCACCACGCGGTGCAGGCCGTGGTTGACCTGCGCGGCCGGCAGCGCGAGCGCATCGATCGTCTCGTTGGCGGCGCTCGCCACCACGCGCAGCATCTCGTCGTCGTTGTCGGGCGTGTGGATCGGCGCGCCCAGCGGATGGCGGCGCACCATGTGCAGCACGCTCTCGTCCAGCCCCCAGTGGCGGGCGACGGCGGCGCCGATCGCTTCGATGCCGGCGCCCAGCACGGCGAAGGCCGCGGCCTCCTCGCTCATGCCGGGTTCGTCGGGCTCGCCGGCCTTGTCGGCGGGCGCCGGCAGCATCAGGCGGCGGATCTGTGCGGCCTCGTCGGCGAAGTGGTACTGCACGACGAGCCGGCCCAGGTTCTGCAGCAAGGCGATGAGGTAGACGACCTCGCCGTCGTAGCCCGCCGGCCGCAGCGCCAGCGCCACGCTGCCGGCGCGCTTGACGCGGCCGATGAGGCGTTCGAGCGAAGCCGCGCCGGCCGCGTCCAGCGGACCCGGCCACGGACGCAGCACGTTGGCGGCACGGCGCACGCCGTCCAGGCCGACCATCGCGATGGCGCGGCGCACGGTCAGCACCGGGCCGCTGCCGGCGACCTGCGCGCCACGCACCTGGGCGGTGTTGACCATGCGCAGCAGCTCGAAGGCGAGCGCCGGGTCCTGCAGCACGACCTCGGCGAGCTCGTTGGTGCGTTCCTTCTCCATCGACGCCAGCCGGCTCGCCTGCGCCTGCGCGCCGGGCAGCGCCGGCAGCACGCCGGCCGCGCGCAGGCGGTCGGCGAGCAGCGCGAGCGGGCCGCTCTGGCTGTCGGTCTCGGCCTTCAGCCAGCCTTCGAGCGCGCGGCCCAGCGTGCGGGCGTTGCGGTATCGCTGGCGCTCCTGGCGGTCGGTGCTGCGGTTGACGATGGCGCGCAAGGCCTCGGCCACCGGCTGCCCGGTGCTCCAGGGCAGGCGCACGATGTCGCGGCCGGCGGGCGGCAGCCGCGCGATGACGCGGCCGGTGTCGGCCTGGTCCAGCGCCGGCTGGCCGGCGAGCGTGTGGTGCAGCACCACGCCGAGCGCCAGCACGTCGCGTTCGGCGGCGCTGCGCTGGGCGCGCAGCGTGCCGGGGTCGAGCCCGGAATCGTCGTTGGCCAGCGCCTCGGCCGCCACTTCCAAGCCGACCAGGCGCACGCCGCCGCGGTCGTCGACCAGCAGGTGCCAGGTCTGCAGGTCGTGGTGGGCGACACCGCCCTCGTGCGCGAAGGCCAGGCCCTGCAGCGCCTGCAGCGCGAGCGCCGCGACCTCGGTGCCGGGCAGGCCCTGCGCAGGAATGCGGTCGGCCAGCGTGGCGGCGTCCTGCAGGTCGTAGGCGGCGTAGGGCCAGCCGTCCTGCACGCCGATCTCGGCGGCGGGCGCGAGATGCGGGTGGTTCAGGCGCGCGCCGCGCTGCACCGCCTGCATCCAGCGGTCGAGCGGGGCGCTGCCGATCGGCTGGTTGCGTGGCAGCACCAGCATCAGCTCATGGTCGGTGCCGGGCTGGGCGACCGCCCAGGCCATCGTGCGGTCGCTCTTGCCCAGCAGCCGCAGCAGTTGCCAGCGGCCGAACATGCGCACCGCGGAGGCGCGCGCCGGTTCGGGCTTGTCGGATGCGGCGTGGGGCGGCATAGCGGCTCGATTGAACCGCGGCTCGCCGGCGGGCAAAACGGTGATCAGACCTGAAAAGCCGCCTCAGTTCGGGGTGAACTCCACGAAAGCGCCGGTGCCGGTGATGAAGCCGCCGCGCACCGCCTCGCCGGGCTGCGCCGCCCGCACCGCGGCGACGTAACGCGCCATCTGCGCGTGGTAGGCCGCCAGTGCGGCCGGGGCGGCGGCGAGCTTGTAGTCGAGCACCCACCAGGTCGGCGTGCCCGCTTCGTCGAGGTGCACCAGGCGGTCGAGCCGCAGCACGCCGTCGGCGTCGGCCAGCGGCACCTCGTTGCCGGCCCAGCGCAGCGCGGCGGCGTCGAAGAAGCGGCGGCAGGCGGCGCTGGCGAGCACGCGCTGGACGATGCTGCCGACCGCGCCGGCGTCGGCCCCGAAGGCGAGCGCGGCGGCCTGCACGGCCTGCCGTGTGGCGTCGGCCGCTGCCGCACGGCCCGGCTGGCCCAGCCATTCCAGCGCGCGGTGCACCGCACGGCCCAGGTTCGCGGCGGCCGCGTCGTCAGCACCGCCGGGCGTGGGCGACGGTGGCGGGCGGCGCGGCGGCATCTGCAGCGCAACGCGGGCGGCGGCATCGGACGCGACCGGCACGGCCGGCGCCGGCGCCCACGGGGCTGCCACGGCCGCCACCCGCTGCCACCAGCTGCGGCCGGGGTCGGCGGCGCGCGGCTCCGTGTGGCTGAACACCAGCCAGCGCTGCGCGCGGGTCATCGCGACGTACAGGCCGTTGAGTTCTTCGCGGGCGCGCGCGGCCTGCTCGGTGGCCAGCAACGTCTCCAGCGACGGCGGCACGCGCGATTCCTGGCGCACGAAGGCAGCGCAGGTGGGCGCTCCGGCGTCGACCGGCCAGTCGATCAGCAGCGTGGCGCCCTCGGACGGCCGCCGCTCGGGGTGGGCGTCGACGACGAAGACCGCCTGCGCTTCCAGCCCCTTGGCGCCGTGAACCGTGAGCAGCTGCACGGCGTCGGCCGGCGCCGAGGCCGGCGCGCGCAGGCGGCCGGACTTCAGCGCGCGCACGAAGCCGTACAGGCTGGCGTAGCGGCCGCCGTCGAGGTCGAGCGCCGCCGCCAGCGTGGCCTGAACGGCGTGCAGTGCGGCATGCCGGCGCGCCGCCGGCACGGCAGCGGCCAGGCGCGGCAGCAGGTCGCCGTCGTGCACGATGCGGTCGAGCAGGTCGTGCGGCGGCAGCTGCAGCGCCCGCAGGCTCCACGCGGCGAGCAGGCGGCGTGCGCGCGGCAGCGCGGCACCGGGCGCGGCCTCGGCGGCGTCGAGCGCGGCGCGCCACGGCAGGCCGCGGGCACGCGCCTCGCGCGCCAGCCACAGCAGGTCGGCGTCGTCGGCGCCGAAGAGCGGGCTCTTCAGCGCCCGCGCGAGCGACAGGTCGTGGCCCGGCGACGCGAGCACGTCGAGCACCGCCGCGAGGTCGAGCGCCTCGGGCGATTCGGCCAGCGCCACCGGCTCGGGCATCACGTGCGGCAGGTGGCGCGCCGCCAGCGCGTCGGCCACGGTGGCGAGCACGCTGCGCTTGCGTGCCAGCACCATCACCTCGCCGGGCGCGAGGCCGTCCTGCAGCAGCGCGGCGATGGCGTCGGCCACGCGCGCCGCTTCGTGGCGGCGACGCTGCAATTCGGCGTCGTGCCGCGGCACGGTGAGCGAATCGCGCCAACCGTCGCGCGGACCGCTTCGCTCCAGCGCTTCGCGCGCGACGCCGGGCAGCGCACGCACCGCGCCGTCGAGCGCGCTGCCGCTGGTGTGGGCGCGGAACGGACCCCAGCCATCGACGCCGGCCGCGTCGTCGAACACCGCATTCAGCGCCGCCAGCACGGCCGGCGCGTTGCGCCGCGTGTGGTCGCACTCCAGCACCGCGCCGTGCAGCCCGACGGCGACGAAGCGGCGCGCCGCCTCGAACACGCGCGGCTCGGCGCGGCGGAAGCGGTAGATGCTCTGCTTGGGGTCGCCGACGACGAACACCGCCGGCGCCACCGCGGCGCCGGCGTACGACGAGAGCCAGCCGTGCAGGGCCTGCCACTGCAACGGGCTGGTGTCCTGGAACTCGTCGATCAGCAGGTGGCGCACGCGCTGGTCCAGCCGCTCCTGCACCCAGCCGGCAACCTCGCTGTCCGACAGCATGGCGAGCGCGGCGCGTTCGAGGTCGGGCATGTCGACGAGACCGCGCTGGCGCTTGAGCGCCGCGAACTCGGCGAGCAGCACGCGTGCCAGCCGCGCCATGCGCAGGTGGTCGCGGTGGGCGTCGTGCTGGCGCTGCATGCGCTGCACCTGCAACAGGCGGTCGCGCACGGGCTCGAGCAGCGGCGTGCTGCCGATTTGCTTGCGCGGCTCGCCGCCTTTCGTGAACAGCGCGGCCAGCGCCGCCTCGAAGCGCGCCGCGGCCGCGGTCGACTCCAATGCAAGGCGCAGGCCTGCGGCGGCGTCCTGCGCCTTCTTGCCTTTCTCGGCGCCGAGCGCGCGCGCCAGCGCGTCGAGCTCGTCGGCGAGCGGGGCGCGCAGCAGCAGTTCGTCCGGCGCGCCCAGACCCGCGCACTCGGGCCACAGCGCGGCGGCCGGCGGCACCGACCCCTCGAGCGTGCCGGCGGCGCTGGCGCATTCGATCTCGGTGCCACGCTGCCAGGCGGCGTCCAGCCACGCCAGCAGCGTGCCACGGCGGTGCTCGCCCACGAGGCCCAGGTAGTCGGCGCGCAGCGCGGGGTCGGCGTCGACGGTGGCGTGGAAGCGGCGCAGCAGGTCGGGCTTGAGCACGTCGGTGTCCTCGACCAGCTCGGGCGCCGGCGGCAGGCCCAGGCGTTCCAGCAGCGGCAGCGGTGCGTTCGACACGAGCTGCGCGAACCAGCCGTGGAAGGTGCGCACCTCGACCGCGCGGCCGGCCGCGAGCAGGCGGCCGTGCAAAGCGCCGAGCGCCGGCGCCAGGCGCGCGGCGGTGGCGGCGTCGGCGCCGCGGTCGCGCAGCGCGGTGGCGCGCTCGGCGTCGGTCGTCTTCGGGTCGGCGAAACCGGCCAGCCATTCGTCGAGCCGGGCGCGCATTTCACCGGCCGCCTTGCGGGTGAACGTGATCGCCAGGATCTGCTGCGGCTCGGCACCGTCGAGCAGCGCGCGCACGATGCGCGACACCAGCATCCAGGTCTTCCCGGCGCCGGCGCAGGCCTCGACGACGACGCTGCGGCGCGGGTCGCAGGCGGCGGCGTAGAACGCGGCGGCGTCGACCTCGCGGCCGTCGATGCGGTAGGCCGGCGCGTTCATGACGGTGCCTCCGGCTCGGCCCAGTGGTCACGGCGGCACAGGCCGCGCGCTTCGCAGGTGTCGCAGGGCGCGCCCTCCCCCAGCGCCGGCAGCGCGGCGCCGGCGCGCAGGCGTTCGAGTTCGGCACCCAGGTGCCCGAGCATCTGCGCCGCGGTGTCGGCCACGCCGGGGTGCTCGATCGCCAGCGGCGCCGCCGGGTCGTCGAGCGACAGGTAGATCGCGCTGCGCGCGCGCGGCTCCAGCGCCGCGTAGACGGCGAGCTGGGTGTCTTCCAGCGGCTCGGCGACCTTCTTCTTCAGCAGGTCGGTGCGGCCGGTCTTGTAGTCGATGAGCTGCAGCGCGCCGTCGGGCGCGACGTCCAGGCGGTCGAGGCGGCCTTCCAGGCGCACCGGCGCCAGCGCTGGCGACAGCACCTGGCGCGCCACCTCGCCTTCGTGCCAGCGCCAGCCGGCGGCGTCGCGCCCGGCCAGCCAGGCCAGGTAGGCCGGCGCAAAGCCTTCGAAGCTGGCACGAAAGGGCAGCAGCTCGGCTGCGTCGAGGTCGCGCTCGGTGGTCTCGGCATCGGCCGCCGCCTGCAGCGCGGCGTGGTCGTCGGCGCCGACGATGCGGTCACGATGGAAGCGGTGCAGCACGCCGTGCAGCCAGTTGCCGTAGTCGCGCTTCTCCAGGCCGGCCTCGAGTTCGTCGGCCTCGTAGAGCCGCAGCACCGCGCGGGCGTAGAAGCGGTACGGGCAGGTGCGCAGCGTGTCGATCGTGCTGGCACTCAGTTTCGACGGCAGGTCGGCGGCAGCCACCGGCAACGGGCGTTGCACCGGCGCGGGGTCGACGGCCTGCCACGCGGGCACCCAGGCCGTTTCGGCCGGCCACGGCGCGCCACGCTGCGCGGCCGCGAGTGCCAGCGCCTCCACCTCGGGGCTGGGTGCGAGCGGCTCGTCGCCTTCGCGCTGCCGGCGCAGCAGCGTCACTGACGGCGCGTGCAGCAGTCGGGCGAAGGCCAGGCGCTGGCGCTCGCGGCGCCGCAGCGCGGTGTCGACGCCGAGAGCGTCGGCCATGGTCTCGGGCAGCAGGCCGGGCGCGGGCTCGACCGCGCCGAGGTGCTGCGCGTCGGCGGCCGGCACGACGACCTCGCCGAAGGGGCGGCCGATGGCGCGTGCCAGCGGCGTCAGCACCACGTCGGCGGCGACCGGCTGCGGCACGAACTGCGCCGCTTCGAGCGTGGCATCGGCCCACGCGGCGAAGCCGGCGAGGTCGAGGCGGGTCGCCCCGGCGGCGTCGCGCCACGCGGCGTCGGCGGCCTCCAGGCGCAGCGCGGCGAGCACCTGCGTGCCGGCGGCATCGGCCTGCAGCGCGTCGCGGCTGCCGTCCTGCGCCAGGTTGTCGGCCAGCAGCTGCAGCCAGTCGACGAGCGGGCGCTCGCGGCGCGCGCGCCAGGGCGCGAGCTGCGCCTGGGCCTCGTCCCACAGCGCCTGCGCCGCGGCCGGCGGATCGACTTCGCGGCGCCAGGCCGCTTCCAGCGCCTCGAGCGCGCGCGGGCGCGCCAGCGCCGGCGGCCAGGTCTTCAACCAGTCGAGCCGCGTGTCGGCGCCGGCACCGGGCGCGGCGGCCTTCAGCCGGCTCATCAGCGCGGCCGCGGCGCGCGTGGTCGACAAGGTCCAGCCGGTCTCGTCGACCAGCCGCACGCTGTGCCGTTCGAGCAGCGCGCGCACGCGCCGCACCAGCACGCGGTCCAGCGCGACGAGCGCCACCGGCACGCGGCCGGCATCGAGCGCGGCGATGACCTGGGCGGCGGTGGCGGCGGCCTCGTCTTCGAGCCCGTCGCCGACGATGCGGCACGGCGGCGTGGTGCCGGCGCCTGCCGCGTCGAGATCGATGACCAGCGCAGGGGCGGGCGAAGCGCCGGCTGCAGCCTCGGCGAGCGCATCGCGGCCGCCCAGGCGCACGACGACCCACGCGCCGGGAGCGTGGCCGAAGAGCGCATCGCTGGCCGCCGGGGCCGACTGCGCGGCCCACTCGGCGGCGACGCGCAGCAGCAGCGCCTCGAAGGCGCCCGGGCCGAGCGCCGGCGGACTGGCGTCGCGCACGCGCTGCCAGAAGGCCGGCCGACCGGCCGGCGGCACGGCCAGCGCGGCCTGGCGCAAGGCCTGCGCCGTTTGTACGACGGCGCCGACGACGACCTCGAAGCCGCGCCGGTCGTCGCGCTCGCGCGCCGCACCCCAGGGGTGCTGGCGCAGCAGCGCCGCCGCATTGAGCCGGTCGAGCACGAGGTCGCCGCAGGGCGCGCCGGGCGCGCCCGCAGGCGGTGGCGCCAGCGACGCCGCCAGGGTCAGCGGCGTCTCCACGCGCGGCAGCCAGCCGCCGGCCGCCGCGAAGCCGGCGCGCGCCGGCGCCATCAGGGCCGCAAACGGCACCAGGACGACGGCGTCGCGCAGCGCGACACCACGCGCCGACAGCCAGCGGCGCGCCACGCGCGCGACCGCGCCCCAGGCGTCGCCGGGGTCGTCGTCAAGGGGGTGCAGCTCTATCGCGGCCATAGTCAGCGCCTCGGCGCGGGCCGCGGCAAAGCCCGACCCGATATGTCAGAATTCATTGTGCCTCGTGCCCCTTCCGCGGGCCGCGGTCCCCGCCTCCCGGAGCAAGCCCATGAGCAGCGAATTGATCAAGCACGTCAGCGACGACTCGTTCGGCACCGACGTCCTCAAGTCCGACAAGCCGGTGCTCGTCGACTACTGGGCCGAATGGTGCGGTCCCTGCAAGATGATCGCCCCCATCCTCGACGAGGTGTCGAAGGAATACGACGGCCGCCTGCAAATCGCGAAGATGAACGTCGACGACAACCGCGAAGTGCCCGCCAAGTTCGGCATCCGCGGCATCCCGACGCTTATGCTGTTCAAGGGCGGCGAGCTCGCCGCCACCAAGGTCGGCGCGCTGTCGAAGGCGCAGCTCACCGCCTTCCTCGACGGTCATCTATAATCTGCCGCGTCGGCGTCTGCTTCCTGAACACGGGGGCAGGCGCCGAACGGTCCGCCACCACGCCCCGGCTTCGCCGGCGCTCATCGGCCACCCCACCGGGCGGCGCGTGGAATCGGCTCCCAACACCAGCTTTTCCTTCGTGTGCCGCGGCGCGCCTTCCTTGGACGCACCCCGGGCACCGTGACCAGGGTCGCGACCCATGCATCTGTCCGAACTGAAAGCGCAGCACGTCTCCGAGCTCATCAAGATGGGCGAGGCGCTGGAGATCGAGAACGTCAGCCGCCTGCGCAAGCAGGAGCTCATGTTCGCGATCATGAAGAAGCGCGCCAAGGGCGGCGAACAGGTCTTCGGCGACGGCGTGCTCGAGGTGCTGCCCGACGGCTTCGGCTTCCTGCGCAGCATCGAAGCCAGCTATATGGCGTCCACCGACGACATCTACCTGAGCCCGAGCCAGATCCGCCGCTTCAACCTGCACACCGGCGACATGGTCGAAGGCGAAGTGCGGGTGCCGAAGGACGGTGAACGCTACTTCGCGCTCGTCAAGGTCGACCGCGTGAACGGCGTGACGCCCGAGGAGAGCAAGCACAAGATCATGTTCGAGAACTTGACGCCGCTCTTCCCGAAGGAGCAGTTCAAGCTCGAGCGCGACATCAAGGCCGAAGAGAACATCACCAGCCGCATCATCGACCTCATCGCGCCGATCGGCAAAGGCCAGCGCGCGTTGCTCGTCGCGCAGCCGAAGACCGGCAAGACGGTGATGATGCAGCACCTGGCGCACGCGATCGTCGCCAACCACCCCGAGGTGCACCTGATCGTGCTGCTCGTCGACGAGCGGCCGGAAGAAGTCACCGAGATGCTGCGCACCGTGCGCGGCGAGGTCATCAGTTCCACCTTCGACGAGCCCGCCGCCCGCCACGTGCAGGTGGCCGAGATGGTGATCGAACGCGCGAAGCGCCTGGTCGAGTTGAAGAAGGACGTCGTGATCCTGCTCGACAGCATCACGCGCCTGGCCCGCGCCTACAACAACGTGCTGCCGTCCAGCGGCAAGGTGCTCACCGGCGGCGTCGACGCCAACGCGCTGCAGCGCCCGAAGCGCTTCTTCGGCGCCGCGCGCAACGTCGAGGAAGGTGGCAGCCTGACGATCATCGGCACCGCGCTGATCGACACCGGCTCGCGCATGGACGAGGTGATCTACGAAGAGTTCAAGGGCACCGGCAACTGCGAGATCCACCTCGACCGCCGCATGGCCGAGAAGCGCGTCTACCCGTCGATCCTGATCAACAAGTCCGGCACGCGCCGCGAGGAACTGCTGCTGAAGCCGGAGATCCTCCAGAAGACCTGGATCCTGCGCAAGCTGCTCTACCCGATGGACGAGATCGAGGCGATGGAATTCATCCTCGAGAAGATGAAGGCCACGAAGAACAACCTGGACTTCTTCGACATGATGCGAAGAGGCGGCTGACGGCCGGCTGCGCTAGAATCCCGGGTTTTCCGCCATCCGGCAAGTGCACCGACAAGGTCGGTGTGGCTGCCGACAACCGAACGAGGCACGCATGAAAGACGGCATCCACCCCAACTACCGCGAGGTCTGCTTCCAGGACCTGTCCAACGGCTTCAAGTTCGTGACGCGCTCGTGCGCGCCGACCAAGGACATGATCACGCTGGAAGACGGCCGCGAGCTGCCGCTGATCAAGCTGGAAACCACCAGCGAGACGCACCCGTTCTACACCGGCACCCAGAAGAGCATCGACAGCCTGGGCGGTCGCGTCGAGAAGTTCCGCAACAAGTTCGCCCACCTCAAGAAGTAAGGCGTCTTGGTGCACACCCCGGCGAGGCAGCCCGTCCGCCGACCCGAAGAAAAGGCAGCTCAGGCTGCCTTTTTTGCGCCTGCGCCTCGGGCATGATCCAGCATCCGTGAGCAGCCCCACCCCTGCCCTCGTCACCCAGCGCGGCGCCCGGCGCCTGCCGCGCGTCGCGCTGCTGCTGTTGTCGGCCGCCTACGTGCTGCCGGGGCTGTTCGACCGCGACCCGTGGCGCAACGCCGACCTCGTGGCCTATGCGCAGATGGCGGCCATCGCCGAGGGCCGCACCGCCTGGCTTGCGCCGACGCTGGGCGGAGTGCCGGGCGACACCGCGCTGCTGCCGCACTGGCTGGGCGCGCTCTTCATCGCCCTGCTGTCGCCACTGATCGACAGCGACGTGGCGGCGCGCCTGCCCTTCGCGCTGCTGCTCGCCTTGACGATGGCCTCGGTCTGGTACACGACATTCCATCTCGCGCGCACCGAAGCGGCCCAGCCCGCCGCCTTCGCGTTCGGCGGCGAGGCCGACCCGGTGGACTACGCGCGCGCCATTGCCGACGGCGCGTTGCTGGCGCTCATCGCCACGCTGGGCCTGCTGCAGCTGGGCCACGAGACGACGCCCGAACTGGCGCAGCTGTTCGGTGTCAGCCTCTTCCTGTGGGCACTGGCGAGCGCGCCGTACCGCCACTGGCAGCCGCGGCTGGGCGTGATCGCAGCGCTCGCGCTGTTGGCGGGCAGTGGCGCGCCGGCCATGGCGGCCGCGATCGGCATCGGCGGCTTCGTCGTCTGCCAGCGCTCGAGCTACCCGGAGGTGCGCCGCTGCGTCCCGTGGGTGGCCGTGGCAACGCTGGTCGCCGCGCTGCTGGCCAGCGCGCTCGACGCCTGGCGCCTGCGTGCGCTGCCGCTGGCGCCGGCCGACCTGTGGCCGATCGCGCGCCAGTGGGCGTGGTTCCTGTGGCCTTCGTGGTTGTTGGTGCTCTGGACGCTGTGGCGCTGGCGCCGCCAGCTGCTGAACCGGCACATCGCGTTGCCGCTCGTCGTCGTCGCCGTCGCGCTGGTGTCCAGCGTGGCCATGCGCGGCTCCGACCGCGCGCTGTTGCTGGCGCTGCCCGGCATGGCCGTGCTGGCCGCGTTCGCGCTGCCGACGTGGAAGCGCAGCACCTCGGCGGCGGTCGACTGGTTCTCGATGTTCTTCTTCAGCGCCGCCGCGATCACGATCTGGGTCGTCTACACGTCGCTGATGGTGGGCGTGCCGGCCAAGCCGGCGGCCAACGTGACCCGCCTCGTGCCGGGTTTCGACGCACCGTTCGCGCCGGTCGAGTTGGCATTCGCCATCGCGGGCACGGTCGCGTGGCTGTGGCTCGTGCGCTGGCGCACCGGCCGCCACCGCGAGGCGGTGTGGAAGAGCATGGTGCTGCCGGCCGGCGGCGTCGCGCTGAACTGGCTGCTGCTGATGACGCTGTGGCTGCCGATGCTGGACTACGGCCGCAGCTCGCGTGCCCTCGTCGAACGCGTCGCGCTGATGGTGCCGCGCAGCGCTTGCATCGCCGCGCCACGCCTGTCGACGGTGCAGGTGGCCGCGCTGGAGGTTTTCGGCCGCTACCGCGTCGATGCGCGTGCCGGCAGCGCCGGCGGCGACTGCGCCTTCCTGTTGCAGGGCGTGCGCCTGAGCCAACGTCCGGAGCCGCCGCCCGGCTGGGCGCTCGCCGCCACGGCGCAGGGCCCGCGTGACCGCGACGAGGCGCTCGCGATCTTCCGCCGTCAGGCCTCGACCGCGGCGCCCTGACGCACGCGCGAGGCCGGCAACTCGAGCCTGAAGCGCGAGCCCTTGCCAGGCTCTGACTGCACTTCGATGCTGCCGCCGTGGCGCTGTGCCACGTGCTTCACGATGGCCAGGCCGAGGCCGGTGCCGCCCGTCTCGCGCGAGCGGCTGCCGTCGACGCGATAGAAGCGCTCGGTCAGGCGCCCGAGGTGTTCACGCGCGATGCCGAGGCCGGTGTCGCTGACCTCGATGTCGACGCCGCCATCGGCGCGCAACGCGCAGCGCAGGTCGATCTGGCCGCCTTCGGGCGTGTAGCGCACGGCGTTGTTGAGCAGGTTGCCGATGGCGCTGAGCACCTCGGTCTCGCTGCCGGCGAGCTCGATGCCCTCGCCGCCGTGCACGGCGATGCGATGGCGGTGGTTCGACAACACCACCGCATCGGCCTCGGCGCGGCGCAGCAGCGCCGCCAGCGGCAGCCAGCGGTCGGACGCGGGCCGCGGGCTGCCTTCCAGTTGCGCCAGCGTCAGCAGGTCGGCCACCAGGGCCTGCATGCGGTCGGTCTGCTGCGTCATCAGCGTCAGCACGCGGACGCGTTCGGGCTCGGTGAGCGGCACCGCGGCCATCGTCTCGACGAAGCCGGCCAGCACCGTCAAGGGCGTGCGGATCTCGTGCGAGACATTGGCCACGAAGTCGCGCCGCATCGCGTCGTTGCGCTCGCGCTCGGTCACGTCCTGCGACAGCACGAGCTTCATGCCGTCGCCGTAAGGCCGCACCAGGACCGAGTAGCTGCGACGCCCGGCGGTGTCGCTGAACGCCACCGGTTCGGCGAAGTCCCCACGCTGCAGGTAGGCCACGAACGCCGGGGCGCGCACCAGGTTCGTCACGCGCTGGCGCAGGTCGCGCACGGGGTCGAGGCCGAAATGCTCGGCCGCCACGCTGTTGCACCAGTCGATCTGGCCATTGCCGTCGATCAGCATGACGCCGTTCGGCGAGGCCTCGATGGCCGACAGGAACTGCGCGATGCGGCCGCGCTCGTGTTCGATGGCGAGGTCGCGCGTGCGCATCGCGCGTTCGATGCGGTAGGCCAGCTCACCCCAGAAGCCGGTGGTGCGCGGCGCCGCGGCGCTTTGCGGCCCGCGCAGCCAGGCCATCAGGCGCTGGCCGTGCCAGGCGTCGACGAGCGCGAGCACGGCGATGCACAGCGCGCCGCCGAGCACGCCGCCGAGCCGGGGTTCGCCGAACAGGCCGCCGATGAAGCGCCCGAGCAGCACGCCCAGCACCACCGCCGCGACGGCGACGAAGGTGCGCGAGAACAGCCAGCTCATCGGAGTGCGAGCACGCCCGTCAAGCGGCCGCGGCGGCCGGCGTCTGCGTCATGCGGTAGCCGGCACCGCGCACGGTCTCGATCAGCGCGGCGCAGTGCACCGGGCCGAGCGCTTCGCGCAGGCGCTTCACGTGCACATCGACCGTGCGCTCCTCGATGAAGACGTGGTCGCCCCAGACACGGTCGAGCAGCTGTGCACGGCTGTGCACACGCTCCGGGTGCGTCATCAGGAAGTGCAGCAGTCGGAACTCGGTCGGGCCGACCTTGACCTCGCGCGACTGGCCGTCGATGAGCCGCGTGATGCGCCGCGTGGTGGGGTCGAGCCGCAGGCCGGCCACCTCGACCGCGCTGTCCAGCGCCTCGGGCGCCTTGCGGCGCAGCACCGCGCGCATGCGGGCAAGCAGCTCCTTGGTCGAGAACGGCTTCGTCAGGTAGTCGTCGGCACCGGCGTCGAGGCCACCGACGCGGTCGGCCTCCTCGTTGCGGGCCGTGAGCATGATGATCGGCAGCTCGCGGGTGCGGGCCTCGCCGCGCCAGCGCCGGGCCAGCTGCAGGCCGCTGGCGCCGGGCAGCATCCAGTCGAGCAGCACCAGGTCGGGCAGTTCGCGGTCGACCTCGAGTTGCGCACGTTCGGCCGTGGCGGCGATCACCACGTCGTAGCCGGCGTGGCGCAGGTTGATCGAGACGAGCTCGGCGATCGCCGATTCGTCTTCGACGACGAGGACCCGGCTCATCGGACCACGATCTCCACCGCCTCGACCGACGTGTGCCGCACGTCGGTGCCCTTGACCACGTAGATGATGGCCTCGGCGAGGTTCTTCGCGTGGTCGCCGACGCGCTCGATCGCCTTCGCGACGAAGACGAGGTCGATGCTCGACGAGATCGTGCGCGGGTCTTCCATCATGTAGGTGATGAGCTTGCGCAGCAGGCCGTCGAATTCCTGGTCGATCTGGTCGTCCTGCTTCAGCACCTCCAGCGCCTTCGCCGTGTCCAGGCGCGCGAAGGCGTCGAGCGCCTTGCGCAGCTGGGCGATGGCGAGGCTGGCCTCGAAGTCCAGGTCCGACACCGGCAGCCGCAGCCGGCTGGAGACGCCGGTGGTGATGAGCCGCTGCACCGTGCGCGCGATGCGGGCCGCCTCGTCGCCGACGCGCTCCAGGTTGGCGATGGTCTTGCTGACGGCGATCAACAGCCGCAGGTCGCGTGCGGTCGGCTGGCGGCGCGCGATGATGGCGCTGAGATCGCGGTCGATCTCGATCTCCATCCGGTTCACGCGCTCCTCCTGGCGCAGCACCTGCGCGGCGGTCTCGTCGCTGAAGTGCGTCAGCGCGTAGAGGGCCTGCGCCACCTGCGCTTCGACGATGCCGCCCATCTCCAGCACGCGGCTGGAGATGCCGGAGAGCTCGGCGTCGAACTGGGTCGACAGATGCTTGTCGCTCATGACGGTGCTCCTTCGGCCTTCAGCCGAACCTTCCGGTGATGTAGTCCTCGGTGTCCTTCTTCTTCGGCTTCATGAAGAGTTCCGAGGTGGCGCCGAACTCGACCAGGTCGCCCAGGTACATGTAGGCGGTGTAGTCCGAGCAGCGGGCGGCCTGCTGCATGTTGTGGGTGACGATCATCACCGTGTAGTCGGCCTTCAGCTCGTGGATCAGCTCCTCGATCTTGCCGGTGGAGATCGGGTCCAGCGCCGAGCAGGGCTCGTCGAGCAGCAGCACCTCGGGCTTGATCGCGATGCCGCGCGCGATGCACAGCCGCTGCTGCTGGCCGCCCGAGAGGCTGGCGCCGCTCTGGTCGAGCTTGTCCTTCACCTCGTTCCACAGCGCGCTCTTCTTCAGCGCCCACTCCACGCGTTCGTCCATCTCCACGCGCGGCAGCGTCTCGAAGAGGCGCACGCCGAAGGCGATGTTGTCGTAGATCGACATCGGGAACGGCGTCGGCTTCTGGAAGACCATGCCGACCTTGGCGCGGATCAACGACACGTCCATCTTCGACTTCAGGATGTTCTCGCCGTCGATCAGGATCTCGCCTTCGGCTCGCTGCTCGGGGTAGAGCTCGAACATGCGGTTGAAGGTGCGCAGCAGCGTGCTCTTGCCGCAGCCGCTGGGGCCGATGAAGGCCGTGACCTTGCGCTCGGGGATGTCCAGGTTGATGCGCTTCAACGCATGAAAGCTGCCGTAGTAGAAGTTCAGGTCGCGCACCGAGATCTTGGTCTTCTCGAGCGTGGGGTGGTCGACGGGGCGGTCCATTCACTGGCCTCTCAGGTCTTGTTGCGGAAGAGCACGCGCGCCAGGATGTTCAGCGCCAGCACGCCCAGCGTGATCAGGAACACACCGGCCCAGGCGAGCTTCTGCCAGTTCTCGTACGGGCTCATCGCGAACTTGAAGATCGTCACCGGCAGGCTCGCCATCGGCTCGCCGAGATTCCAGGTGAAGAACTGGTTTGACAGCGCCGTGAAGAGCAGCGGCGCCGTCTCGCCGGCGATGCGCGCCAGCGCCAGCAGCACGCCGGTGACGACGCCGGCCACCGATGCCTTCAGCGTCACCGAGAGGATCACTTTCCACTTCGGCGTGCCCAGTGCATAGGCCGCCTCGCGGAGCGCGTTCGGCACCAGCGATAGCATGGTCGAGGTCTGCCGGATCACGACCGGGATGACGATGAGCGACAGCGCCAGCACGCCGGCGAAGGCCGAGAAGCTCTTCACCCGCGCCACGAACGCGGCGTAGACGAACAGTCCGATGACGATGGACGGCGCCGACAGCAGGATGTCGTTGATGAACTGCGTGACGTGGCCGAGCCAGGTGCGCTGGCCGTATTCGGCGATGTAGATGCCCGACAGGATGCCGATCGGCGTGCCGATCAGCGTGGCCAGCGAAACCATGATCAGCGAACCGACGATCGCGTTCGCGAGGCCGCCGACCTCCGCCTGCGGCGGCGGCGTCGACTGCGTGAAGACCTGCCAGGCCAGCCCGCCGAAGCCCAGGCGCACCGTTTCGACCAGGATCCAGACGAGCCAGAACAGGCCGAAGGACATCGCCGCCAGCGCCAGCGTCAGCGCGACCACGTTGACGAGCTTGCGACGGCGGTGGCGCGCCAGGCGCGCGCCTTCGAGCGCGAAGACGCGGCTCATGTGCGGCTCCCCTCGCCCCGCTTCAGCCGCATCAGCAGCAGCCGCGAACAGGCGAGCACGACGAAGGTGATCATGAACAGGATCAGCCCCAGGTAGATCAGCGAGGCCTGGTGCAGGCCTTCGCTGGCTTCGGCGAACTCGTTCGCGAGCGCCGAGGTGATGCTGTTGGCAGCCTCGAAGAGCGACAGCGAATCGAGCTGGTTGAAGTTGCCGATGACGAAGGTGACCGCCATCGTCTCGCCCAGCGCGCGCCCCAGGCCGAGCATGATGCCGCCGACGACACCGGTCTTGGTGTAGGGCAGCACGACGCGCCAGACCACTTCCCAGGTGGTGGAGCCCAGGCCGTAGGCCGACTCCTTCAGCATCGGCGGCGTGACGTCGAAGACGTCGCGCATGGTCGCCGCGATGAACGGGATGACCATGATCGCGAGGATGATGCCGGCCGACAGGATGCCGATGCCCACCGGCGGGCCGCTGAACAATGCGCCGAGCACCGGCACGCCGCCGAACGCACCCTGCAGCGGCTGCTGCACGTACTGCGAGAGGATCGGGCCGAACACGAGCAGGCCCCACATGCCGTAGACGATGCTCGGCACCGCGGCCAGCAGTTCGACCGCGATGCCCAGCGGCCGCTTCAGCCACTTCGGCGACAGTTCGGTCAGGAAGATCGCGATGCCGAAGCTCACCGGCACGGCGATCAGCAACGCGATGAAGCTCGTCATCAGCGTGCCGTAGATCATCACCAGGCCGCCGAACTTGCCCTGCACGGGATCCCAGTCCTTGGACCACAGGAAGCCGAGGCCGAACTCCCGGATCGAGGGCGCGGCGCCGATGAACAGCGACACGATGATCGCCACCAGCAGCGCCAGCGTCAGCCAGGCGGCGCCGTGCGTCAGGGCCGCGAACACGCCGTCGGCCCAGGGGGCCACACGACGGCGCGGCGGCGGGTCGCCGTGCGGGGCCACTCGCTCCATGTCGTTGTCTCTGCGGTAGGGGGACGCAGGCAGTGTAGCGGCCACGTTGACCTCGGTCGGCTGGCGAAAGGACGCGGCTTACTTGAAGGCGACGGCCTTGCCCGACGCATCCTTGATCTGGTCGGCCCACAGCTTGCGCACCAGGTCCTTGACCGAAGCGGGCAGCGGCACGTAGTCCAGGTCGTCGGCCATCTTGTCGCCGTTGGCGTAGGCCCAGTCGAAGAACTTCAGCGTGTTGGTCGCGCTGACCGGCTTGTCCTGCGCCTTGTGCATCAGGATGAAGGTGGCGCCGGTGATCGGCCAGCTGTCCTTGCCGGGCTGTTCGGTCAGCACCTGGTAGAACGACTTGGCCCACTCGGCGCCTGCGGCGGCAGCCTTGAACGTGCTGTCGTCCGGACCGACGAAGTTGCCCGCCTGGTTCTTCAACATCACGTGGGACATCTTGTTCTGCTTGGCGTAGGCGTACTCGACGTAGCCGATCGAGTTCGGCAGGCGCTGCACGAACGCCGAGACGCCCTCGTTGCCCTTGCCGCCCGCGCCGGTGGGCCAGTTCACGGCCGTGCCTTCACCGACCTTGGCCTTCCAATCGGCGTTGACCTTGGACAGGTAGTTCGTGAACAGGAAGCTCGTGCCCGACCCGTCGGCTCGGCGGACGACGGCGATCGATGCATCGGGCAGCGGCACGCCGGGGTTCAGCGCCGTCAATGCAGCGTCGTTCCACTTGGTGATCTTGCCCAGGTAGATGTCGCCCAGCACCGTGCCCGTCAACTTGACCTGGCCCGGGGTGATGCCCTTGATGTTGACCACCGGCACGACGCCGCCGATGACCGTCGGGAACTGGACCATTCCGTCCTTCGCGAGGTCGGCGTCGCTCAACGGCGCGTCACTGGCGCCGAAGTCGACCGTCTTGCCACGAATCTGGCGGATGCCGGCCCCCGAGCCCACCGACTGGTAATTGATGCGGGCCCCGCTCGCCTTGTTGTAGGCGTCGGCCCACTTGGCATAGATCGGCGCCGGGAACGACGCACCGGCGCCGGTAACGTCCTGCGCGAACGCGCCGGAAGCGGCAAAGGCGAGCGCGGCGGCGAAGGCGGCCGGGCGGGTGATGGCGAGCTTCATGGTCAGCCTTTCAGGGAGTTTCCTTGGATTGCCGACGACTGTAGGCAGCCGATGTGACGACACCGTGACAGTCCGGCGGCGTCGTCACGAGACGGTCACGCGACCGTCATGCGGCGCACCTACGCTGCGCGGCGATCCTTCTTGAGTGGAGATCCCCGATGAAGCACCCCCGTACCCTGATCGCTGCCGCCCTGCTGGCCCTGCTCTCGGCCTGCGCCACCACGCCGGCCCCGGCAACCATCGCCGACACGGCCGCCCGAACGCCGCAACTGAGCACGCTGTCGAAACTGGTCGCCGACGCCGGCCTGAGCGACACCTTGCGCGCCGCCGGCCCGTACACCGTGTTCGCGCCGAGCGACGATGCCTTCAAGGCCCTGCCGGCAAAGACGCTGGCCGAACTGGCTGCGGACAAGCAGTTGCTGAAGGCGGTGCTCAGCTACCACGCCCTGCCCGGCAAGCTGCTGGCCGCCGACGTCAAGCCGGGCCAGCAGAAGTCGCTGCAGGGCGCGAACCTGGCGCTGGCCAAGGCCGGCAGCTTCGTCACCGTGGAAGACGCGCTCGTGCAGCAGGCCGACGTGCCCGCCGCGAACGGCGTCGTGCACGTGATCGACCGTGTGCTGATGCCGCCGAAGAAGTGACCCTCGGCGGCGCGGCCGTCAGCCGCGCTCGGCGGCGGCGACGAGCTTCTCGGCGCAGCGGCGGCCCTGGGCGCCGTCCTGCGCCTCGACCATGACGCGCAGCACCGGCTCGGTGCCCGAGGCCCGGATCAACACCCGGCCGCGTTCGCCGAGTTCGCGCTGCACGGTCTGTGTGGCGTCGTCGAGCGCTGCGTTCTTCTTCCAGTCGCTGCCGTCGCGCAGGCGAACGTTGATCAGCGTCTGCGGGAACAGTTGCACGCCGTCGAGCAGCGCCGACAAGGTCTTGCCGTTGCGGCGCACCGCCTGCAGCACCTGCAGCGCGCTGACGATGCCGTCGCCGGTGGTGTGGCGATCCAGCGCCAGCAGGTGGCCGGAGCTCTCGCCGCCCAGTTGCCAGCCACGTGCGGCCAGTTCCTCGAGGATGTAGCGGTCGCCGACCTTGGCGCGCACCATCGGCACGCCCTGGCGCTTGAGCGCCACCTCGACGGCCATGTTCGTCATCAGCGTGCCGACGACGCCGGGCACCGGCTGGCGCTGCAGCAGGCGGTCGGCCACCATCACGTAGAGCAGTTCGTCGCCGTTGTACAGGCGGCCTTCGGCGTCGACCATCTGCAGACGGTCGCCGTCGCCGTCGAGCGCGATGCCGTAGTCGGCGCGGTGGTCGGCCACGGCCGCCACCAGCGCCTGCGGCGCCGTCGCGCCGACGCCATCGTTGATGTTGAGCCCATCGGGCTGGCAGCCGATCTTGACGACCGTTGCGCCCAGCTCGTGGAAGATGTCCGGCGCCACGTGGTAGGCCGCGCCATGCGCGCCGTCGATCACCAGCTTCATGCCGCGCAACGACATCGAGTGCGGCACCGTGCCCTTGCAGAACTCGATGTAGCGGCCGCTGGCGTCCTCGAGCCGGCGCGCCTTGCCCAGCGCGGCCGAGTCGGCCCACTGCGGCGCCGCCTGCAGCGCGGCTTCGACCTCGTGCTCCCATTGGTCGGGCAGCTTCTGGCCGTCGGCGCTGAAGAACTTGACGCCGTTGTCGCCGAACGGGTTGTGCGACGCGCTGATCACCACACCCAGGTCCAGGCGCAGCGCGCGCGTGAGGTAGGCGACGCCCGGCGTCGGCAGCGGCCCGGCCAGCAACACGTCGACCCCGGCCGACACGAATCCGGCTTCGAGTGCCGACTCGATCATGTAGCCCGAGATGCGCGTGTCCTTGCCGATCACGACCGCCGGCCGCGGCAGCGAACGCCGCAGCACGCGGCCGACGGCGTGGCCCAGGCCCAGCATGAAGTCCGGCGTGATCGGGTTCTGGCCGACCGTGCCCCGGATGCCGTCGGTGCCGAAATAGGTTCTGCTCATGGGCGGGGATTGTCTCGCCCCCGGCGCGTGCCACGCGCCGCCGCCGCCCCCTAACGTGGGCGCGGCGTGAGCATTTGTACGTACCGGCGGGCGCTCAGGGCAGGCGCTGATCGGCGATGGCACGCCAGACCTTGAGCGCATCGACCGTCGCTGCCACGTCGTGCACGCGCACGATGGCGGCACCGCGCGCCACCGCCGCCAGCGCCGCCGCCACACTGCCGGCCGTGCGCTCGTCCACCGGCTTGCCGGTGATGAGGCCCACCGTCGACTTGCGCGACCAGCCCACCAGCAGCGGCCGCCCGAGCGACAGCAGTTCGTACTGGCGTGCCGCCAGCTGCAGGTTGTGCAGCGGCGTCTTGCCGAAGCCGACCCCGGGGTCCAGCGCGATGCGCTCGGCGCCGATGCCCGCCGCCGTGGCGGCAGAGAGGCGCTCGGCCAGGAAGCGGCGCACGTCGACCACGACATCGTCGTACGCGGGCGCGGCCTGCATGGTGCCGGGCTCGCCGAGCATGTGCATGAGGCACACGCCCGCCGTGCGGTGCGCTGCCGCCGCCTGCAACGCACCGGGCCGCTGCAGCGCGCGCACGTCGTTCACGATGTCGGCGCCGGCCTCGAGCACGGCGGCAATCACCTCCGGCCGGCTGGTGTCCACCGACACCGGCACGCCCAGCGTCACCGCATGCTGGACGACGGGCAGCACGCGGCGCAGTTCTTCCGCGAGGTCGGGTGTCGCAGAACCGGGGCGGGTCGACTCGCCGCCGATGTCCAGGATGTCGACGCCCTCGGCCACCAGGGTGTCGCAGTGGCGCCGCGCGGCGTCGGTCTCGGCATGGCGGCCGCCATCGGAGAACGAGTCCGGCGTCACGTTGACGATGCCCATCACCTGCGGGCGCGAGAGGTCGATGCGGAAGCGCGAGGTCTGCCAGAAAGCGTTCATCGGGTTCGGGTCGAACGGGAGCCGGATGCAAAACGGGGCCGCAAGGCCCCGTTTGGTGGAGAGGTCGGTTGGCGCGGCGTTCAGGCCGCGGCCGGTGCGCCGTCGGCGCTGACGGGCGGCGTCGGGCCGCCCGGCTTGGACGCCGGCGGCGTCCAATCCTTCGGCGGCCGCGGCGGCTTGCCGGCCATGATGTCGTCGATCTGCTCGGCGTCGATCGTTTCCCACTCGAGCAGCGCATGCGCCATGGCGTGCATCTTGTCCTTGTGGTCCTCGATGAGCTTGCGGGCCACGCCGTACTGGTCGTCGATGATGCGGCGGATCACGAGGTCGACCTTGCGCATCGTCTCCTCGGACATGCTGGTCGTCTTGGTGACGCTGCGGCCGAGGAACACTTCGCCCTCGTTCTCGGCATAGACCATGGGGCCGAGTTCGTCGGTCATGCCGTAGCGCGTGACCATGTCGCGGGCGATCGCGGTGGCGCGCTCGAAGTCGTTGCTCGCGCCGGTCGTCATCTGGTTCATGAAGACCTCCTCGGCGATGCGGCCGCCGAACAGCACGCTGATGGTCGAGAGCATGCGCTCCTTGTCCATGCTGTAGCGGTCGCCTTCGGGCAACTGCATCGTCACGCCGAGCGCGCGGCCGCGCGGGATGACCGTCACCTTGTGCACCGGGTCGGTCTTGGGCAGCAGACGGGCAACGAGCGCGTGGCCGGCCTCGTGGTAGGCGGTGTTGCGGCGCTCCTCCTCGGGCATGACCATGGACTTCCGCTCGGGGCCCATCATGATCTTGTCCTTGGCCTTCTCGAAGTCGACCATCTCGACGACACGCGCGTTGCGGCGCGCGGCGAAGAGGGCCGCCTCGTTGACCAGGTTCGCCAGATCGGCACCGCTGAAGCCCGGCGTGCCGCGCGCGAGGATGTCGGCGCGGATGTCCTGACCGACCGGCACCTTGCGCATGTGCACGTTCAGGATCTGCTCGCGGCCGCGCACGTCGGGCAGCGTCACGTAGACCTGGCGGTCGAAGCGGCCTGGGCGTAGCAGCGCGGGGTCGAGGATGTCCGGCCGGTTGGTGGCCGCCATCACGATGACGCCGAGGTTGGTCTCGAAACCGTCCATCTCGACGAGCATCTGGTTCAGGGTCTGCTCGCGCTCGTCGTTGCCGCCGCCGAGGCCGGCACCGCGGTGGCGGCCGACGGCGTCGATTTCGTCGATGAAGATGATGCAGGGCGCGCTCTTCTTGGCCTGCTCGAACATGTCGCGCACGCGCGCCGCACCGACGCCGACGAACATCTCGACGAAGTCAGAGCCGCTGATGCTGAAGAACGGGACCTTCGCCTCGCCCGCGATGGCCTTGGCCAGCAGCGTCTTGCCGGTGCCCGGGGGGCCGACCAGCAGCACGCCGCGCGGAATGCGGCCGCCCAGCTTCTGGAACTTCTGCGGGTCTTTCAGGAAGTCGACGAGTTCCTTCACCTCTTCCTTGGCCTCGTCGCAGCCGGCGACGTCGGAGAAGGTGGTGGTGTTGTTGGCCTCGTCGAGCATGCGCGCCTTGCTCTTGCCGAAGCTGAAGGCGCCGCCCTTGCCGCCGCCCTGCATCTGGCGCATGAAGTAGATCCACACGCCGATCAGCAGCAGCATCGGGCCCCAGCTGACGAGGATGCTCATCAGGATGGACGGTTCCTCGCGCGGCTTGACGTCGAACTTGACGTTGTTGGCGATCAGGTCGCCGACGAGGCCGCGGTCAAGGTAGGTCGCCGTGCTGCGCAGGCGCTTGTCGTCGGTCGTGACGGCGATGATCTCGGTGCCACCGCCCGGGTTCTCCTGCAGCGTGACCGCCTTGATGCGCTTGCCACGCACTTCCTCGAGGAAGTCGGAGTAGCCGATCTGGTTGCCCGCCGTCGCCCCGCGATCGAATTGCTTGAACACGGTGAACAGCACGAGGGCGATCACCAACCACACGGCGACTTTGGAAAACCACTGATTGTTCACCGCGGCTCCTTTTCAAATCCAACAGCGACAGTGCACCACATGGCACACCGGTACCCACGGCATATAAGGTTCATTCTAGACGAGTCAAGCCCCCGGACACGTGGCAGGGACACCGCCCTGCCACAGGTGTTTCGCAACCGCCAGTGACGGCTTTCACGGCGCGCGCGAAACCTTCGGATCGATGCCCACGAGAAAGGTTTCCGCCGATTTGTCTCGGGATGCTTTCGGCTTGATCGGCTTGACGATGCGGAAGCTGTCCTTGAACAGCTTCACCAGCTGGCTGTAGCCGCTGCCGTGGAAGGTCTTGCAGACCAGCGCGCCCTCGGGGCGCAGGTGCGCCAGCGCGAATTCGACCGCCAGCTCCACCAGGTGCGCCACCCGTGCGGCATCGGAGGCGGGAATGCCCGACAGGTTGGGCGCCATGTCCGACACGACCACGTCCACCGGCCGGCCGTCGAGCGCCTCGACGAGACGGGCCGCCACCTCGTCCTCGCGGAAGTCGCCCTGCAGGAAGGTGACGCCTTCGATCGGCTCCATCTCGAGAACGTCGAGTGCCAAGATCGTGCCGTTCAGTGCGCCCGCGGCGGCGCCGTCGGGTGCGAACCGGCGCCGCAGATACTGGCTCCAGGCGCCCGGGGTCGAGCCGAGGTCGACGACCACCTGCCCGGGGCGGATCAGTTGCAGCGCCTCGTCGATCTCCTTCAGCTTGTAGGCGGCGCGGGCGCGGTAGCCCTCCTTCGTCGCGAGCTTGACGTAGGGGTCGTTGAGGTGATCGTGCAGCCAGGCCCGGTTGACGCGCTTGTTCTTCATCGGCAACCGATAATACGGGCATGACCGCCCTCATCCTGACCCCCGCCGAGCGCAAGGAACACCGCGCCGGCGCCCATCACCTCAGCCCCGTGGTCGCCATCGGCGGCGACGGCCTGACCCCTGCGGTGACGAAGGAGATCGACGCGGCATTGAAGGCCCACGGCCTCATCAAGGTGCGCGTGTTCTCCGACGACCGCGCCGAGCGCGAGGCCATGCTCGGCACGCTGGCCGACGCCCTCGACGCCGCGCCCATCCAGCACATCGGCAAGCTGCTCGTGCTGTGGCGCCCGGTGCCCCCGAAGGAGAAAGCCGAGCGCGACGACCGCAAGCCGGGGCCGCGCACGGTGAAGATCGTCAAGTTCTCGAAGAGTGGCAACCACCGCGCGACCGTGAAGAAGGTGAAGGTGATGGGCAACGAGCGCGTCACCCCCGGCGGCCAGATCAAGCGCGCGAAGCTGCGCGCGTCCAGCGTCAAGAAGAAGTCGCCCGCCTGAGCGCCAGCGCCGCCAGCGCGACGACGAGCAGCAGCTTGAGCGCGTAGAACGTGGCGCTCACCGCGTGCAGCTGGCCGAAGCTCAACGGCCCGCTGCCGGCGCGTGCAGCGGCCATCATCGGCTGCACCGCAAAGTAGCCGGCCACGGTGCAGAACAGCGCGCCCAGTGCGAGGCCGAAGCCCAGGCCGAACTGCGCCCCGCCGGCCCGCCGCGCCGCGACGCGCTCCAGTACCAGCAGCAGCACGCCCAGTGCGAGGCTCGTGTAGGCCTCCTGCGCGAGCATGCGGCCGACGATGCGGCCGGCCTCGGCCGGCGCCAGCAGCGCGAAGGGCGCCGGCGTTGCCAGCAGGGCCACGCACAGCAGCCAACCGGCCCATAGCCCGGGCAGGAAGCGGCGCCAGCCGTCGACCGACATCGCCGCGGCGCGTCAGACGTAGCGCACGTCGACGATTTCCCAGTGCCGGGTGCCGCCCGGCGCCTGCACCTCGGCGACGTCGCCCGCCTCCTTGCCGATCAGCGCGCGCGCGATCGGACTCGAGATCGAGATCAGGCCGAGCTTCAGGTCGGCTTCGTCATCGCCGACGATCTGGTAGGTGACCTTGGCGCCGCTGTCCTCGTCTTCGAGGTCGACGGTGGCGCCGAAGACGACGCGACCACCGGCGTCGAGCTGCGCCGGGTCGATGATCTGCGCCGCCGCCAGCTTGCCCTCGAGTTCGAGGATGCGGCCTTCGATGAAGCCCTGCTTGTCCTTGGCGGCGTCGTACTCGGCGTTCTCGGACAGGTCGCCCTGAGCCCGTGCCTCGGCGATGGCCTGGATCACGGCGTGCCGCTCGACCGTCTTCAGCCGATGCAGTTCCTGCTTCAGCTTCTCGGCGCCGCGGCGGGTCAGAGGGATCGTGGCCATGGTGTGTTCAGTGCGAGCAAAGTGAAACCGCCGCAGGAAGCCTGCAAAGGCGGCCTGCGGCGGAACGCGGAGCCGAAGTCTAGTGCAGTTCGGCGTGCAGTTGCTGCAGCGAGACGACCTCGAGGTCGTCCTGGTGCTTCAGCGCCTCGGTCGCCGCTTCGCTGCCGGCCATCGTCGTGTAGTAGGTGACACGGTTGGCGAGCGCGGCGGTGCGGATGTAGCGCGAGTCGGCGATCGCCGTGCGCGTCTCGTCGACAGTGGTGAAGACGAGCTGGATCTCACCCGCCTTCACCATGTCGGCGATGTGGGGTCGGCCGTCCTTCACCTTGTTCACCACCTTCACCGCGATGCCGGCGGCGGCGATGGCGGCCGCCGTGCCCTTGGTGGCGACGACCTGGTAGCCGAGCTTCGCCAGGTCGGCCGCCACCGCCACCGCGCGCGCCTTGTCGCTGTTCTTCACGGTGACGACGACGGTGCCGCGCGACGGCAGCCGCGAGCCGGCGCCGAGCTGGCTCTTCAGCATCGCTTCACCGAAGGTCTTGCCGACGCCCATGACCTCGCCGGTGCTGCGCATCTCGGGGCCGAGGATCGGGTCGACGCCCGGGAACTTGTTGAACGGGAAGACCGCTTCCTTGATGCTGAAGTAAGGCGGGATCACCTCGGCGAGCGCCTTGCCGTCCGCGCCGGCCTGGTGCTTCAGCGGCTTGCCGGCCATGCAGCGCGCGGCGATCTTCGCCAGCGGCTGGCCGGTGGCCTTGCTGACGTAGGGCACGGTGCGGCTGGCCCGCGGGTTCACTTCCAGCACGTAGACGACGGCGTTGTCGCCCTCGCCCTGGATCGCGAACTGCGTGTTCATCAGGCCGACGACCTTCAGCGCCTTCGCCATCACGGTCGCCTGGCGGCGCATCTCGTCCTGCAGCCCCTTCGGCAGCGTGTACGGCGGCAGCGAGCAGGCCGAGTCGCCGCTGTGGATGCCGGCGGCTTCGACGTGCTCCATGATGCCGCCGATCAGCACGTCGGTGCCGTCGCAGATGCAGTCGACGTCGACCTCGATCGCGTCGTCGAGGAAGCGGTCGAGCAGCACCGGGCTCTTCTCGCTGACCTGCACCGCTTCGCGCATGTAGCGGTTGAGGTCCTTGTCGCCGTGCACGATCTCCATCGCGCGGCCGCCCAGCACGTAGCTCGGGCGCACCACCAGCGGGTAGCCGATCTCCTGCGCCAGCACGAGCGCCTGCTCCTCGGTGCGCGCGGTGCGGTTCGGCGGCTGCTTGAGGCCCAGCTCGTGCAGCAGCTTCTGGAAGCGCTCGCGGTCCTCGGCGATGTCGATGCTGTCGGGGCTCGTGCCGATGATGGGCACGCCGGCCCGTTCGAGGTCGAGCGCCAGCTTCAGCGGCGTCTGGCCGCCGTACTGCACGATGACGCCGGTGGGGCGCTCCTTGTCGACGATCTCGAGCACGTCTTCCAGCGTCACCGGCTCGAAGTAGAGGCGGTCGCTGGTGTCGTAGTCGGTCGACACGGTCTCCGGGTTGCAGTTGACCATGATGGTCTCGAACCCGTCCTCGCGCATGGCGAGCGCCGCGTGCACGCAGCAGTAGTCGAATTCGATGCCCTGGCCGATGCGGTTCGGCCCGCCGCCCAGCACCATGATCTTCTTGCGGCCGCTGGGCTGCGCCTCGCACTCCTCGTCATAGGTGGAGTACATGTACGCCGTCTGCGTGGCGAACTCGGCGGCGCAGGTGTCCACGCGCTTGTAGACCGGGCGCACGTCCAGCGCGTGGCGGCGCTCGCGCACCGCGTGCTGGTTCGTGCCCAGCAGCTTGGCCAGCCGCTTGTCCGAGAAGCCCTTCTTCTTCAGCCAGCGCAGCTCGGCGGCGGTGAGCGCCTCGAGCTGCTGTGCGCGCACCTTCTGCTCGGTGGCGACGAGGTCCTCGATCTGGGCCAGGAACCAGGGGTCGATGGCCGTTTCCTCGAACACCTCGTCGAGCGACATGCCGATGCGGAAGGCATCGCCGACGAACAGGATGCGCTCGGGGCCGGCGTTGCCGATCTCGTCGACGATCTCGTCGCGGTCGGTGCTTCGCTCGCTCAGGCCGTCGATGCCGGTCTCCAGGCCGCGCAGCGCCTTCTGGAAGCTTTCCTGGAAGGTGCGGCCGATCGCCATCACCTCGCCCACGCTCTTCATCTGCGTGGTCAGGTGCGGGTCGGCGGCGGGGAACTTCTCGAACGCGAAGCGCGGGATCTTCGTGACGACGTAGTCGATGCTCGGCTCGAAGCTCGCCGGCGTGGCTCCGCCGGTGATGTCGTTCTTGAGCTCGTCCAGCGTGTAGCCCACCGCCAGCTTGGCCGCCACCTTGGCGATCGGGAAGCCGGTGGCCTTGGACGCCAACGCCGAACTGCGGCTGACGCGCGGGTTCATCTCGATCACGATCAGGCGGCCGTTCTTCGGGTTCACCGAGAACTGCACGTTGCTGCCCCCGGTGTCGACGCCGATCTCGCGCAGGATCGCGATCGACGCGTTGCGCATGATCTGGTATTCCTTGTCGGTCAGCGTCTGCGCCGGCGCCACCGTGATGCTGTCGCCCGTGTGGATGCCCATCGGGTCGAGGTTCTCGATGGAGCAGACGATGATGCAGTTGTCCGCGCGGTCGCGGACGACTTCCATCTCGTACTCCTTCCAGCCGATCAGGCTCTCCTCGATGAGGAGCTCCTTCGTGGGCGACAGGTCGAGGCCGCGCTTGCAGATCTCCTCGAACTCTTCCGGGTTGTAGGCGATGCCGCCACCGGTGCCGCCCATCGTGAAGCTGGGGCGGATGACCATCGGGAAGCCCGAGTGCACCGACTCGCCGCCGAGCTCGGCCTGGATGCGCTTCTGCACCGCCAGCGCCTCGTCCATGCTGTGCGCGATGCCGCTCTTGGCGGAGTCCAGGCCGATGGACGTCATCGCGTCCTTGAACTTCATGCGGTCTTCGGCCTTCTCGATCGCGTGCTCGTTGGCACCGATCATCTCCACGCCGTACTTCGCCAGCACGCCGTGGCGGTGCAGGTCGAGCGCGCAGTTCAGCGCCGTCTGGCCGCCCATCGTCGGCAGCACGGCGTCGGGGCGCTCCTTGGCGATGATCTTCTCGACGACCTGCCAGGTGATGGGCTCGATGTAGGTCACATCGGCCATCTCCGGGTCGGTCATGATCGTCGCCGGGTTGCTGTTGACCAGGACGACGCGGTAGCCCTCCTCGCGCAGCGCCTTGCAGGCCTGCGCGCCGGAGTAGTCGAACTCGCAGGCCTGGCCGATGACGATCGGGCCGGCGCCGATGATGAGGATGCTCTTGAGGTCGTTGCGCTTGGGCATGTCAGCGGCTTTCCATCAGCGCGGCGAAGCGGTCGAACAGGTAGACGATGTCGTGCGGGCCGGGGCTGGCCTCCGGGTGGCCCTGGAAGCAGAAGGCCGGCTTGTCGGTGCGCGCCAGGCCCTGCAGCGTGCCGTCGAACAGACTCACGTGCGTGGGGCGCAGGTTCGCCGGCAGGCTCGCCGCGTCGACCGCGAAGCCGTGGTTCTGGCTCGTGATGCTGACGCGGCCGCTGTCCAGGTCCTTCACCGGGTGGTTGGCACCGTGGTGGCCGGCCTTCATCTTGAAGGTCTTCGCGCCCGAGGCCAGCGCCAGGATCTGGTGACCCAGGCAGATGCCGAAGGTGGGCAGGCCGCTGTCGACGATCTCGCGCGCGGCGGCGATGGCGTAGTCGCAGGGCTCCGGGTCGCCCGGGCCATTGCTGAGGAACACGCCGTCGGGCTTCAGCTTGAAGACCTCGGCGGAAGGCGTCTGCGCCGGCACCACCGTGACGCGGCAGCCGCGGTCGGCCAGCAGGCGCAGGATGTTGCGCTTGACGCCGAAGTCGTAGGCGACGACGTGGAACTTCGGCGACTGCACCGTGCCATGGCCGCGGCCCAGTTGCCATGTGGTGGCGGTCCACTCGTAGGGCCGGTCGACGCTCACCACCTTGGCGAGATCCAGGCCGGTCATCGCCGGCGCGGCCTTCGCTTGCGCGATGGCGTCCTGCAGATGGTCCGGCGTCACCTGCGTGCCGGCCGGGAAGGTCACGATGCAGCCGTTCTGCGCGCCGGTGGTGCGCAGCACGCGCGTCAGGCGTCGGGTGTCGATGTCGGCGATGGCGACGGTGCCCTCGCGCTCCAGGTACTGCGGCAGCGTCATCTGCGCGCGGAAGTTGGAGACGCGGATCGGCAGGTCCTTGATGACCAGGCCAGCGGCATGAACCTTCGTCGCCTCGGCGTCCTCTTCGTTGACGCCGACGTTGCCGATGTGCGGATACGTCAGCGTGACGATCTGCCGGCAGTAGCTCGGGTCGGTGAGGATTTCCTGATAGCCGGTGAGCGCGGTGTTGAACACCACTTCACCGACCGTGCGACCGGGCGCGCCGATCGAGGTGCCGAGGAAGGTCGTGCCGTCTGCGAGGGCGAGGATGGCGGGGGGCAGAACGGGCAGCAAGGCAAAAGACTCCGGATTTCGCGCGCTCAAGCCCGCCTTCTGCGAAGAAGGTGGATCTCCTGAGGGGAAACCGCTTTCGGAAGTCTCCGGGGGGTTCGCTCGAGCGCTGCGCTGTGGACGGACAAACCGCCGAATTATAGCCGCCCGCTTAGACTTCGGCCGCATGAGCGCACGCCCGATGTCCCCGGTCTGGCCGCTGGCCGCCGGTGCCCTGGCGACGGCCAGCTTCATCGCGATGGACGTGGCGGTGAAGACGCTGGCCCCGCGATTCGACGCCGGGATGCTGGCGTTCTTCCGCTTCGCCAGCGGCAGCGTGTTCGCGCTGTTGCTGTGGCTGTGGTGGCGGACGCCGATGCCGGCCCGCTCCGAGTGGCGCTGGCACGGGCTGCGCGTGGCGCTGCTGCTGGTGTCGCTGGTGGGCTACTTCCACGCGCTCACGCTGCTGCCGCTGGCGCAGGCCGTCGCCATGAGCTACCTGTCGCCGATCTTCACCTCGCTGCTCGCGATCGCCGTGCTGGGCGAGCGTCCGTCGCGCTGGATCTGGGCCGCGCTGGCCTGCGGCGCCGCCGGCGTGGGCATCGCACTGTGGCCCGAGTTGAGGGCCGGCGCGGCCAACCCGCGGCTCGAGGGACTGGCGGTGGCCGCGCTGGCGGCGGCCACGTTCTCCGGCGTCATGGTGCTGGCCCGCCGCCAGGCGCAGCGCGACTCGGTGTGGACGATCCTGCTGTTGCAGAACGTGCTGCCGATGCTGCTGCTGGCGGCCCCCGCGGCCTGGGGCTGGAAGGCGCCGGAGGCCGCCGAACTGCCGACGATCGCGCTCATCGGCGTCTTCGCGACCGTCGGGCTGCTCGGTGTGACCTGGGCCTTCACGCACCTGGAGGCCAGCCGCGTGGCGCCGCTGGAATACACCAGCTTCCTGTGGGCCGGCGTGCTGGGCTACCTGATGTTCGGCGAGGTGCCGAGTGCCCACACGGCCGTCTCGGCCGTCCTGATCGTCGCCGGCTGCCTGCTGCTGCTTCGGCGCTGAAGGTCAGGCGCCGAGCGCGGCGATGCCGGCACGCGCGATCTGCGCGTCCTCGGTCGACTTCACGCCGCTGACGCCGACCGCGCCGATGCACTGGCCGTCGACCATGATCGGAACGCCACCCTCGAGCAGGCCTTCCATCGGCGCGCTCAGGAAGGACACGCGCCCCTGGTTGATCATCTCTTCGTAGATGCGGCTCTCGCGGCGGCCGAGCGCGGCGGTGCGCGCCTTCGCCGGCGCGATCTGCGCCGAGATCGGTGCGGCGCCGTCCAGCCGCTGCAGCCACAGCAGGTGGCCGCCGTCGTCGGCGATGGCGATGGTCACCGCCCAGCCGTGCTGTTGGGCTTCGGCTTCGGCCGCCGCCGCGATGCGGCGGGCGTCGTCGTTCGTGAGAAATGCTTTGGTCTTCATGCCGCAACGATACCGTGGTCCGCGCCGAAGGGGCCGGGCCGCGTAGGGTCATCCCCGAAGCACGGGCAGGGAACCTAGAATCCCGCGGGCAGTCATACGCTGCGGTTGTCCACATCTGACGGAGGTTGAATGGACCAGAGCATGCAACCCATCACCGGCTACGCGGGCGGTGCCCCGCTGGCCACGCAGCGCCAGCGCGTGCTGCGCAACACCTACTGGCTGCTGGCGCTGTCGCTGGTTCCCACGGTGCTGGGTGCCTGGGTCGGCGTGTCCACGGGCATCACCACCTCGATGGGCATGGGCCTGTCGGCGGTCGTGTTCCTGGCCGGTGCGTTCGGCTTCATGTTCGCGATCGAGAAGACGAAGGACTCCGCCGCCGGCGTCGCCGTGCTGCTGGCCTTCACGTTCTTCATGGGCCTGATGCTGTCGCGCCTGATCGCGGCGGTGCTCGGCTTCAAGAACGGCTCCTCGCTCGTGATGACGGCCTTCGGCGGCACCGCGGTCGTGTTCTTCGCGATGGCCAGCCTGGCCAGCGTGATCAAGCGCGACCTCACGAACATGGGCAAGTTCCTGTTCGTCGGCGCCATCCTGCTCCTGGTGGCGGGCCTGGTGAACATCTTCGTGCAGTCGAGCGCGCTGATGGTCACGCTGTCGGTGATCGCGATCGGCCTGTTCTCGGCCTTCATGCTGTACGACCTGAAGCGCGTGATCGACGGCGGCGAGACGAACTACATCTCCGCCACGCTGGCCATCTACCTGGACATCTACAACGTGTTCCAGAGCCTGCTGGCGCTGCTCGGCATCTTCGGCGGCGAGCGCGAGTAAACCTCGCCAAGCGCCGGACGACGGGGCCTGCGGGCCCCGTCGGCGTTTCAGCCGCGCTCGAACACCGCCATCGACTCGGTGTGCGCCGTGTGCGGGAACATGTTCACGACCCCGGCCAGCGTGCAGCGGTAGCCCGCCTGGTGCACCAGCAGGCCGGCATCGCGCGCCAGCGTCGCCGGGTTGCAGCTGACGTAGACGATGCGCCGCGGCGCCCCCCACTCGCCGGCGCCCTGCAGGTCGGCCACCGCCTTGGCCAGCGCGAACGCCCCTTCACGCGGCGGGTCGACCAGCCAGCGGTCGGCCGCCCCCAGCGCGCGCAGGTCGTCGGGCGTGAGCTCGAAGAGGTTGCGCGCCTCGAAGCGCGTCTTCGCGGCCAGGCCGTTGCCCGCGGCGTTCTCGCGCGCGCGCTGCACCAGCGTCTCGCTGCCCTCGATGCCCAGCACCTCGCGCGAGCGCGTCGCCAGCGGCAGCGTGAAGTTGCCGAGACCGCAGAACCAGTCGATCAGGCGCTCGCCCGGCTGCGGGTCGAGCAGGCGCACGGCGCGGTCGACGAGCACCCGGTTGATCTGTGCGTTCACCTGCGTGAAGTCGGTCGGCTTGAACGGCATCGTGATCCCGTATTCCGGCAGCGCGTAGGCCAGCACCGGGCCGCCGGCGTCGAGCAGGTGGACGGTGTCGGGGCCCTTCGGCTGCAGCCACCACTGCACGCCGTGGCGGGCGCCGAACTCGCGCAGGCGGCGCAGGTCGCCGTCGGTCAGCGGTTCCAGGTGGCGCAGCACCAGCGCGGTGACGGCGTCGCCGACCGCCAGTTCGACCTGCGGCAGGCGGTCGCGCTGGTCCATCGAGCCGACCAGCTCGCGCAGCGGCAGCAGCAGCGCGCTGACGTGTGGCGGCAGCACCGGGCAGACCGACATGTCGGCCACGTAGCGGCTCTTGCGCTCGTGGAAGCCCACCAGCACCGTGCCCTTCTTCGGCACGAAGCGAACCGACAGCCGCGCGCGCCAGCGGTAGCCCCAGGCCGGCCCTTCGATCGGGCGCAGCATGCGCTCGGCCTTCACCTTGGCCAGGTGCCAGAGGTTGTCTTCGAGCACGCGCTGCTTCACCGCCACCTGCGCCGCCGGGTGCAGATGCTGCATCTTGCAGCCGCCACACGCACCGGCGTGCAGGCCGAAGTGCGGGCAGCCGGGGCGCACGCGCTGCGAACTCTCGCGCGCGATCGCCGTGACCTGGCCCTGCTCCCAGCTGTTCTTCTTGCGGGCGACCTGCACCTGCACCCGCTCGCCCGGCAAGGCGCCTTCGATGAAGACCACCTTGCCGACCGCCGCGTCGCCTTCCGGTGCGCGGTGCGCGACGCCCTGCGCCTCGAGGTCGAGCGACTCGACCTCCAGCCAATCGAAACCTGAACTCATGGGGCCGGATTATCCCGGCCCCGGTTCAACTCACGGCTTCACGTATTCCGAGATCACCTTCCACTTGCCGTCGGTGATCTGCGACAGGCGCGACGAATTGCTGCCCAGGCGCTTCTGCGGGCCGAACTGCATCTCGGCGGTGCCGAACATGTCGGCCGGGATCGTCATCGTGTCCATGGCCTTGATGAAGCTGTCGGTCGACAGGTTCGGGCCCGCCTTGCTGGCCGCGCGCGCGAAGGCGTCGATGATCAGGTAGCCGTAGGCCGAGAACACGGTCGGGTCCTCGTTGAACTTGGTCTTGTACTTGGTGGCCCAGAAGCGGATCGGCTGCGACGCTTCGTCGAGGTACGGGTGCTGCGTGCCCATCGCCGCGTACAGGCCGTTCATCGCCGCGCCGCCGAGCTTGTGGATGAGGTCGGTGTAGGCCGCGCTGCTGGCCACGAACACCGGGCTGAAGCCGGTCTTGCGCGACTCGGCGATGGTGCCGATGGTCTCGCGGATGATGGTGCCCAGCACCACCATGTCGCAACCGGCGGCCTTCATCTTCGCCACCTGCGAGGAGAAGTCGGTCGCACCGCGCTTGTACGTGGTCTTTTCGGTGAAGTCCATGTTGATCGACTTCAGGCCCGCTTCGGCGCCGCGGAAGACTTCCAGCCCGAACTCGTCGTCCTGGTAGATCGTGCAGACCTTGGTGGCGCCCTTCTCCTTCACCATCTTGGGCAGCACCAGGCGCATCTGCTCGTAGTAGGGCACCGCGTAGGAGTACTTGAGCTTGTGGAAGGGCTCGTACATCTCGCGCGCGGCCGTGATCGGGAAGAAGTTGATCACGTTCTTCTCGAACTGCACCGGCATCGCGGCGTTGTTCTGCGCCGTGCCGATGTGGCCCACCATCATGAAGATCTTGTCCTGGTTGACGAGCTTCTGCGCTGCCAGCACCGCCTTCTTCGGGTCGTAGCCCGAGTCCTCGAACAGGATCTTGAGCTTGCGGCCGCCGATGCCGCCCTGCTCGTTCAGCTCGTCGACGCGCAGCATCATGCCCAGGCGCGCCTGCTTGCCGTAGCCGGCCAGCGGACCGGAAAGGTCCTGGATGGAGCCGAGCACGATCTCGGTCTTGCTGACGCCCTGCTGCGCGGCGGCGCCGCCGGCGGCAAGCGCGAGCACGGCCGCGGCCGCGGGGGCGAACAGGATGCGGGTGATCTTCATGGCGGGTCTCCTTCGGGGGTCAGGCTTGGTACATCGCTTCGATCTGGGGTGCGTACTTCTGCTGCACCAGCTTGCGCTTGAGCTTCATCGTCGGCGTGAGTTCCTCGTCCTCCGCCGTCAGCTGCGACTCGATCAGGTGGAACTTCTTCACCTGCTCGACGCGGGCGAACTTCGCGTTCACCTTGTCGATCTCGCGCTGGATCAGCGACCGCACCTCGGGCGCGCGGGTCAGGCTGGCGTAGTTCGAGAACGGCACGTCGTGGTCCTGGGCGAACTTCTCGACGTTCTCCTGGTCGATCATGATCAGCACCGTGAGGAACGCGCGCTTGTCGCCGATGACCACCGCGTCGGTGATGTACGGGCTGAACTTGAGCTCGTTCTCCCACTCGCTGGGCGTCACGTTCTTGCCGCCCGCGGTGATGATGATGTCCTTCATGCGGTCGGTGATGCGGAAGAACCCTTCCGCGTCCACCGTGCCGACGTCGCCGGTGTGCAGCCAGCCTTCGGCGTCGATCGCCTCGGCGGTCTTCTCGGGCAGGTTCAGGTAGCCGGCGAAGACGTTCGGGCCGCGCACCAGGATCTCGCCAGTGGCGGCGTCGATGCGCACTTCGTTCCAGGGCGCCGCGACGCCGATGCAGCCGGGGCGGATGCGGTCGGCCGGCGTGTAGGTGGCCAGGCCGGCGGTCTCGGTCATGCCCCACACCTCCAGCATGGGCACGCCGAGCGCGCAGTACCAGCGGACGAGGTCGGGCGAGATCGGTGCCGCGCCGGTCACGCACAGCCGCGCACGGTGGATGCCGATCAGCTTGCGCACGTTGTCCAGCGCCAGCCAGCGCGCGACGCGGAACTTCAGCTTCAGCACCGCCGGCACCGGCCGGCCGGCCAGCACCAGGTCGGCCACCTGCATGCCGGCCTTCAGGCTCCAGCCGTAGGCCAGCTGCTGCAGGCGGCTGGCCTCGCCGACCGCGATCGTCACCGCCGAGTAGAACTTCTCCCACACGCGCGGCACCGCGGTGAAGACGGTGGGCGCGATCTCGCGCACGTTCTCGGGCACGGTGTCCGGGTTCTCGACGAAGTTCAGCTTCGAGCCGGTGTACATCGCGAAGTACTCGCCGCCCATGCGCTCGGCGATGTGGCACAGCGGCAGGAAGCACATGCGCTCGTCGTCCTCGAACTGCGCCACCGTCTGCTGGTAGCCGCGCATCGCCGCCACCAGCGTGGCGTGGGTGTGCATCGCGCCCTTGGGCTTGCCGGTGGTGCCCGAGGTGTAGACCAGGATCGCCAGGTCGCCGGTGCGCAGCGCCTCCACGCGCGCCTTCACCGCGCCGGGCGTGCGCTGCCGGTGCGCCCGGCCCAGCTCGCGCAGCGCCGCCAGCGAGATCACGCCGTCGTCCTGCAGGTCGTGCAGGCCTTCCATGTCGAACACGACGATCTTGCGCAGCGACGGGATGCGCTCGCGCACCTCCAGCGCCTTGTCGAGCTGCTCGTCGTCCTCGACGAACAGCAGCACGCTCTTCGAGTCGTCGCACAGGAACTGCACCTGCGAAGCGGCGTCGGTCGGGTAGATGCCGCTGGAGACGCCGCCGGCCGACAGCACGGCCAGGTCGGCCAGCACCCATTCGACCACCGTGTTGGCCAGGATCGATGCCCGCTCGCCCGGCGCGAAGCCCAGCGCGACGAGGCCGTGCGCGATCTCGTCGACCGCCTCGGCGCTCTGCGCCCAGGTCCAGCTGCGCCAGATGCCGAGCTTCTTCTCGCGCATCCACACCTGCCCCGCGCGGCGCTCGGCAGCGTTCCAGAACACGGCCGGCAGCGTGTCGCCGGGCACCACGACGGCGTTGTCGGCCGGTGGCGTGATGGCATCCCAGAGGTTCGGCATCGTCAGCTCACCTCCACGTCTTCTTCTTCTTCCAGCGCCGCTCGCCGCGCACGCCGGCGTCCTTCATGCCGAGGTAGAACTCCTTCACGTCGTCCTTCTCGCGCAGCGCGGCGCAGCTGTCTTCCAGCACGATGCGGCCGTTCTCGAGCACGTAACCGTGGTCGGCCGCGTTGAGCGCCATGTTGGCGTTCTGCTCGACGACGAGGATGGTCGTGCCGCGCTCGCGGTTGATGCGCACCACGATCTCGAAGATCTCGCGCGTGAGCTTCGGGCTCAGGCCCAGGCTCGGCTCGTCGAGCAGGATCATCTCCGGCGCCGCCACCAGCGCGCGCGCGATCGCCAGCATCTGCTGCTGGCCGCCGGACAGCAGGCCCGCGTCCTGCCGCTCGCGTTCCTTCAGGATCGGGAAGTAGGCGAAGGCGCGCTCGATGTCGCGCGCCACCGCGTCGCGGTCGCTGCGCGTGTAGGCGCCCATCAGCAGGTTGTCGTGCACGCTGAGCAGCGGGAAGACCTCGCGCCCTTCGGGCACGTGCGACAGGCCCAGCCGCACGATCTTCGCCGGGTCGACGGCGGTGATGTCCTGGCCCTTGAAGTGCACGCTGCCGCGGCGCGGGTCCAGGATGCCGGAGATGGTCTTCAGGATCGTCGTCTTGCCGGCGCCGTTGCTGCCCAGCACGGTGGCGATCTGGCCCTGCTTCACCTTCAGGCTGACGCCGCGGATCGCGCGGATGGGGCCATAGGCGCTTTCCACGTTCGACAGCACGAGAACGTCGTCGGCGACCGTGCTCATGGCGCGCGCCTCAGGCTCGACAGGTCGCCGGAAGAGCCCAGGTAGGCCTCGATCACGCCCGGGTGCGCCTGCACCTCGGCCGGCGAGCCCAACGCCAGCACCTCGCCCTGGTTCATCGCCAGCACGCGGTCGCTGACCTTGCTGACGAGCGACATGTCGTGTTCGACCATCAGCACCGTGATGCCCATCTCGCGCCGGATGTCGTCGATCCACCAGACCATGTCCTCGGTCTCCTCGACGTTGAGGCCCGACGACGGTTCGTCCAGCAGCAGCAGCTTCGGTTCGCAGCACAGCGCGCGCGCCATCTCGACCACCTTGCGCACGCCGTACGGCAGGCCGGCGATCAGCGTGTCGCGGTAGCGCTGAAGGTCGAGGAAGTCGATCACGTGCTCGACCTTCTCGCGCGCCGCCAGCGCCGCGCGGCGCGCCTTGCCGGTGAAGAACAGGTCGTCCAGGAAGCCGGTGCCGCGGTGCGTGTGGCGGCCGATCAGCAGGTTCTGCAGCACGCTGGCGTGCTCGAACAGCTCGATGTTCTGGAAGGTGCGCGCGATGCCCAGCGCCGCCACCTCGTGCGGCGCGCAGGCCAGCAGGTCGCGCCCGCCGAAGCTGATCGCGCCCGAGGTCGGCGTGTAGATCCGGCTGATCAGGTTGAACACCGTGGTCTTGCCGGCACCGTTCGGGCCGATGAGCGTGAAGACCTCGCCCTGCTTCACGTCGAAGCTGACCTTGTTGACCGCGACGACGCCGCCGAAGCGCACGCCGATGTCCTTGGCGCTGAGAAGGATGTCGCTCATGGCCGGCGCCGGGCCGCCCCAAGGCGGCCATGCGCCCCCGCGGGGGGCAGCGAACGAAGGGAGCGTGGGGGCCAGATCATCGCAGCCGATCGGACTTCTGGAACGACTTCTGCCGCTTGAACATGCCGCGACGGTAGAAGGGGAACATCGAGAAGAAGGTGCGGATCTTCAGCCAGCGCCCGTACAGCCCGAGCGGCTCGAACAGCACGAAGGCGATCAGCACCGCGCCGTAGACCACGCTCTGCAGGCCAGGCGCCTGGCCGATGGCCGGCGGCAGCACGTCCTTGCCGAGCGAGATGACCTGCGGCATCGTGATCAGGAAGATCGCGCCCAGGAACGCGCCGTGCACCGAGCCGAGGCCGCCGATCACCACCATCAGCAGCAGGTCGATGCTCTGTACGATGTTGAACTGGTCCGGGCTCAGGAACTTGATCTTGTGCGCGTACAGCGCGCCTCCCAGCCCGGCGAGCGCCGCCGAGACCGCGAACGACAGCGTCTTGTAGCGCGCCAGGTGGATGCCCATGCTCTGCGCGCTGATCTCGCTGTCGCGGATGGCGACGAACGCGCGCCCGGTCGGCGAGCGCAGCAGGTTCACGATGCCCAGCGTGGCGACCACGGCCACCACCAGGCACAGGAAGTAGAACTCCTCGCCGCTGTCGAGCTGCCAGCCGCCGATGGCCGGGCTCTTCACGTGCAGACCGGCATTGCCGCCGGTGACCGACTCCCAGCGCGCCAGCACCTCTTCGACGATGAAGCCGAAGGCCAGCGTCGCGATGCCGAGGTAGATGCCCTTCACGCGCAGCGCCGGCAGCCCGACGACGACGCCGACCAGCGCCGACAGCATGCCCGCCACCGCCAGCGCCAGCGGGAACGGCCAGCCGGCATTGGTCAGCACCGCCTGCGTGTACGCGCCGACGCCCAGGAAAGCCGCGTGGCCGATCGAGAACAGCCCCGTGAAGCCGGCCAGCAGCATCAGCCCGAGGCCGACCACCGCGTAGATCAGCACGAAGGTCAGCTGCGCCAGCCAGTACTCGGGCAGCAGCCACGGCGCGGCGGCCAGCAGGAGCCCGAGCACGGCGTACCAGAACACGTGGCCTTCGTGCTTGGCGAGCCGGATGTCCTGCTCGTAGGCGGTCTTGAAGATGAAGCGCATGGTTCCGCCCTCAGACCTTCTTGCGCAGTGTTTCGCCGAACAGCCCGTTCGGGCGCACCATCAGCATCAGCAGCACGACGACATAGGCCGCGATGTCCTTGAAGCCTTCGGGCAGGTAGAAGCCCGACAGCGCCTCGACGACGCCGATGACGAGCCCCCCGACGATGGCGCCGGGCAGGCTGCCGAAGCCGCCCACCACCGCGGCCGGGAAGGCCTTCAGGCCGATGAAGCCCATGTTCGCGTGCACGAAGGTGATGGGCGCGAGCAGCAGGCCGGCGATCGCCGCGACGCCGGCCGCCAGCCCCCACACCAGGCCGTTGAGGTGCTGCACCGGGATGCCCATGTAGTAGGCGGCGAGCTGGTTCTGAGAGGCGGCCTGCATCGCGATGCCCAGCTTGGTGAAGCGGAACAGCGCGTAGAGCGCCGCGCACAGTACCCCGGTGGCGGCGATGACGGCCATCTGCTCCACGTTGAGCACCAGTGTGCCGAGCTTCCAGACGCCGTCCTTGTAGGGCACCGGCAGCGTGTGCGTCTCGGTGCCGATGGCCGGGATCATCGTCACCAGGCCGCGTGCCACGTAGCCCAGGCCGATGGTCAGCATGACGATGCTGAACGCCGGCTGGCCGAGGATGGGCCGGATGACGAGCCGCTCGACGCCGAAGCCGAACAGCGCCATGGCCAGCACCGCGCAGGGGACCGACAGCCAGTACGGGAAGCCCAGCATCGTCAGCAGCGCGAGACCGCAGAACGCACCGAGCATCATCAGTTCCCCCTGGGCGAAGCTGACGGTCTCGGTGGCCTTGTAGATCAGCACGAAGCCGAGCGCGATGAGGCCATAGATGCAGCCCTGTGCGACGCCGCTGATCACGAGCTGCACAAACTGCAAGGCGCCTCCGGTGGTAGCTTCGAGTCGGGCGGATGCTAGCGGCGCACCCGCACCGTTTCACCTCTCGGAAACGCGGAGGCCCACCCGAACCGGGAGGTTAGAAGAGCGAGTCGCGGTCGACGCCGCGCTGCGCCATGCGGCGCTTGAGCTTCAGCAGCGACTCGTTCTGGATCTGCCGGATGCGCTCGCGCGTCAGCCCCAGCCGCGCGGCCAGGTCCTCCAGCGTCTCGGGCTCGCGGTCGTGCAGGCCGTAGCGGCCGGCGAGCACCTCGCGCTCGCGCTCGTTCAGCTCCGACAGGCCGCGCTCCAGCAGGCGCTGCGCCTCGTGGCTGAGCGTCGTGCCCAGCGGGTCGAGCGTCTGCTCGTCGGCCACCGTGTCGAGCATCGACTCGCCGCCGTCGCGTTCCAGCGGCGTGTCCAGCGACGAAGGCTGCTCGGCCAGCTTCAGCAGTGCGGCCACCTCATGCGCCGGCCGGCCGAGTTCGCGCGCGATCTCGTCGACACCGGCCGGGCGTTCGCCGTCGGCAGCCTGGCGCTGCCGGGTTTCGAGCGCGCGGCGCGCCTTCAGCACCTGGTTGAGCTCGCGCACCACGTGCACCGGCAGCCGGATCAAACGCGCCTGGTGCATGATGGCCCGCTCGATGCTCTGCCGGATCCACCACGAGGCATAGGTGGAGAAGCGGAAGCCACGCTCGGGCTCGAACTTGCTCGTCGCGTGCATCAGGCCGAGGTTGCCTTCCTCGATGAGGTCGATCATCGGCAGCCCGCGACCCACGTAGTGCTTGGCGATGCTCACGACCAGCCGCAGGTTGCGCTCGATCATCTGCTGGCGCGCCGCGAAATCGCCGGCGCGCGCGCGCGTGGCGGTGGCCTGCTCTTCCTGGGCCGACAGCAGCGGCGCGCGGCGGATGTCGCGCAGGTAGCTCTGCAGCGTGTCGCCGAGGTCGACGTCGGCGTCGAGGGCGGCCGCTTCGGGCGGCATCTCCTCGGCGTCGGTCAGCGCACTGCCGTCAGGCTCGGCTTCGGCGTCGTGTTCGGTGGCGCGTTCGTCTGAAGAAAGCGCAGCGAAGGCGCCGGGCGGCAGCACGCTTCCGTTCGCATGGTCGCGTTGCGCTTCGCGCCGCTTGACCATGCCGGGCCACGCATTCCGCGCCGCTACCGGGACGGCAGCAGCTTCGCCGGATCGACCGGCTTGCCCTGGCGGCGGATCTCGAAATGCAGCTGCACGCGATCGGCGTCGCTGGCCCCCATCTCGGCGATCTTCTGGCCACGGCGCACGACCTGATCCTCCTTCACGAGCAGGGTCTGATTGTGCGCGTAGGCGCTGAGGAAGGTGTTGTTGTGCTTGACGATGATGAGGTTACCGTAGCCACGCAGGCCGGAACCTGCGTAGACGACGCGCCCATCGGCCGCCGCGAGCACGGCGTCGCCGGCCTTGCCGCCGATCTGCAGGCCCTTGGTGCGGTTCTCGTCGAAGCCGCCGATCACCTGGCCGGTGGCGGGCCAGGCCCAGCCGATGTCTTCATCGGGGTCGCGCGCGGCAGGCGCGGCCGGCGGCGCGGGCGTCGCGCTCGGCGCGGTGGTGGCCGTGCCAGGCGCGGCGCTCGGTGCCTGCGCGGGCGCGGGCGCCGGCGTGGCGGCGGCGCCGAGCGGGCGTGCTTCGACGCGGCCGGCCGGTGCCACCGGACGCGTGGTCGGCGCATTCGGGTCGAGCGCCGGCGTGGCGGCCGCGGCCACCACGGGCGCCGGCGGCACCACGCGCAGCACCTGGCCGACTTCGAGCGAGTTCGGGTTGTCGAGGTTGTTCCAGCGCTGGATGTCGCGCCAGTTCTGGCCGTTCTCGAGGCCGACGCGGATCAGCGTGTCACCCGCCTTCACCGAGTAGTAGCCGGGCTTGCCGGCGTTCTCGGCGCCCGGCGGCACCTTCACGACGCCCTCCGGCGCCGATGCCGCGGCCGTCGCGGCGGCCGGCGGGGCCGAGGCCACGGCGCCGCCGCGCGTGGCGGGCGTGCGGTCTTCGACCGGGGCGCGGTGCGAGATGCTGCTGCACGCCGCCAGGCACGACAGCACGAACGCGGCGGCCACGCCGGACCAGGGCCGCGTGGAAGCGGGCGTGCGAAGGGGCATCGAGGGCAGTTCGGGCGTCGTCATGCAATGCCGGATTTTAAGGGGACGAAGTGAACGCCATCGAGTTGCTGACGGTGCAACATGCCGTTGCGCTTGTCGACCACGACCAGTACCTGCCCGCCGGCGCGTTCGTCGTGCATCGGTGCGACGAGACGGCCGCCTTCGGCGAGCTGTGCCGTCCAGGCGTCGGGCAGCGCTTCGCCGCCGGCAGCGGCGATGATGCTGTCGAACGGCGCGCCGGGCGCATGGCCGGCGCGGCCGTCGCCGTAGAGCAGGCGCAGATCGCCCTCGCGCCAGCCGGCCAGGTTCTCGCACGCCTTCTCGTGCAGCGGACGCAGCCGTTCGATCGACACCACGCGGCGCGCCAGCAGCGACAGCAGCGCCGCCTGGTAGCCGCAGCCGGTGCCGATTTCGAGCACGCGGCCCAGGTGGCCGACGGCGCGCGCGGAGTCGCCCGCGAACAGCAGCTCGAGCATGCGGCCGACGACCGAGGGCTTGGAGATCGTCTGCCCGTGGCCGATCGGCAGCGCCGTGTCCTCGTAGGCCTGGGTGGCGAGCGCGCTGTCGACGAAGTGATGGCGTGGCACCGAGGCCAGCGCGCGCAGCACCGGCTCGCAGCGCAGGCCCTCGGCCTGCAGCCGCGCGGCCATGCGCTCGCGCACCGCGGGCGAGTCCAGGCCCAGGCCGCTGGGCGCCTGCTGGCGCGCGGCGTCGCGCGCCGCCTCGTGCAGCGGGCGCTGCGGGCGCAGCACCTCGGTGTCCGGGCTGCGGGCGGCCGGCTTGAGCCGGTCCAGGCCGACCGGGAAGCGCGGGCCGGGGCGCGTCATGCGCCGCGACCGATGACGCCGGCCCAGTTGCCGAGCGCGGCGTGGTCGGTCAGGTCGACCTGCAGCGGCGTGATCGACACCGCGCCGTTGGCGACGGCATGGAAATCGGTGCCCTCGCCCGCCTCGCGCGCGTCGCCGGCGGGGCCGATCCAGTAGATCGGGTCGCCGCGCGGGCTGGTCTGCGCGATCACGGGCTCGCTGGCATGCCGGCGGCCGAGCCGCGTGACGCGGCGCGGCAGCGTCGCCGCATCGGCGCGGTTCGGGATGTTCACGTTGAGCAGCCAGGGCGCCTTCGGCAGCCCGGCGGCGAGCACCTGCTCGACGATGGCGCGTGCGGTGGCGGCGGCGGCATCGAGGTGGGCCCAGCCGTGCGCGGCCTGCGAGAACGCGATCGACGGCACGCCGAACAGGAAGCCCTCCATCGCGGCGGCCACGGTGCCCGAGTACAGCGTGTCGTCGCCCATGTTGGGGCCGTTGTTGATGCCCGAGAGCACGAGGTCGGGCCGCTGCGCCAGCAGGCCGGTGAGCGCCACGTGCACGCAGTCCGACGGCGTGCCGTTGACGACGCGGAAGCCCTTCACGTGCTCGCCGCGCGCCTCGAACACCGACAACGGCCGCGTCAGCGTGAGCGCGTTCGAAGTGCCGCTGGCGTTCTGCTCGGGGGCGATGACGTCGATGGTGCCCAGGCCCTGCATCGCGCGCACGAGCGCGGCGATGCCCGGAGCGAGATAACCGTCGTCGTTGGCGATGAGGATGCGCATCGCGCGATTGTAGGCACCCGTATCATGCGCAGCCTTCGTGCAACAAAGGTCGCGCAAAGGCCGACACAAGGAGACAAAGTGAAAGCGTGGCTCTGCGAGACCCTCGAAGGCATCGGCGCGATGCAGTACCGCGAACTGCCCACGCCCGAGCCGAAGGCCGGCGAGGCGCGCATCGCGGTGCGCGCGGCCAGCCTGAACTTCCCCGACCTGCTGATCGTCGAGGGCAAGTATCAGTTCAAGCCCGAGCTGCCCTTCGTGCCCGGCGCCGAGTACGCCGGCGTCGTCGATGCAGTGGGCGAAGGCGTCGCGCACCTGAAGGTGGGCCAGCCGGTCGCCGCCATCGGCAGCACCGGGGGCTTCGCCACCCACGCCTGCGTCGACGCCACGCGCGTGATCCCGCTGCCGCCCGGCTTCGCGCTCGAGGACGGCGCCGCGTTCGCCTTCACCTACGGCACCTCGCACCACGCGCTGATGGACCGCGCCGCCTTGAAGCCGGGCGAGACGGTCTTCGTGCTCGGCGCGGCCGGCGGCGTGGGCACCGCGGCGCTGCAGATCGCGAAGGCGGCCGGCGCGCGCGTGATTGCCGGTGCCTCCAGCGACGAGAAGTGCGCGCTGTGCACCTCGCTGGGCGCCGATGCAACCATCAACTACAGCACCGCCAACCTGCGCGAGGCGCTGAAGTCGCTCACCGGCGGCAAGGGCCCGGACGTCGTCTACGACCCCGTCGGCGGCGATCTCGCCGAGCCGTCGTTCCGCTCGATCGCCTGGCGCGGCCGCTACCTCGTCGTCGGCTTCGCCGGCGGGGGCATCCCGGCACTGCCCTTCAACCTGGCGCTGCTGAAGGGCGCCTCGATCGTCGGCGTCTTCTGGGGCGACTTCGTCAAGCGCGAGCCCAAGGCCAGCGCCGCCGGCCTGGCGCAGCTGGCCCAGTGGTATGCCGAGGGCAAGATCCGGCCGGTCATCGACTGCCGGCTGCCGATGGCCGAACTGCCCGCCGCGTATGCCCGCATGGGCACCCGAAAGGTGCAGGGCAAGGTGCTGCTCGTCAACGGCTGATTCCGCCCCGCGAACGCGCTAGCATCGCGCACGCGAAGAAGAGGAGCGGCCGATGACCGTCAAGGTCCTGATCCTGGAAGACAACCCCGTGGCCCGGAGCTTTCTGTGCCGCGTGGTGCGCGAGAGCTTCAGCGACGCCAACCACATCACCGAGGCCGGTGACCTGGAGACGGCGCGCAAGCAGATCGCGATCGCCGGCGGGCCGACCGGGCTGCACGGGGTCGACCCGTTCAAGCTGATCCTCGTCGACCTCGAACTGCCCGACGGCAACGGCATGGAACTGCTGACCGAACTGGCGCAGTACCCGGCGACGAAGATCGTCACCACGCTCTACTCCGACGACGAGCACCTGTTCCCCGCGCTGCAGTGCGGCGCCGACGGCTACCTGCTGAAGGAAGATCGCTTCGAGGTGCTGGTCGAGGAACTGCAGAAGATCGTGCGCGGCCAGCCGCCGCTGTCGCCCGCCATCGCGCGCCGCCTGCTCACGCACTTCCGTTCCGGCAGCCCCGGCGACGGCCCGCCGGATTCCGGCTTCATGAACGCCACCGGCTTCGCGACCAGCAAGCCGGTGCCGATCGAGAAGGCGCCCGACCACGAGCGCCTGACGCCACGCGAGACCGAGGTCCTGACCTACCTGAGCAAGGGGTTCACGATCAAGGAGATTGCGAGTCTGATGGGCATCAAGTGGTTCACGGTCAACGACCACATCAAGTCCATCTACAAGAAGCTCAACGTCTCCAGCCGCGCCGAAGCGGCCGTTCTCGCCAGCAAGCAAGGCCTGGTCTGAACCGCGCGGCCTGGCGCCGCTGATCCACCCCGCCCGCGCCATGGCCGACCGCCCCGCCAACCCCGCCGAATCGACCTTCGGCGCCAGCACCTTCGAGCGTTCGCTCGACCCCAAGCCGCCGATGCGCTGGATCGGCTGGCGCCGGCGCGGGCTGGTGGTCGCCGCGCTGCTCGGCTGCCTGGCCATCCTTTCGCTGATGCGCTGGCTGGCGGCCAGCCCGCACCTCGACGCCGCCTTCCAGGCCGGGCCGAACGGCACGCTCGTGCTGGCGTCGAGTGTGCAGCCGGCGCTGCAGGCGCAGGCCGGGCGGCCGGTGGCCGCGCTGGTGGGCGCCGGCGGCCGCGTGGTGCCGCTGGACGCGCTGGCGCTCGGGCACTCGCCGCGCTGGCAGGTCGACGACGCGCAGCGCACGCGCGCCATCGCGCAGCAGGAAGACATCGCGCAGCTGCTGGCTGCCGGCCCCACCGCGCTGCGCTTTGCCGACGGCACCGAGGTCGCGCTCGACACGCCGCCGCGCGGCTATGCCGGCATCGGCCTCGTCTTCTGGCCGCTGGCCGCGTTCGCGCTGCTGCTGTACCTGGTGGGCGTGATCGTCGTGCTGGTGCGGCCGCTGTGGCGCAACGTGCTGTACCTGGCGATGGCGCTGTCCCAGGCGGCCAACCTGTGCTTCATCGCCATGGGCTCGATGCGCGGGCTGGGGCTGCCGGCAGGCGCCGCGACGGCCGAGTGGCTGCCGCGGCTGGCGCTGGACCTCGTCACCATCACCGCCGCGGTGCATGGCTTCGCGCTGCACCCGCGGCGCGTGCCGCGCGCCGAGCTGATCGGCGGCGCCGCATGGGCGGTGGCCGCGCTGGTGCTCGGCCTGCTGCATGCCGACCTGCTGCCGCAGCCCTGGTGGTGGGCGCAGGCGGCGATCCTCGGCCTGGGCGGCGCCGGCCTGGCGGTCATGAGCTGGTCGTACCGGCTCGAGCAGAACCCGTACGCCTCCGTGATGCGGCGCTTCACCGCCATTGCGCTGGCCACCTTCGCGCTCGTCACCGGCGGTGCGGCGGCGGCCGGGCAGCCGGGGCTGCCGTACCAGATCGGCGTCATCGGCACGGTGATCTGGTACCTCTTCTTCGCCTCGCTGCTGCTGCTGGTGCCGTTCCTGTCGCGCTCCAAGCAGGTGCTGCGCGAGTTCGCGATGCTCGCCGGCATCAGCACCGTGGCGGCGTCGCTCGACCTGCTCTTCGTCGCCGTGTTCTCGATCGGCCAGTTCACCTCGCTCACGCTGGCGGTGTTCCTGGCGCTCGGCGCCTACGCCGGCGCGCGCCAGTGGATCCTCAACCAGATGGTCGGCAGCGCGGTGCTGACCACCGAGCGCACCTTCGAGCTGCTGTACCGCGTGGCGCGCGAGGTGCAGGACCAGCCGGCGCGCTACGCGCCGCTGCTCGAGCAGGTGCTGCGCGACCTCTACGACCCGCTGGAGGTGGCGCGCACCGACCGCGTGGTCACGTCGGCCCGTGTCCTGTCCAGCGGCTCGGGGCTGGTGGTGCCGGTGCGCGCCGGCACGCCGGGCGACCCCGCGCGGCCGCCGCTGTCGCTGGTGCTGCGCTTCGCGCGGCGCGGCAAGCGCCTCTTCACCACCGAGGACGCGCGCCTCGCCGACCGGGTGGTCGAACAGCTGCGCCGCGCCGTCGCCTACGACCAGGCGGTCGAGCGCGGCCGCAACGAAGAACGCCAGCGCATCGCCCAGGACCTGCACGACGACATCGGCGCGCGCCTGCTGACGCTGATGTACCAGGCGCAGACGCGCGAGATGGAGGACTACATCCGCCACACGCTGCTCGACCTGAAGACGCTGACGCGCGGCCTCTCCAAGTCCGAGCACCGGCTCTCGCACGCCGCCGCCGAATGGAAGGCCGACCTGACGCAGCGCCTGACCGCCGCGCACGTGCAGCTGAACTGGTCGGTCGAGGTCGACCGCGACGTCAAGCTCACGGTGGTGCAGTGGTCAGCCCTGACGCGCGTGCTGCGCGAGCTGGTGACGAACGCGCTCTACCACGCGCAGGCCACGCGCGTGGACGTGTCGTTCACGCTCGCCGGCCGCGAGCTGGCGCTCAGCGTGGCCGACGACGGCAACGGCCGCGACCCCCAGGCCTGGTCGCACGGCCTGGGCCTGGGCGGTGTGCGCAAGCGCGTGAAGCTGCTCGGCGGCGAGGTGCGCTGGCGCGAGAACAGCCCGCGCGGCATCGTCTGCGAGGTGAAGGTCGCCGACTTCGGTCCCAAGCCGTCGGAGACCTGAGGCCCGGTTGCAGCGCCTCAGCGCCGCAACCAGTCCGCTGCGCCCTGCCCCGCGACGTGGCCCGACGCCATGCAGGCCGTCAGCAGGTAGCCGCCGGTCGGCGCTTCCCAGTCCAGCATCTCACCGGCGCAGAAGGTGCCGGGCAGCGCCTGCAGCATCAGGCGGTCGTCCAGCGCCTCCAGGCGCACGCCGCCGGCGGTGCTGATCGCCTCGTCGATCGGCCGCGCCGCCGTCACGCGGATCGGCAGCGCCTTGATGAAGGCGGCCAGCCGCGCCGGGTCGGCCTGCGCGTCCTTCGGCACGATCTCCCACAGCAGCCCGGCCTTCACGCCGCCAAGGTTCAGCCGCGTCTTCAGGTGCGTAGCCAGCGACCGCGGGCCGCGCGGGTGCGCCACTTCGCGCTGCACCCAGTCGAGGCTGCGGCCGGGCAGCAGGTCGAGCTCGAAGCTGGCGCTGCCGTCGCGCGCGAGGCGTTCGCGCAGGCGCGCCGATGCCGCGTACACGAGGCTGCCTTCGACCCCGGTGGCGGTGGCGACGAACTCGCCCGCCTGGCGCCAGCCGTCGACGGCGATCGCCACCGACTTCAGCGGCGCGCCGGCATGGCGCTGGCGGAAGTGCTCGCTCCAGCCGACGTCGAAACCGCAGTTGCTGGGCCGCAGCGGGGCCAGGTCGATGCCGCGCGCCTGCAGCCACGGCCACCAGGCACCGTCGGAGCCCAGGCGCGACCAGCTCGCGCCGCCGAGCGCCAGCACGGTGGCCGCCGGCGTGGCGGTGGTCTCGCCGTGCGGCGTGGCGAAGCGCAGCGCGCCCGCCGCGTCCCAGCCCAACCAGCGGTGCCGCATGTGGAAGCGCACGCCCTGCCCGCGCAGCCGGTGCAGCCAGTGGCGCAGCAGCGGTGCAGCCTTCAGGTCCTGCGGGAAGACGCGGCCGGAGGTGCCGACGAAGGTCTCGACGCCGAGCGCCGCCGCCCACGCGCGCAACGCATCGGGGCCGAACGCCGCCAGCCAGCGGCCGACCGCTTCGGCCCGTTCGCCGTAGCGCGCGGTGAAGGCCGGCAGCGCTTCGGAGTGCGTCAGGTTGAGCCCGCCCTTGCCGGCGAGCAGGAACTTGCGCCCCACCGAGGGCATGCCGTCGTAGAGGTCGACGGCGACGCCCGCCAGCGCCAGCGCCTCGGCCGCCATCAAGCCCGCGGGCCCGCCGCCAACGACCGCGGCTGAACCCGCCGGTATGCCGCTCATTTGGCGCGCAAGGCCTCGCGCAGCTGCGCGCCGATCTCCGGCCGCGACGCGAAGGGGTCGGTCGGGTTGCGAAGGCCCATGATGTCCTCCAGCCGCGTCTGCACCGTCGCCAGGCTCTTCGGGTGGCTGAAGACATAGAACCGGTTCTCGTCCATCGCGTCGTAGACGAACTGCGCCACCTGCGCGGCCGTGACCTTGCCGCTGGTGACGGCCTTGGCGCTCATCGCCTGCGCGATCAGCTGGCTCTTCGTCGGCGCCGCCGTGGGCATGTCGGCCGGTCGGTTGCGCTCGCTCTGGTGGATGCCGGTGGGCACGAAGAACGGGCACAGCACGTGCGCGTGCACCTGCTCGCTGACGAGCGCGAGGTCCTGGTAGAGCGTCTCGCTGAGCGACACCACGGCGTGCTTGGTGACGTTGTAGACGCCCATGTTCGGCGCGTTCAGCAGGCCGGCCATGCTGGCGGTGTTGACGATGTGGCCGCGGTACGCGGGGTCGCGCTCCGCGGCAGCCAGCATCATCGGCGTGAAGACGCGCACGCCGTGCGCCACGCCCATCAGGTTGACGCCGACGACCCACTCCCAGTCCTTCAGCGTGTGCTCCCAGATCAGGCCGCCGGCACCGACGCCGGCGTTGTTGAACACGAAGTGCGGCGCGCCGAAGCGGGCCTGCACCGCCGCGCCCAGCGCCTCGACCTCGGCCGCCTTCGAGACGTCGACCTTCACGCGCAGCACCTGCGCGCCCAGGCCTTCGATCTCGCGCGCCGACAGTTCCAGCGCGTCGGGCTGCACGTCGGCCATGACGACGTTCATGCCGCGGCGCGCCGCGATGCGGCTCGCTTCCAGGCCGAAGCCCGATGCGGCCCCGGTGATGACGGCCGTGCGGCCCTTCCAATCGCTCATGCGTGCTCCTGTGGCTTGATCTGGAAACCGGCGCGCGGGAAGTGCACGTGCACGGTGCCGGCGCGTTCGTCGGTGCGGCGGATGACGACCTCGTCCTCGCTCAGCCCCACCAGGGTGCCGGCGCTCGGGTCCAGGCCGTAGTCGGTGGGCGTCACGGTGACGGCGGTGCCGGCGTCGAAGCCGAGGCCGGCTTGCACTGCCACCGGCGCGAGTGGGGTGCTCGACTGCGCCAGCGCGATGGCCGCGGTGCTGCTCATCGGCGTGAAGCGGCCGTGACCGAGCGCGGTGATGCGGTCGAGCCAGCGCGCCAGGTGCGCGTGCGGCGCCAGGATGCCGGCCACCGGCGGCGCGCGGCGCACGTACCAGAGGCAGTGCGCCACCGAGAAGTCGGCAATGCTCGCGTTGTCGCCGAAGAGCCAGGCGCGGCCGTCGGCCAGCTGCGCGTCGAGCGCGGCCAGGTGGCGCGCCAGGTTGGCCGCCGCGTCCGCCGGCGTCTGCCGCCGCAGGCCGGCGGTGAACGGCGCGCGGTCGGCGGCGAAGGCCTTCACGACCTCGGGCGCGACGCCGGCGAAGATGGCCGACAGGCCCGCCGGCTGCATCGTGTACGGGATGACGGTCCAGAACAGCGTGCTGTCGGCCCACTGCGCCAGCAGCGGCGCCAGCGGCGCGCCGGCCGGGTACAGCGCCGGCGTGGGCGCGAGGCGGTCGATCACGCGCGCGATCAGCGCGGTGTCGCAGTAGACATCGGCGCCGACCTGCGCGATCGGCGTCTTGCGGTAGCCACCGGTGAGCGCCGTGACGTCGGGCTTGGGCATGATCACCGGCACCTTCACCGTGGCCCAGGCCAGCCCCTTGAAGCCCAGGATCAGGCGCAGCTTCTCGGAGAACGGCGAGCCGTCGTAGTGGTGCAGGACGAAGTCGGGCGGCTGGGGTTCGGTCATGCGGCCTCCGCGGGTTGGGCGCGCCGGATCAGCGCATCGGTGTCGTGGCCGGGCGGCAGCAGCCCGAAGACGTCGGACGCGGTGGCGAGCCGCGTGTCGCAGAAAGCGGCGAAGACAGCATCCGTGGCATGCCGGCGCAGCAGCGCGGCCTGCAGCACGAGCGCGGTCTCGCGGGCGAGGTGGCGCGCCTGGCCTTCGTCGACCGTGCCGTCGGTCTGGTGCAGCACGCGCGCCACCGCGCGGTCGAGTGCGGCATGGGCGCCCTTCACCGGCGCCAGTTCATGCGCCAGCGCCTCGGCGACGCCGCGGCCGCGCAGCGCGCGCAGCAGGTCCAGCGCCATGATGTTGCCGGCGCCTTCCCAGATGCTGTTGAGCGGCATCTCGCGGTAGATGCGCGCCATCACGCCTTCGCCCTGCTCTTCCACGTAGCCGTTGCCACCCAGGCATTCCATCGCCTCCTGGGCGAAGTGGCTGCCGCGTTTGCAGACCCAGAACTTGGCCAGCGGCGTGATCAGGCGGCGCATCACCGCCTCGTGGGCGTCGCCGCGCTCGCTGGCGTCGACCGTCTGCGCCACGCGCAGCGCGAGCGCAGTCGCGGCTTCGCTCTCGATCGCCAGGTCGGCGAGCACGTTCTTCATCAGCGGCTGCGCGGCGAGCGGCTTGCCGAAGGCCTGGCGCTGCGCCGTGTGGTGGAGCGCGATCGACAACGCCTGGCGCATCAGCCCGGCGGTGCCGAGCGCGCAGTCCAGCCGCGTCAGCGCGCCCATCGCCAGGATCTGCGGCACGCCGCGGCCGACCTCGCCCACCAGCCAGGCGGCAGCGCGGTCGAACTCGACCTCGCTGCTGGCGTTGGCGTGGTTGCCCAGCTTGTGCTTCAGGCGCTGCACCGCGATGGCGTTGACCGTACCGTCGGGCAGCCAGCGCGGCAGGAAGAAGCACGACAGGCCGGCCGACGTGTCCGAGGTCTGCGCCAGCACCAGGAAGGCGTCGCACATCGGCGCCGACATGAACCACTTGTGGCCGGTGAGTCGCCAGCGCTCGCCCCAGGCGTCGGTGCCGTCGCGCTCGGCGCGCGTGGTGTTCGCGCGCACGTCGCTGCCGCCCTGCTTCTCGGTCATGCCCATGCCCATCGTCAGCGCGCTCTTCTGGTCGAAGGGCACGAAGCGCGGGTCGTAGCGGGTGCCGGCGAGCTTCGGCTCCCAGGCGTCGGCGATGGCGAGGTTGGCGCGCAGCGCCGGCGTCACCGCGTAGGTCATCGACACCGGGCACAGCACCGAAGGCTCGGCCTCGGTGAAGAGCATGAAGCCGGCGGCGCGCTCCAGGTGCGCGCCGGTGCCGCCGCGCCACGGCGTGCCGTGCAGGCCGTGCGCCAGCGCGGTCGCCATCAGCGCGTGGTAGCTGGGGTGGAACTCGACCTGGTCGACGCGGTGGCCGAAGCGGTCGTGCGTGTGCAGCACCGGTGCATGCAGGTTGGCCAGCCGCGCGTGCTGCTGCATCGCAGCCGACCCGGCTTCGGCGCCCAGCAGGTCCAGGCGCGTGGTGTCGAGCGCGGGCGCGTGGAAGGCCAGCGCGTCGCGCAGCGCGCGGTTCGTGCGGAACAGGTTCGCGCCCGTGAACGGCGTGCCCTGGTTGAAGACCTCGTGCGTCGTCGTCATCACGGCCTCCGGTACATCTGCACGTGGGGGATGTTGTCCTCCGGGTACGGCTCGCCCACGGTGTCGAAACCGAACGCGGCGTAAAAGCGCGCCAGATGCGTCTGCGCGCTGATGCGGATGCCACGCCCGGGCCAGGCCTCGACGGTACGCCGGACGCCTTCGGCCACCAGCGTCTTGCCCAGGCCGCTGCCGCGGGTTTCCGGCGAGGTGATGACGCGGCCGATCGAGGGCTCGGCGTACTTCACCCCGGGGTCGACGACGCGCAGGTAGGCCTGCAGCGTGCCGCCCTCGTCGCGACCCAGCAGGTGCCAGCTCTGGCGGTCGATGCCGTCGGGATCGAGGTAGGGCCCCTGCTCGAGGATGAACACGCGGCAGCGCAGCGCGAGCGCGTCGTAGAGGTTGTCGACGCCCAGGTCGGCGAAACGCTGCCAGTGCCAGTTCACACCAGTTTCACCAGTTGCTTGCCGAAGTTGCGGCCCTTCAGCAGGCCGAGGAAGGCCTCGGGTGCGCTCGCGAGCCCCTGGGCGATGCTCTCGCGGTACTTCAGCTTGCCGGTGGCGACCAGGGTGCCCAGTTCCTTCAGCGCCTCGGGCCAGTGCTGCATGTGCTCGCTGACGATGAAGCCCTGCGCCTTCAGGCGCTGCGTGAGCAGCAGGCGCGGTTCGGCCAGCGGCACCGGCCCGCCGTCGTAGCCGGAGATCATGCCGCACAGCGCGATGCGGCCGAAGGCATTCATGTTCAGCATCACCGCATCGAGCACCATGCCGCCGACGTTCTCGAAGTTGCCGTCGATGCCCTTCGGTGCCGCCTCGGCCAGCGCGGCGGCGAGGCTCTTCGTGTCGCGGTGCGCCTTGTGGTCGATGCACGCGTCGAAGCCGAGCTCGTTCACGACGTAGGCGCACTTGTCGGCGCCGCCGGCGATGCCCACCGCGCGGCAGCCGCGCGCCTTGGCGAGCTGGCCCACGGCGCTGCCGACGGCGCCGCTGGCGGCGCTGACGAAGACCGTCTCGCCGGCCTTCGGTTCGATGATCTTCACCAGCCCGTACCAGGCGGTGACACCGGGCATGCCGACCGCGCCCAGGTAGGCCGACAGCGGCACGTGCGTGGTGTCCACCTTGCGCAGCAGGCCGGCGGCGCCGTCGACGATGGAGAAGAGCTGCCACCCGCCCATGCCGACGACCTTGTCGCCGGTCTTGTAGCCGGGGTGGCGCGACTCCACGACCTCTCCGACCGTGCCGCCGATCATCGGCGCGCCGATGGCCTGCGGCGCCGCGTAGCTCTTGCTGTCGTTCATGCGCATGCGCATGTACGGGTCCAGGCTCAGGTAGTGGTGGCGCACGAGCACCTGGCCGTCGCCCAGCGCAGGCAGTTCGGTTTCGACGAAGCTGAAGTTGTCGAGCGTGGCCTCGGCGGCGGGCCGCGAGGCGAGGACGATTTGCTGGTTGCGCATGGTTCGGGTCTCCTCAGTCGGATGCGTTGAGCTTCTGCAGCTTGCGGCCGTCTACCGGCAGCGCCTTCATGTACTTGAACGTGCCGGTCGCGTGGCTCACCAGCACGCCGGCGCTGTCGCGCACCCA